>CAZYVH010000095.1:0-10964 GCA_964650905.1 uncultured Wenzhouxiangellaceae bacterium | reverse complement strand
GTAAATCGGTCAATGAAACCATTCTTTGTGTACAACGTTGCTGGAATTCACAGCTAAGTGGACACCCGGTGGTTTATATTTTGGGGATGTCGGGTTCTGGAAGGACGGTGGCTGACAATGCTAATTACCTGGTCTTGCCTGGCCATCGATAAAGTCTTCAATATCCTTACGTGTCACCGGCCCCAGGAACGTTTTAAGCGGGTAGCCCTGCGGGTCGATGACAATGGAAGTCGGCAACACTTTGGGTGCGCCAAAAGGCTCGGGTGGAGCATATACATCGACTTGCAGTAAGGGGTAGGAGGGGTGGAAATCTTTCATAAACTCATCAAAATTTTCAATCTCCGTATCCTCAAAAGCCAGGCCCAATACGATGATGTCAGCACGCGCTTCGTGCAGCGCTGAAAGTGCCGGAATCTCCTTGCGGCAGGGTGCGCACCAGGTCGCCCAGTAATTGAGTAGCACCCACTTGCCCCTGAAGTCACCCACACTGAGTTCCTCACCATGCAGTTGCCGGAGGCTGAAATCCACCGGCCCTTCCCTCTCATGTCCTGCTTGCAGATCTGCTGCAAATAGTAAGTTGGCAAGCAATATGCCTGTGAAAATTCGTAGCATGGTGTTTCCTTAGTCTGAGTAAAGTGCCTTCAGGGATTGATTCATATTCATATCCCCCAGCGACACAGACCTGAAAAAAGCCGGATCCCATTCACTTTTACTCGGAATATCAAACGTCTCATTAACCGGCAGATAAAAATGCCCCGCCCGGTACAGGTCCAGCAAACTGACGGAATCCAGGTCCCGGCATAACAACCATTCACCGTCCTCGTTGCGTGTGACCAGACCGGCATCATAAAACAGGGAAAGCTGGTCTACCAACTCGGTCTCGGTGGCACCCTCAGCCAATGCCATCAATGTCTCAATGGCAAGCGCTTTACCACTCGCCTGCGCTTTGAAAAGATAAGCTATGATCCTGTAGGCAAGCAAAAAATGCCACTTCACCGGCCAACCCCAGGCAACTTTGCGCTCATTGAAGGTCGTCAATGAAGCCGCCAGCGAAGCGCCCAGTAAAACAACAACCCAAACCAGGTACAACCAGAACAGAAAAATGGGGATGGTTGCCAGCGTGCCGTAAATAACATTGAAACTGGCCTTGCTGACAAAGACGATAAAACCTTTCTTTGCCAGAGCAAACAGGAACGCAGATAACAAAGCTCCCACGCCAGCGTGTGAAAAGTGAACACGGCGGTTTGGAACCAGCAAAAACATCAGAGTAAACGCCAGCCATGACAGTGCAAAAATGCCTATTGACCGCCAACTGTCATTTGCGGATGCACCCATGACCAGCGACTCAAATACAGGCTGTGCGCCAAGTGCTGCAGCAGCGCCCAAGGCCAGCGGCCCAAGCGTAAGAACGGCCCAGTACATGGCAACCCGGTTGCGAATACTGCGGGCCGTAGGCACCCTCCAGATCAGGTTAAAGGCTCTTTCAACTCTTACCATCAGCAACAACGCGGTCACTATCAACAGCAGCGTACCCGGTAAGGTCAGCTTGCCCACGCTTGCCAGGAAACCCGCCAGGTAGGCCTGTACCTGCTCACCCGAGGCGGGTACAAAATTGCTGAATACAAATGACTGGAGTTGTTCACTCCATTGCTCAAATACCGGAAAGGCCGAGGCAATACCGAAAACAACAGCAAGCAGAGGCACCATTGAAAGCAAGCTGGTGTAACTCATCGAGGCCGCCTCATCAAACAACCTGTCTTGTCCAAAGTGCCGCCAGACGTGTGCTGCCAATTGCTTGATGCGCGGAATGCTGTTGAAACTTTCCAATATATTCATTCGGACATACCTTTTGTGGTAACTTAGATTGCTTTTTCCCGCTTATAAGGAAGATTAACAGTTTGAAAGTTCAAATTCTGCATAATCCACGCTGTTCTAAATCCCGGGCCACACTCCGGTTACTAAAAGAACATGATATCAATCCAGAAGTGATTCTGTATCTGGAAAAACCACCTGGAGAAGATCAACTCAGATCCATACTGGACATGCTCGGCCTCAAACCAAGAGAACTGATGCGCAAGGGTCAGCCGGAATACAAGGCGTTGCAACTTGATGATACGCATCTAAGCGATGCAGTTTTGCTTACAGCCATGCACAAAACACCCATTCTGATAGAACGCCCGATTGTACTGGCCAATGGCCGGGCTGCCATTGGCCGGCCACCCGAATCAGTGCTGGAAATCCTATCGTAGACTGCCAACATACAAGGGTGGACGTTTACATCCGCGCACATCAGGCATCAGGCAGCAACCCGGTGTCCTCAGGCGGTTCCACTTTGAGCGTGAACATCTGCCGATAAAGGCTATTGATACGAGTCAACGCATACGCGAGACTGGCAGGAATCGAGCCGTTCCTGCGCAAGGCTTCGGGCTGTGACAACCAGTTTTTCTGCAATTGTTGCAGACGGGATTCCGCAATCTGTTTGACCCGCGCGGGTGCCACGTTGTCCGCTTTAAAACGACGTAGCATACTTATATCCAACAAACCCGCATCACCGGTTATCGCCGAGCGGACTGCGTCATTGACCGACAGCGAATCGGGATAGAACACTATCATTTGCATGCGTAACATGGCTTTTGCAACCGAGACCTGTGTTATTTCTTCAAACAACGACACATTCTCACCCTCTGCATCAGTGACACCAGGTGTCAATACCCGCCGGTAGATCTCCGCCTTCTCCGCCTGGTGCAGCGCCTGCAGGTGCTGGTTCAAGCGGGTGGAAATGTCAGGTGCGGCAGGAAACTCCAACGGCGTTACACCAAGACCGGTGACAAACCAGTCGCGCCATTCAGATCCCCGGTCCCAATTGGCTTGTAAAAGCCTGGATGGCAGGGTTCGTGAGGCCGCAAGGTAGGTAAGACGATTGGGTACTATACCGCCATGGTTCTCCCGCAACGGTGTAACCACACGTGTGCCAACCCACTCTATCGGACAACCGTCCTGCAACACCTCTGGCGCTGTCTGCGCGAACAGGTAATGATGTTCGCCGGGACTTACAAATCTGAAACCTAAAATATTGCTGTACTGGTTATTCTCAAAATATCGACCCACCAGATCGAAACCGAGGCGTCCGTAGTAGTTGGCCACATTCTCATCATCAGGGCGCACCAATTCGGAGCGGCGCTGCACCCATTCCATGTTCTGGTAACAAAGCTCAATTCGTCCCATACGACTCTGGTCAGCAAGCAGATAAACCTCTGGAAACATTCCTATCAGCGCACGCGTGGTACTGAGGTTTGCAGACATTTCACAAGTAGCTTCCTGACTGCAAGGTGAAATCAGCAACTCTTCCGGCCGATAAGCGGTTGACTGGCTGGCACCCTGATCCAATAAAACATCCGCACCCGGTCTTAAGCTTGTTTGTCGAAAATCTGCTTCTGCATCGAGCATGCCAGCATTCAATTGACGTAGGGCAGTTTCGTAGATCGCCAGATTTCGGTTGACCGGATCATTGCCACCTGCCCCGGACATGGTGAAGCAGCGGGCCTGTCGCGACAATTCCCTGGCTGCCTGCTCACCGATACCACGCATGCTGGCAAGACGGGATTCGTTGGCGGGTGTCATGAAAAAATCCGCTTTGTAATCGGCAAACCACGCCATAACATTCGCAAGGACGGCCCACTCCAATGGATTGGGAAGAGCCTGTGCCGGCGGTTGACAATCGGTGGCAAAACGGTCATGCAAAAAACCGACAGCGTAATTGATACGCTGCACCGGGGTCACACTCAGTTCACGTTGTAAGGCTTCATTGCTGAACGGTCCGCGGGTATCACCAGACAACTCCGGTGTTCGTGTCTCGTCGCCAGCCAGTTGCAAGAATCCTTCCATGCAGTTGTCGAATTGACCGCGGGTCATCGCTGGAAAACCTTCGTCGTCACGATTGGCGGCGATACTCGTGCAGATGTTAATTTCTTCGATAATCCTCGCGCGCACAGGTGTATCGAAGTAATACCCCATGTCGGGGATCATCAGACCCATCTGCGCAATGGCATCAGCAAGTGCGGCCCTTGGTGACTTGATAGCCATACCACTACTGCCGGGTGTATCAATCTCCTGCAAAACTGCCTGAACAGTCGCCAGTATTGTATTCAAACCCGGGTCAACGGCCGCAAATTCGTTACCGTAGCGATGTATGACGGATGGCAATTCCGTCAGCAGCCAATGTGTCAGCGGCGGCACCTCCGACGTTTTCAGGGAATATTCCAACAACTCTGACAACAGTGACAAAACACCGCGTGTAAACTCAAAAAACCGTCCGTCCTGCAAACCGTCAGACAGACTGGCCGTGTGCAAACTGGCCCGATATTCCAATTGCTGTCGTGCGGACAATTGCGGGTATTGATCGAGCAGTGCAAATCGTAAGCGGGCAAGCCGCAAGGGCTCCGGCGGACCCGTTTCGACCGCGTCTGAGATCAACTGCGATAGCATGTCCAGGGTGTTCAGGGCTGGCCCTGCATCCCGTGAACCGGTTGTTCCGGTATACGCCGGCCAGTCCGAAATGAACGATTCGGGTGTTGGCCACAACCGGTCAGCAAACCATTTTGTCTCGACGGGTTGCCATGCCGGGCCCGGCGTCCCTTCAGCACCGGCCAATTGCAGGAAGGCATCCCATATGGAAAGCACATCAGCTTCAAGCCTGAGCAACAACACCGGTAAAGTTGCAACGGCGAGGCGCTCATCAGAGCGCAGGAAAGTCTGCGCAAGCAACATGTTTCGCGGTATCCGATCCGGAAATTCGAGCGCTTTCACCGGTAGGTCGTGCTGCTGTAACTCCACCTGTACCAGCCAGGCCGCCGGATCAAGGATGGCACTGTGTGGCTCGGCCCATCCATAGCGTTCGACCAATCGGGCCAACCAGCCACGATCATCAAGAAACTGGCGGGCAAACACGGCACTGTCTGCCGCTTGATCCAGCTTGACACGGCCGGTTATGTTGGCGGCCACCGCCAGATCAAGTAATGCCTCGCGACGCAACGCAGGTGTGGCCAGTGCCAGCGCCATTTGTCTGCTGCCCGGTAATGTAACAGGACTCTCTGCGATGACTTCATCTGCACCGGTACTGGTCGTATCTTGAGGGACTTCCACGATACCCGGTTCTTGCGCCAGCACCCGGTCATACCCGCACATCGCCCAGCCGACCAGCCATACCACAAGCAACAAGCAAATATGGAAAAACTTGTTGATATTGGTGCTGAATCTTGCGCTCTTTGGTGTCACAATAATCACTTGTTTACCATGCTCAATCATTCGCTCTGCAGGCTATATTACCTGTAGCCATACAAAAGCGGTATCAGATAACGACGGGCGCTCCAAAATTAATACCAGGACCATGTCATACCATATGAAAAAAATACTGATCGTTACCACTGGCGGCACCATCGATAAAATCTACTTCGACGATTTGAGTGACTACCAGATCGGTAAGCCACAAATTGGACAAATACTCAAACAATTGCAGGTCGGCTTCGAGTTTGAGGTAAAGCCGCTGATGCGCAAGGACAGTCTGGACGTAACCGATGCTGACCGCCGGGCGATCAAAGCAGAAATTGCGGCCTGTGATTACCGTCGCGTTCTTGTCACGCACGGTACCGATACGATGGTTCGCACAGCCCTGTTACTCGATGAGATAAAAGACAAGGTCATGGTACTGACCGGTGCGCTTAACCCTGCGAGATTCCACGATTCAGATGCGGTGTTCAATATTGGCTGTGCCGTTAGTGCCGTTCAGACCTTATCACCCGGCGCCTGGATTGCCATGAATGGTTGTATATGGAACCCACACAAGGTTTACAAAAACCGCGATAAGAATCGTTTTGAAGTCGCTGATTGACGTCACTTTCCGTGGTTTTAAACCCAAAAGAAACCCTGTTTGACCGCATGGATCAATAAACCTACCAAACCACCCACGAGCGTTCCGTTGATACGGATGAATTGCAGGTCACTACCGATGGCCAATTCCACCCGGTGGCTCGCGTCCGCTGCATCCCATGAGCGTACGGTATCACTGATCAAGCTGGCAATCTGGTCGCTGTTGCGCGCCACGATCGCGGTGATCGCATCCGCCAGCCAGGCATTGATCCAGGCCTGCATGGCGACATCGTCTTCAAGTTCGCTGGCAACCGTATCGAGCCACCCGGTCACGTGACACCGCAGGGCCGGCTCCGGTTGCCCAAGATCGGTCTGAATATTTTCCGCCAGCTCACGCCACAAGCCATACAGGTAGTCCTGCAACTGGTCGTTGGCCAACAGTTGCTGCTTGAAATCGTCACCCCAGCGTTGGTGCTCACGGGAGTGTTTCAGATTGTGGGCCAGTTTTTGTACCCACTGATTGAAGTTGCCACGCATCTCATGATCCGGGTCCAGCGTCATTTCAAACAGTTGATTCTCAATGCGCTCCAGCATCTGTTGCATGATCTTATCGTCGATGAAACCCGGCAACCACCAGGGGCTTTCCTGCTGCACCCTGGCACGGATGACCGTCCGGTTGTCATGCAAAGCCACGATCGAGTAACGCAACACCTGGGTCAGTATCTGTTGGTGCCGTTCCCCCCGCACCAGCCATTCGAGCGTACTGCCGAGCAATGGTGCCAGATCAAGATTCTTCAACTGCCTGCGAGACAGGCTTGCTATGAATCGCCGCACGCGTTTTTCGTGCAGGGCGCCGAGTGCCCAGCGGACCATGGCTACTGACAGATCCCCGGCACTCTTTCGGCCTTTATCACTGCGTAACCAGCCAGCCACATAGGCCGCCATATCGGTTGCTGCCAGTTTCCCGCGTACAACCCCGGGTTCCAGAAAGTGATCCGCGACAAAACGTGACAGGCTTATACCAAGTTCATTCTTGCGCTGTGGAATGATGGCGGTGTGCGGAATAGGTAGACCCAGCGGATGGCGGAACAACGCGACCACGGCGAACCAGTCGGCCAGGGCGCCCACCATACCGGCCTCCGAAAAAGCGTGTAACCACATAGCCCAGGCCGCCGGATGATGCAAGGTGGAAAAAAACAACGCCGCCATCAACAGCAGCAGTAGCAAGGGAATTCGTTTCATTCGGCGCAGTTGCTGCACCTGTTGGTATGTATTCAATGCCTGCGCAGGTTTCACCGGTGCAATCCAACCACTTTGTGCACACGGTCAGAATGTTGAAAAAAGGCCACGACCAGATTCATCGAACCTTCATCAACTGCTCTTTTTCCTGTTCTGTTTCCGTATTCCATTGGAATATGTTCAATTCAATAAATATGAACGAAGCAAGCCACAGGAAAGCATCCCAAAAGTCCAGGAAAGTACTTTTTACACCCCAGTAAATCGCACAGACAAACAGTATCAAGTAGAAAAAACCCTTGACATACTTGCCGGTAATCATCAACCGCTGGCTGAGTTTATCGCGCAACTGCAGGAAAACTTCTATCTGAAGTAACACCACGATGACCAGCCAGTCAGCAGCATTGACGATATCGACCATGGCCAGGCGTAACGCCTCGGTGAGCGCCAGCGGGGTGCCAATAATGCTGGTGCCGACAACCTGCATCAAGGTCTGGCCCTGTATGGCAGTGCACGCCGTCTGGTCTATTGGCAGGTAATCATCCAGGGTCGAGACATAGGTAAAATCAGTCCCTATCAAACTGCAGACATCAGAGATATTGAAAACTGCCTGATCGGATAGCACGACATATTTGACACAATACCCATAAAAGGCATAGATAATGAAAATATAGGCCACGAAAGTTAGCCCATCCATGGTCCATTTTATTGCGCCCTTGAGCAGATGATCAGGAATGATGGCCGTTTCCAACTCAAACACTACAATCAAAACCAACCACGCAACATCATCAAAGGTCGCCGCATAAGCTTCCACGACATTGCCCCAAGTCACTGCATCACGATAAGTCTGCGCGCTGGCTGTCACGTCACCCTTGAAAAACAGGTAGGCGTTGTAGCTCAAAAGCGCGTATACAAAGTATTTGGAAAAAAGGAAAATATTTTCCGCGTTGAAGAAACCGGGGTTATTTGCTGTCGGGTTATTCACTGCGTGCACGCTGTCTGTTTTTGGTGGTGTTCAAGATAATACTGGCGACAAGCCTGGCCAAAGGCTGCGAAGATGGCTTTGGAGATGGGGTTATCCAGCACCTGCCATTCCGGGTGCCACTGGACAGCCAGCGTAAAACCGGGCGCATCGTCCACCACAAAGGCCTCTGTCAATCCATCCTCGGCAATGGCCTCGGCCCTGAGGCCGGGCGCCAGTTGGTCAACCGCCTGTGAATGCAGTGAATTGACCATGGCAAAGGACTCGTGTGTAACACGCTGCAACAACCCACCCGCCACAAAATCGACCCGGTGTGCCGGACCGTACTGTATCTCCAGCGACTGGGAAGCATCTTCTTTATGCACGAGGTAACCCGGCACTTCGTGCACATGTTGATACAGGCTGCCACCCAGTGCGACATTCATTTCCTGGAAACCCCGGCAAACAGCCAATAACGGCATGCCGCGTTTGATGGCTTCAGGTATCAGACCCAGCGCGACATGGTCACGTTGCGGGTCATGTAGCGTGCCTTGCCGGCTGGGCTCGCCAGCATAGTGGTGCGGTTCAACGTTGGATGAACTACCGGTCAGAAAGATGCCGTCCAACCGTCCAAGCACCTGCATGTCAGCTTCACCATTTACAAGTGCGGGCAATACGACCGGCTGGGTATCAGCAACCTGGATGACGGCAGTGAGGTATTTCTCACCGGTCAAGTGGAAATAACGCGCACCCAGCACACGCCGGTCAGCAACCATACCCACCCATGGTCTGGGCTCATTCAATCTGTACGGGCCGGGTTGACAGCGAACAGACAGAGGAATTCTGCCGCCAGTGTGGCGGCTGCTGTGGCGGTAATTTCACCCACGTCATAACAAGGCGCCACCTCCACGACATCCATACCGACCAGGTTGATGCCCACCAGTCCACGGATGACTTCCAGTGCCTGCCAGGAACTCAATCCACCACACACCGGCGTACCGGTACCGGGCGCATAGGCGGGGTCCAGACAGTCGATATCAAACGTCAGGTAAACAGGCTTGTGACCGACCACGTCCCGGACCCTGGCAGCGACCGCGTCAGGCCCATGCTGGTGTACCCAGCGGGCATCGAGGATATTGAACCCCAAGGGCTCGTCATTGGTCGTGCGCAAACCAATCTGTATTGACCGGCTGTCATCGACCAGGCCCTCCCGTACCGCGTGATAAAACATCGTGCCGTGATCCAGGCGCCGTGTCTTTTCGCTCCAGGTATCTGAATGTGCATCAAAGTGCAACAGCGACAGCGGTCCATATTTTTTGGCATAGGCCCTTAAAACCGGGTAGGTGACAAAATGATCACCGCCCAGTACCAGACTGGCAGCCCCGCTTTTGAGGATAGCTGCAATGTGTTTTTCAACAAAAGGTGTGATTGATTCAGGTTCGCCGTGATCAAATTCACAGTCGCCGTAATCGATCACCGCAAGGCGATCGAAGGGATCAAAATCCCAGGGCCACGGCCTCTCCCAACTGATACCGGGAGTCGCAGCACGTATCGCCCGTGGACCGAAACGGGCGCCCGGACGATTGGTGGTCGCAAGGTCAAGCGGTACACCAGTGACCGCTACATCCACACCGTTGAGGTCGCGGGTATATTTTCGGCGCATGAAACTGAGCGCACCGGCAAAAGACGGTGAGCCCCGTACCGTACCCAACAGCCCTTTTGCGGTGAAAGCATTATCCCAGTCTTTGTTATCAGCCATCAGCTGGCTCCCAGGGCCTTGGCTGTAAGGTCCAGGCAACGCCAGGCCTTGTCAACGAGTTCGTCAATGTGTGCATGTTCTACCACCAGCGGCGGCGACACGATCATTGCATCACCCACTGCCCGCATCACCAGGCCGTTTGCAAAACAAAAATCTCGACAAACCGTACCCGCGCTGGCCTCTTTTTCGAAGCGTTCACCGCTGGCCCTGTCGGCCACCAGCTCGATCGCACCTACCAGGCCGATACTGCGCGCTTCCCCCACTAACGGGTGTTGCGCGAGGCTCGCCCAACGTTGCTTAAAATATGGCCCGGTATCAACGCGCACTCGCTCAATGACGCCTTCATCACGCAGAATGCGGATATTGGCCAGTGCCACAGCACAGGCCGCGGGGTGACCAGAATAGGTATAACCGTGTGCAAATTCACCACCCCTGGCAATGACCACATCCGCCACCCGGTCAGCGACCAGCACACCACCCAGTGGCAGGTAACCAGAGGTCACGCCCTTGGCAAACGACATCAGGTCTGCCTCGATACCCAGACGTTGACTGCCAAACCACTCACCCAACCTGCCAAAACCGGTAATGACTTCATCGGCAATCAGCAAAATGTCGTATTGTTTACAGATACGCTGGATTTCCGGCCAGTAGCTTGACGGCGGAATGATGACACCACCCGCACCCTGCACCGGCTCACCAATAAAGGCAGCCACCTGTTCGGCGCCGACCTCAAGGATTTTCTGCTCCAGTAAACGCGCCTGTCGCAGACCAAACTCTGCTTCAGACAAACCGTCACCCAATTCAAAATAGTAGGGTTGCCCGATGTGTTCAATTCCCGGTAAAAGGACGACGGTCTGCTTGTGCATTTCATCCATTCCACCCAGTGAGCCGGCAGCCACGGTGCTGCCGTGGTAGGCGTTCTTACGGCTGATGATGATTGTTTTCCCGCGCTTGCCTAAAAGATCCCAATAACGTCTCACCAGTTTTATCACGGTGTCATTGGCCTCTGAACCGGAACCAGTGAAAAAAGTATGCCTGAACTGTGGCGGGCTAAGCTGGGCGAGTACC
The DNA here is from genome assembly GCA_964650905.1 of uncultured Wenzhouxiangellaceae bacterium. Taxonomy (GTDB): domain Bacteria; phylum Pseudomonadota; class Gammaproteobacteria; order Xanthomonadales; family SZUA-36; genus SZUA-36. The sequence goes on along the minus strand of CAZYVH010000095.1, from coordinate 75 downwards.
TCAGACAATTCGATGGCAGGCGGATGCGCAGTCTGGAAGAAACTGTTGTAATACGGCAACTGGCGCATTTGCGCG
>CAZYVH010000094.1:6624-11045 GCA_964650905.1 uncultured Wenzhouxiangellaceae bacterium | reverse complement strand
ATGGATTCCGGATCGCGCTGCGCTTGTCCGGAATGACGGATGTAAACATCGCCGGAATGACGATGTGGGTGGACATTCATGGCCGCCATGCCCTCACCGCCCACAAGCGTTTTGACCCCGTTTTTATGCACACTCAGGTTGCAAATATGGCGGTTTCCTGATACAACACCCCCGCAAGTGCGTTTAGCACAAATTTAACACTTACGGTTGCCGAAGTAACTGCAACTACCATTGATCACCAAGAACTATTATTTCAGTCACATTGTTAGGGAGACAACTTGATGACTAACACCAGACTAATTCACATGAAGACACTTTACCAATCGCTGATTTTCGCCCTGGTTATGGCATTCAACATGGTTGGCAGCACCTGGGCGCAGGATGATCAAACGGCCGTCAAAGAAGACCAGAACGATGAGGAAGCGGTAGAACTCGACCGCATCGAAGTCACCGGTTCGCTGATCAAGCGCAAAGAATTCACCACAACCTCGCCGGTGCAGGTGATTACCGCAAATACCCAGGTGCAGGTAGGCCAGTTGACCGTTGCGGACATGCTGCAGAATTCCACCGTGGCTGGCGGCACCACCCAGTTGAACAATCAGTTCGCGGGTTTCGTGATCCAGGGCGGCACCGGTGTGCAAACCCTGGACCTGCGTGGTCTGGGAACGACCCGTACACTGGTCCTGTTGAATGGCCGCCGGCCAGGCGGTAGCGGCACCCGGGGCGCGGTGCAGGCCATCGACTTGTCGAGCATCCCCGAAATCGCGGCCCAGCGTTTCGAAATCGTGCTGGACGGCAGCTCCTCCATCTACGGTTCCGATGCCGTGGCGGGTGTGGCGAACATCATCACCCGGCGCTCGGTCGACGAAACTGAAGTCCAGGCGGTGACAGAAACACCATTCGACAGTGGCGGTGAGCTTTACCGGGCTGGTTTGATCACGGGCTTGAACTTCGAGAAGGGTGCAGTGACCTTCTCCGCGCAGTATGAAAAACGTGAAAAACTGACCATCGGTGACCGGGATTTCCTGGGCTGTCCCGAAGACCTGGCCTTCGATGGCAGCGGCAATCGCATTGATCGCGAGGACCGGTCCATCACGGCGAGTGAACCGTACTCGGGGTGTCAAAACCTTTATGCTAACACCGTCATCGATTTCTTCATCACCGGTGGCAGGCTGGTCCCGTCGGCGGACGGTTCCACCGTCGGCACACTGCCCGGTTACCATCCCCGGGCAAACGGACGCTATGACGATCCTGCTGGTGAAGCCTTTTACGAAGACGTGCTGGACTTTCCTTTCACGCAATCTGAAACCGCCATCAATGAGATGAAACGGACCAATGTCTATGCGACGGCGGACTACGCCTTTGACTTTTGGGGTGGGGTAGACTGGGATATGGATGTTCTTTATTCCAAACGTGAGACCAGGGCGGAGGGCTGGCGTCAGTTCTTCCCGATCATCAGCAGCACATTCTTTGATCCCTATCCCGACGACCCGACCTGGGACCCGTCCGTGTTCCTGCCGGCGGGGCAACCGGTCATGCCATACCCTTCCAACACAGATGTCTCGGTGGATTACTGGTACGTGACCAGTGGTCTGGAGGGCGTGTTGCCGACGGAAAAATACTGGAGCTGGGAAATTTATGGCTCCTACTCACATTCAAATGGCGATTACACCCGTAACTCCATTCTGACTTCCAAGAGCGGTGACTGGTCTAGAAGCGCTTCAGCTCCACCGTCGATCGATTATTACGACCCGGGCATTCTCAGTGGTTCGAACATGCAGGCTTTAATCGATGCGGTCGGCGTGGTCCATACCGGCAACACGGTGTACGAGCAGTTCCAGGCCACGGGTATTCTCGCGGGTGACTTGTTCGAACTGCCAGCCGGCACCTTAAGCGCCGCTTTTGGGGCTGAGTACCGTAGCTTCAGTATCGACGACCAACCGAGTGACTTTTCGAAGGCCGGCGATCTCTGGGGTGAGAGCTCGGCCATTGCGACCAAGGGCACCAACCACGTGGTCGAGGCGTTCATGGAGGCAGAAATTCCGCTGCTTTCCGGTTTACCGGCTGTTGAAAACATGACCCTCAACCTGTCGGCACGCACCTTCGATTACAAGGATGGGGGCAATGACGCCGTCTGGAAAGCGGGCTTGCGCTGGAATCTGACACCGACCTTCATGCTACGCGGCACCCGGGGCACCTCGTACCGTGCACCGGCACTGTTTGAGTTGTATCTGGGCAACCAGACTTCCTTTAGCAACCAGACTGCCGTTGACGCCTGTATCGATTGGGGTGAGAGCACCAACGCGAACATACGCACCAACTGTGCGGCGGATGGTATTCCTTCTGACTACAACGGTTTTCCCTCGACCTCTGCCGAGATCACCGCCGGTGGCGGTGTCGACAACCTGAAATCGGAGACTTCAGATGCCTACACCATCGGCATGGTGTGGACGCCCAAGTTCAGCAATCTGAGTATTGCGCTCGACTATTACGATATCGAGGTCAATGACCAGATCAGCCAACTCGGGGCGGGCTCGATCGTTGCCGGTTGCTATGTCTCGGAAAATTTCCCGAATGCATTCTGTGATCTGTTTACCCGCAACCCTGCAAACGATGTACAGTTCCCGTTCAACATCGACACGGTGCGCGATACCTTCGTCAACATCAACTCACAACGTGTCCAGGGGCTTGACCTCAACCTGCGCTGGGACCAGGATTTCGATTTTGGTGACCTGACGGTCGAAGCGCAGAGCACATGGACCTTCGAAAACATCTTTCAGCTGTTCGATCCCTCTCTCGTTCAAGGTTTCGAGACCGACGATGTTGCCGGTAGTGTCGGCAGCCCGGAAAATGTTACCAACCTGCGTGTCACGCTGGACCGGCACGACTGGGCATTTAACTATTACGCCCAGTATGTCGCCAGGACCAGCGACTATCGATATGTAGACTCGAGAGACTCCTACTTTGGATTTGCGGATGGCCGTTTCGACGTGTCGATGGATTCCGTTGTGTATCACAATTTGTCGGTGGTCTACCAGCAGGACAAGTGGGATCTGCTGGTGGGCATCAACAACGTCCTGGATAAAGAACCGGATGTCGTTTCGGATGTGTTCCGCTCTCGCCGTGGTAATGTGCCGGTTTCCGCTACCCAGTACGACCTGCTCGGTCGCCGGGCCTTCGTGCGCTTCACGTGGAGGATGTAAAGCAGTCGCTTTAGTGTTGTCAGCAAGCGGCGCAATGGCGCCGCTTGCTCTTTCGTGGGGAACCGTAACCAGCGTTCAGCCTTTTCATACGGTCCGCACCCAGCCATCAGCTAATGAACAGAATAGAGAGGAAATCATGAAGCCAGAAAGAATGATCCGGCTGCTGGCTGTGCCGCTGGCATTGCTTGCCGTTCATGCCGTCGCCAAACCCATACCGATCGAATATCTTGCGCGCGTGCCGGTCATCAATTCGGTATCCATGAGTGCGGACGGCAAGCAACTGGTGGCCATCGTAGCCACGCCGGGATCGGATTACCAGGACACCGCACTGGCCACCTGGGATGTCGAAAACCTCCAGGCAGGCCCGGTGGTAACCCCGAGCGGGGAGCGCATGAAATTCATCGCCACCGCTGCACTCAAGGCAGGCAAGATCCTGGTCGCTGCTCGCCAAGAGTGGACCGGCGAACTCGGTGGCTGCGGTGAGGGCAGTGTTACGGGCTCGACGGCAACCTTTGTTTTCAAGACCTACCTGACCGGTGCGAAGCAGCATAAATTCAAGGAAGCGTTCACCAACGCTTCTTCCCGTCGCCTGGGTGTCAGTCAACAAACCCGGCGTTGCCTGGACATCGCGGGCAGTGCCCGTCTGGTGCGCAATCTGCCGCTCGACCCGACACGTGTGATCATTCAACGGGCTACCGGTCTCAATCTGCAGGCCGATTACTTTCTCTACAACCTCAAGAACGGTGATACGAAGTTGTTGCTCAAAGCCGGTGGCCGTACCACACCGGGTCTCTTTCATCCGCGCGACGGCAGGCTCCTGACCCGGCAGGAAATCGAGCCCGTGGGCGGCAACAAATACGAACAGCGCATTCATATTCTCAACCCGCAGACGGGGAAGTTCAAAGTCCACGATGAACTAAGCAGCCAGCTGACTGAACGTTTTACGGTGAATGTCGTTGGCATCGACGACGCCAGTGGCAAGTACTATATCCTGACGGACAAGTTCTCCGACCAGGTGCAGGCCTGGCTGTATGACCCGAAGACGCACACCTTCGACAGCGAACCGCTTGTCGCGCATCCGCGCTTCTCGATCTCCGGTCTGGTGTTTGGCAACCAGCCCGGCAACTTCAATAAATTGCTCGGCTATACCGTGTCCGGACCAGCGCCTGAAACCACCTATGTGGATGCGGACATGCGCGCGATTCACGAGGGCCTGAA
>CAZYVH010000094.1:0-6524 GCA_964650905.1 uncultured Wenzhouxiangellaceae bacterium | reverse complement strand
GGCCCGTGGGCGCGAGACTACACGGGCTGGGACGTTTCGGGCTGGGTGCCTTTTCTGACCTCGCGCGGCTACGCGGTGCTGCGCCCGCAATACCGTGGAAGCTCGGGTCTGGGCCGCAAGCTGTGGCTGGCGGGTGACCGCGAGTGGGGCAAGACCATGGAAGATGACAAGGATGACGGCGCGCGCTGGCTTGTGAAGCAGGGTATCGCCGACCCCGACCGGCTGGTCATCTTTGGCTATTCCTACGGTGGTTTTGCCGCAGCGGCGGCCGTGGTCAGGCCACAGAGCCCTTACCGCTGTGCCATTGCCGGTGCACCGGTCACCGATTTGAAACGCCTGGGAAACAACTGGAGCGAGAATCGTCTGCAGCGGTTCCTGCAGGGGGAGACCGTGAAGGGCATGGACCCCATGGAAAACACGGAAAGGGCCAGAATTCCCGTCTTACTATATGTGGGTGACCGTGATGTGCGCACGCCATCCTGGCATGCCAAGAATTTCTATAATGCCGTGAAAGACCGGGTGCCGGCGCGCTTTGAATTGATTCCTGACCAACCGCATCAGCTGCCATGGTATTACCGACACCACAAGAAGACACTGGGTCTGATCGAGGACTTTCTCGATGAGGGGTGTGGTCTGGGTAAACCACGTATGGTGGATAATGCAGGAAAAGATACGCCAGCGAAATAGCCTTCATATTGCGCCGGTCGGTTGCGAGCCTGCCCGGTGATCCACAGGAAAGCCTGTTTGAGACCATAAAATCTTATATTTATCAAAAGATTATACTGAAATCTGAATGACCGCAGCCGGTCTGTTCATCCCCCATGACTTATTACCTGTCTGAGTCAGTTTTGGTGTATACTGTCGCGGGTATTATTGCTAGAAATCAACCACATGATTGAGCATAACAAGACTACATGATTGTGAGTTATAAGAAACTATTATATTCAACTTGCCTAGAGGAAATTCTCATGTCAACTGATATTAAATTACGAACAGCGATTCAACTCGCGCTGGGTCTGAGTGCAGGCGCACTAGCCTTTTCGCATACCCCCAATGTCTTTGCGCAGGATGCTGCTGACGCGAACGCCGGCGACGAAGATACGGTGGAAGAGGTTATTGTTACCGGTTCGCGTATTAAACGTGCCAACCTTGAAGGCGCCAATCCCGTTACGGTGGTAGACCGCGCGCAAATGGAAGTCACAGGACTCACCGACGTCGGTGATCTGCTGCAGAGCATGCCGTCCATGTCCGGTTCACCGATCGGCACCACCACCAACAATGGTGGTAACGGTTCAGTAACGATCGATCTTCGCGGTATGGGCGCCAACCGGACCGTGACACTGGTCAACGGTCATCGAACGGTCGATGGCGGTGATTTCCAGGCGATTCCATCGACGATGATCGAACGCGTCGAAATCCTGAAAAACGGCGCTTCAGCCATCTATGGTGCCGACGCGGTCGCGGGTGTTGTGAATATCATCACACGTCGTGATTTTGATGGTCTTGAGTTCTCCGCCCAGCACGCCGAATGGGACAACACCAATGGTGCCAACCAGGATACGGCCTCGGTGATCGCCGGTAAGGAGTTTGCCGGTGGTAATTTTGTATTTGGCGCCGAGTACGTAGAACAGGATCCTGCTTTCCAGGCAGATGTACCATGGGATTTCATGAAGGATTCGTTTTATATCTACCCGGAGGGTTGTGAAAACCAGGTTGCAGCACCGTACGACGGCACCCCATCAGGTGGTTGTTACCCGATCGGTTCTTCGGCCATTCCCCAGGGCCGCTGGAATTTCCTGACCCAGGGCCGTTTCCTGGTCGGCACCGCGGCATCACAGCCCAACGAAGTGGGTCTGATCATTCCACATGATGGCCGCAACTATAACTATGCGCCGGTCAACTACCTGCAGACGCCGTACAAGCGTGTTAACCTGTTTTCGGAAGGTCATTTTGAACTCACCGACAATATTCGCTTCAACGCCGAGATCCGGGGTAATTTCCGTGAATCCGCACAGGAATTGGCGCCGACGCCGTATTTCTCACTGTTCGACCCGGCCTTTGACGGTGCCTTTAATGGCAGCTCGTACCACGGTATCTCCGAACAGAATTATTACCTGCGCCGGGCAGTCGACGCCTACAACGCGGCCAATGGGACCTCGCTCTTTTACGAGCCTGCGCGTGATATCCGCCGGCGTATGTTCGAGCAACCACGCCGTTTCGAGCAGTCCATCACACAGTACCAGTTTATCGCGGGGCTTGAAGGTGCGTTCAATGACATCGATTGGGATGTCTTCGTCAATCAGGGTTATCGCAGCCGCGAAGACCAGGACTTTGGCCAGTACGTCGGTGACCGCTTGTCCAAGGCATTGGGTCCTTCGGCTGACCTGGATGGTGACGGTAGTCCGGAATGTTATACGGATATCAATGATCCTTCCACGCTGATCACAGGCTGTGTACCGCTCAACATATTCGGTGGTGGCGAGGTGGTGCGCGAAACCGGTGAGGTTTTGACCGGTTCAGTCACCCAGGATATGCTCAATTACATCACTGCAACCCTGACCGACCACTCTATTACCAAAGTGACCCTGGCGGGTGTAAACCTGTCGGGTTCTTTGTGGGACTTGCCGGGTGGAGAATTCGGATGGGCTGTCGGTTATAACCACTGGTACCAGTTTTTCAAGTCCAGCCCCGATTCGGGTAAGGCCAGCGGTTCCGTGACCGGTAACAAGGGCGCAGGCACCCAGGGCTCTTTGACCAATGACGGTTTTTACGTCGAGGTTCTGGCGCCATTATATGACAATGGCTCACAAAGCATTGATCTGTCGGCCAGCTGGCGTTACGACAATTATGACCAGTTCTCAGGTGATGACACCTACCAGTTTGGTATTGAGCTCCAGATTGTTGACGACCTGAAACTGCGGGCCACCTACGGTACGGTGTTCCGCGCACCGACCATTGGCGACCTTTTCGGTGGTCAGTCTGACAGCTTCCCGACCTTTACCGATCCGTGTGCACCGGACTCGAGCGGCAGCATTGCCCAGTTCTGTGATCAGGTCGCTCCTGGCGATGAAAACCAGCTGTTGGCGAGGGTTGGCGGCAATCCACTGCTGCAGCCTGAAAAAGGTGATACGACGACCATCGGTGTGGTCTGGACACCTGAAATTGGTGATCACAATTTCACCGCCACGGTGGATTACTTTGAAATCTCTTTGGATGACGCCATCAGTTCTCTGGGTGTTCAGTTCATCCTGGAAGATTGCTACGAACGTGGAGTCACGGCGTCATGTAACCTGATTACACGCCGCTCCGCTGACTACGGCATTCAACAGGTCCTCGATGGGGGTCTCAACGTTGCCCAGCAAGGCGCCAAGGGTGTTGACACCGAGCTCAGCTGGTCTTATGACGCAAGCTTTGGCCAGGTGAGTGCAGCCGTTTTGTGGTCACACCTGATCGAACGCACCAAGATACCATTTGCCGGCGCGCCGGAGCAGGATTTTTCCGGCCGGTATGTCGATCCGACCCAGGCCGATGGTGGTGCGTATGCCAAGGACAAGGCTAACTTCACCTTGCAGTGGACCTACAATGATTTCTCAGTCAGCTACCTGGCCGAGTATATCGATGGTCTGGATGCGGATACGTTCTGTAATTGCGGCGCCGGCAACCGGCCTGACGGGACGTATATCCAGGATATCAGCTCCAAGACCTATCACGATATCGTTGCCAGTTACAACTTTGACGCTCTTGGCACCAACACCCAGATCACGGCGGGTATTACCAACTTTACCAACGAGGCACCGCCGTTCATGGACACGGGTTTCAATGCGACGACCGATCCTTCAACCTACCGGTTGTTCGGCAGAGGTTATTACGTGCGTCTGAAGTGGAAGTACTGATTAAACCGTTGTTGCTTAGCTAGTAAGCGTAAGAAGGGCCGCGTTCAGCGGCCCTTCTTTTGGGTCGTTATTTACGGGTTTTCAAGCTGATTTTTGTTGGCGTATTCCAGGACCCCCAATTTGTCAACCATAGGCATGATCCAGGCCATCGCCTTTTTAATCTCAGCGTGGTGTTTGGCCAGCACCTGTTCTGTTTCGCGCTGTTTTGACTGTGTGCCATAGGGCACATTCTGGTGCTTGGCATTGGTTTGCGTGACGGAAGGTGCCAGCATCCTTTTGATCTCCATCGGTGCAGCACCGTGGCCAAAAAAGTGGCTCAGACGCTGTAAAGCGCTGCCCATGTCGATGAGAAAATCATTCATCTCCAGCATTCTCATGCTCGCCGGGTCTGCCGCTTTGGTACTGCCCTGGAAATTGTAAAGACTGAGCAGCCAAATCAATGCGCAGACCTGTAAAAAAGGCAGGCGTTTTACGTTGCTGAACTGCGGGAAGCGTCTCGCAAAATTCCCATCGGCCAGAAAAGCTGCAGCCAGAGCGGGCATCTTTTTCTGTGTTTCCGGTGCTTTCTTCAGATTGGAAACCAGGAAACTTTCCAGGTCGGAATACAGATAAAGAATCTTATGTCCCGGCAGGTGTTGCAGGACGTCTTCCACCAGGTTATTGGCAATATTGGTCACTTTGATCACAGGTACTTTGCCGGTGTGGTAATTCTTGGCCAGCAAACCCAGATGACAGGTGAATATGTCCTGCCATTGCCTGGCAGGGAGTTTATTGCCGTGCACCCGTTTCAGTTCAGCCAGACGCCGCAGAATCCAGGGTTCCTTGAGACTGAAAAACGTGTCAATCTGGTTCAGACAACGAGCCAGCAGGGTCGAGCAGACAAAAGCGTGGTGGAAGATAAACACGGACCGGGGTCGCTGGATTCCGTGCATGTGTTCCAGCTTGACCAGTTCCCCGGTGGCCACAGAAAAATGACCCTGGGCAAGTGGCTCGAAGCGGATATCGGTAAAGGGTGCCAACACCAGGTTTTTCTCCTCGACCACCAGAAACCGGCTCAAACCACTTTCCGGTGTAAAATCAAAAACAAAAAATTCAGGATCAAACATCAGGGCCCGCGGGGAGATGCGGAAGTCTTTGCCGGTTACAAGCATGCTGTTTCCTGATAAGGATTACTGATGAGGTTTCTCACGGGTCTTCACGTTGCTGCCACAAGCGGTCGTCGGCTGCCAGATCATATAAGGCTTCCGCCTGTTCACACAGGTGTGCACCCGGGTCTCCATCCGGGGTTTGGGCAGTCGTTCCGGCAGCCTCGTCTGCCTGCTGTTCCTGGTACTGCGCAGCGGCCAGCTGCCATTGCATTGAGAAGTGTCTGGCCGCTTGCCGCGGTGTGGCCGCAAGGTTGGAAGCGAGGAAATCGGTCGGCACCTCGCCACAGATAAACCATTCAAAATCTTTGGCCTGTTTGTGTGGGCGGATTTTGCCGATCAGGATCTGGAACGGCAACGTCCAGGCGGGTTTGGCCTCAACGATCAGACTGTCGATCACACCTTGCTTTAACAATTTGTGCACCGCGCTCTCAAGTTGCTTTTTGACCCAGGCATCGAGCTCCTTGCGAGCAGGTTTTTTGGCGTCCTTATTCATGATCGTATGAGTCTCCAGAAGAGTGAAGATTAATTCCTGGTGGCAACCAACGCCCAGGCCAATGGCAGATCCGTATCGGGAACCACCAAGGGTGCGGCATGTTCCAGGTCAAAACCCTGGCTGACAAGCCCGTCACAAATCTGTTTGAACGAGACGCTGTTGATGGCGGCCCCGGCCATGGATGTCATGCGGCCTGCGTAGGCCAGCAGTTCGCTTTCCATACGCTCGAGCCAGCCCAGCACCTCATCTGGTTCGTAGTCTGGCATCTCCTGGTGAATCTGCGCCACGTCACTGTAAAGCCGGACAATGGTGTCTCCGGCAACGCCCTGGCCGTGTTCGGCCATGATACCTTCGAGCACCTCAATTGCAGGTGCAAGTTGTTTCGCAGCGGTCTCATACGGCGCCCGGTCAGCGCCACGCACTGCCTTGAACCCGGCGTCAAACATCTTGTGTGCATATGAAAGAAAGTGGGATTTCTGCAGCCGGACAATGGCGTCCAGGCTTGCCAGGCATTCCTGGTGAATGGCACCGGATTCATTATGCAGCAGCAGCCCCAGGTGACCACCGGCGGCAAGCAGGCGGGCCGCTTCGTCGATGGCGTCACGACCGGCGTATTCCACACCAAACTGGCTGGTGACAATATCGAAGCGGCCGTTATCGAATGGTATTTCACCTGCGTTCGCGACCATACCCTTGACCTGGGGAAAGCGGCTGCGGATATTGGCGATGGCCGATTCCGATGCGTCCAGGCAGGTAAACCCGGCGGTCTCGTTCTGGTACACCGCCAGTGCACGCTCGATGACCGCGCCATTGCCGCTGGCAAGATCAATCATTTCCGGTTCTGTGTAATCACGTTTGACACTGTGAAAAAATTCATCCCAGAACGCCAGTACGCCCGGGTGGCTGACCCCGCCGCTGGCGTAGGCGCCGACATCGCCGGTACCTTGCCAGTAGGTATCCCAGCTGGCGCATATCTGTGATGTTTTTGAC
>CAZYVH010000093.1:0-11245 GCA_964650905.1 uncultured Wenzhouxiangellaceae bacterium | reverse complement strand
AGATGGACCCCGGGTCAAGCCCGGGGTGACGGTGTATCGGGTCAAGGCCGGGATGGCGAGAACCTCCGTCGTTCCGGACAAGCGTAGCGCGATCCGGAATCCATGTCGGAACGCCAAAGATGGACCCGGTACCGGAGCGACGGGAAATCACGGGTTCACAGCTCCGCAGATTTAGTTTAGACTTAAACTAAGTGTCTCAGGGTTGGAATTGATGCGAATTGCATGTGTCGGCGGTGGGCCCGCCGGGCTTTACTTTGCCATATCAATGATGTTGCGCTCACCGCAGCATGAAATCTCGGTGGTCGAGCGCAATCGGCGTGACGACACATTCGGTTGGGGTGTGGTTTTCTCAGACAGCGTGCTCGCAGATCTGGAGAAAAATGATCCGCTATCGGCGGCCATGGTCACCGGCGGATTCATTCACTGGGATGACATAGACGTTCATTTCAAGGGTGAGGTCATTACCTCTGGTGGGCACGGGTTTTGCGGGATTGGACGTCAACACCTGTTGGATATCCTCTACCAGAGGGCCGAAGAACTGGGTGTCAGGCTGGTTTTTGAGACCGAGGCCAAACCGGATCTGGAGCAGTTCAAAGACTATGACCTGGTGATTGCGTCCGATGGTGTCAACAGCCGTTTCAGGGATGCTTATCAGGAACACCTTGACGTGCATATCGACCAAAGGCCCAACAAGTTCCTGTGGCTCGGAACTCACCGGTTGTTCGATGCGTTCACATTTATTTTCAAGGAGACACCGTCGGGCTGGATTTGGGTACACGCCTACCGGTTTGACAGCGATACCTCGACCTTTATTGTCGAATGCGAACAATCTACCTGGCAGGCGCATGGTTTCGGTGAGATGAGCCAGCAGGAATGCTCACGTTACCTTGAAGAACTGTTCAGCGAGTACCTTGATGGGCACCAGTTGATGAGCAATACCGGTCATATCCGCGGCTCGGCGTGGATCAGTTTTCCACGCGTGTTGTGCGGTCGCTGGCGTTACAGGAATATGGTGCTGATCGGTGATGCTGCGCATACGGCACATTTTTCGATCGGCTCGGGAACACGACTTGGTTTTGAAGATGCCATCGATCTTGCCGCAGCTTTGAGTTCAAACAAGGATATTGATCAGGCGCTGGAAGACTACCGGGAAAAACGCACCGTCGAGGTGCTGCGTTTACAAAGTGCCGCACGCAACTCGATGCAGTGGTTTGAAAACCTGCCACGCTATACACAACTCGAACCGATGCAGTTCAGTTACGCCTTGTTGACCCGCAGCCAGCGGGTCAGTCATGAGAACCTGCGTTTACGTGATCCGGTCTGGTTGCAGCGTATGGAACAATGGTTTGCAAGCCAGGCAAACACAATTCCGCCAGAGGATGGTGAGACGCCACCACCCATGTTTGTACCGTTCAAGCTGCGTAATATGACGTTGAAAAACCGCGTGGTGCTTTCCCCCATGGCCATGTACAGCGCCGATGACGGTGAACCAAATGACTTCCACCTGGTGCATCTGGGTGCGCGTGCCCAGGGCGGTGCCGGTTTGATAATAACCGAGATGATCGGTGTATCCGCCGAGGCCCGTATCAGTCCGGGCTGCGCCGGGCTTTACAAGGATGCGCACATAGAACCGTGGCGGCGGATTGTTGATTTCGTACACCGCAATGACGGTGTGAAGATCTGTGCCCAGCTTGGCCATTCGGGCCCCAAGGGGGCGACGAAACTGCTCTGGGAAGGTGTGGACGAACCACTGGAAGAAGGTAGCTGGGAGGTGATGGGTCCGTCAGCACTGCGCTGGTCACCCAAAAACCAGTTACCGAAGGTCATGACACGCGTGGATATGGACCGGGTACGTGAAGAATTCGTGACCGCTGCCCGACGTGCCGAGGCCAGTGGTTTCGATATGCTCGAAATGCACTATGCGCACGGCTACCTGATGTCGTCTTTCATCACACCATTGAAAAATCACCGCACCGACTCCTATGGTGGTTGCCTTGAGAACCGATTGCGCTTCCCGCTGGAGGTATTCGACGCGGTGCGTGCGGTCTGGCCGCAGGAAAAACCGATGTCAGTGCGTATATCCGCCACAGATTGGGTTGAAGGCGGTATCACGGGTGATGACGCGGTCCTGATCGCAAGCGCTTTTGCCCGGGCCGGTGTCGATATTATCGATGTCTCGGCGGGCGGGACCAGCACCGGGGCGCGGCCGGTTTACGGGCGTATGTTCCAGACACCACTGAGCGACCAGGTCAGACAGGAGGCTGGTATTGCAACCATGGCGGTGGGTAATATCTACGAGACCGATCATATCAACAGCATCATCGCCGCAGGCCGCGCTGATTTGTGTTGTCTTGCCAGACCACATCTCTCCGATCCTTACTGGACCCTGCACGCGGCTGCACAACTTGGCTACAAAGCTCAGGCTTGGCCTCAACAATACCTGTCCGGGCGAAGCCAGTATGTGCGTAACCTCGCCCGGGCAGCCGAAATGGCTATTAATGCATGAATTTCAATCAGCGGGACTAATCCAATGCCGAACAGAGCAGAAACAGCGATCGAAAAACTGGAGCAGACTTCACGCCGTAAAATGGCCTTGCGTATCTGGCTGCGTATACTAACCTCGTCCCAATTGATTGAAAAAGAGGTGCGTGGGCGTTTTCGTACAGAGTTTGATACCACATTGCCACGATTTGATGTGATGGCGGCACTCGCGCGGGAACCGCAGGGACAAACCATGGGTGACATCTCCCGCTGGTTGCTGGTTTCTAGCGGGAATATCACGGGTATCATCTCGCGTTTACAGGCGGATGGCCTGGTTATCCGTACACGTGATGCCGGAGACCATCGTGCCTATAGGGTCAAATTGAGTCAAAAGGGCCTCGAGGAATTTGAACGTTTATCTTCCGCCCATGAGAAATGGGTCAAAAAAATGCTCAAAGGTATGAAGAAAAAAGAGTTGGTCGTGCTCGATGAATTGTTAAAAAAGGTTAAGCAATCGCTGGCAAAAGAGGAGACCTTGTGAGGAATACGCTATTGAAAGATAAACGATTCATGGGGTACTGATGGCGGAGTCAAGTTACCTGCGATGGCCATTCCTGGATCAAGGCCACCGGCGAATAAAGTCTGAACTTGATCAATGGTGCAGCACAAATTCTGAATTATTGGACCCGAAGGTATCTGATCTTGATGCCGATTGCCGGGGTCTCGTCAGACTGCTCGGCGAAGGCGGTTGGCTGGCGCACGCTGTGCCTGAGAACCAGGCCACAATTTGCAGTGAGTCGTCGAAACTGGATGTGCGTACCCTCTGCCTCATGCGTGAAACGCTCGCCTATCAATCGGGGTTGGCTGATTTTTGCTTTGCGATGCAGGGCCTGGGCAGCGGGGCGATCAGCCTGTTTGGCGATCCCGGCTTGCAACAACAGTGGCTGCCCGGTGTCGCGACAGGCAAATATATCGCAGCTTTTGCCTTGTCAGAAAAGCAAGCCGGTTCCGATGTCAGCGCATTGACCACAAGCGCGCTGCGGGATGTGGATGGCTATGTTCTCAACGGTGAAAAAACCTGGATTTCCAATGCTGGTATCGCGGATTTCTACACGGTGTTTGCCCGCACCTCAGAGGCACCCGGTGCGCGTGGGCTGAGCGCATTCGTGGTGGCTGCTGATACACCGGGCCTGAGCGTCAGTGAACGTATCGATATTATCGCACCACACCCGCTGGGCACCCTGCAGTTCGATGATTGCCGGATACCCGCAAGCCAGAGGCTCGGTGATGCGGGACAGGGCTTTCAAGTTGCCATGGCAACGCTGGATGTATTCCGCACAACGGTGGCCGCCGCCGCGCTCGGTTTTGCACGTCGTGCCTATGATGAAGCACTCGCACACGTCCTCAAACGCGAGTTGTTCGGCGCACCCCTGGCCGAACTGCAAATGACGCAGGCTGCGGTTGCCGGTATGGCGCTGGACATCGATACCAGCGCACTGCTGGTGTATCGCTCGGCCTGGGCCAAGGACAACGGTCAGGCGCGTGTTACCCGGGAGGCTGCCATGGCTAAACTGCACGCCACCGAGCGGGCTCAGAAAGTGATTGACCAGGCGGTGCAACTTTTCGGCGGTCTGGGTGTGACCCGTGGACAGGTGGTTGAACGGCTCTACCGGGAAATCCGTTCACTGCGTATTTATGAAGGCGCCAGTGAGGTTCAGAAAGTCATCATTGCACGTAATGAGTATCAACAATTTACCGACACACAGGGAACCTGAACAGCATGACCAGGGAAATACTTCTGCCACCGGGCTGGTCCAGACCACATGGTTATTCAAATGGTATTTTGGCAAGCGGCCGCATGGTTTTTGTGGCCGGTCAGATAGGCTGGGATGAAGACCACGTGATACGCAGTAACGTCATGGCGAAGCAGGTGGAACAAACATTGAAAAATACCATTGCGGTGCTCAATGAGGCGCAGGCGGGACCACAACACATCGTACGCATGACATGGTACATCACCAGCCGGGCGGATTATCTCGCCGGGATCAAGGACATCGGCAAGGCTTGGAGGGACGTGATGGGTAAGCACTATCCCGCCATGGCGGTCGTTGAAGTAAACGCCTTGATCGAGTCCGCCGCCAAGGTAGAAATTGAAACGACGGCCGTGGTTCCCTGAATCATGATGCAGTACACCCGATGTATAAACCACCGCAGCGCATAAAATACCAGCCGGACCCCGGGCAGTCACCCACGGCCAGCGAGGCACAGGCTGCTCAGCTATTCAGTCCACTCCATTTTCAGAACCTCAGACTCGAGCAACGCACCTGGGTACCGGCTATGGTTCCCTGGCGTGCCAGTGAAGATGGCTTTGTTACCGATGACATACTCGACTGGTACGAGCGTATGGCGCGTGGCAGGCCGGGTGCGCTGGTGCTTGAGGCAACCGGTATACGCGACATCCCCAGCGGGCCGTTGCTGCGCATCGGTGATGACCGCTTTATACCCGGTCTGAGGAATATCGCCAATGTCGTACACGCCGCCAGTGGCGGGCACACACGTTTGTTCATCCAGTTGATCGACTTCCTGGCTATCCGGCGCAGGCCCGCACGTGAGAAGTTTATCCGGCAGTTTCTTGAAATCACGGATGAGCATCGCTGCAGGATGAAAGCCGGGGACTGTGCTGAAGCTGAAATACGTTCCAGGTTACTGGCACTGAGCGATGTTGAAATACAGGCAGTCCTTTCAGAACGCGAGTTTGAAAATCTCAGCCGCGGTTACCGCGAGCGTGTCACTGATGTCCATTTACCACATGTCAGGAATCTGCCGGAGGTATTGCCGAAGCTGTTCGCCGATGCTGCGCTTCGCGCCCGGGAAGCCGGCATGGATGGCGTGGAACTGCATTACGCACATGCTTACACGATGGCCTCGTTCCTCTCCGCCCGCAATGACCGCAATGACGGTTACGGGGGTGAAAAAGAACAACGTGTACGTCTGCCGCTGGAGGTTTACCGGCAGGTCAGACGCACGGTTGGCGATGATTTCGCGGTGGGCTGCCGTTATCTCAGTGATGATTGTATCGAGGGTGGCAGTTCGGTTGCAGACGCTATCTATTTTGCGGTGGAATTTGCCTGTGCCGGTATGGATTTCCTGTCGTTGTCACGTGGCGGGAAATTTGAAGACGCCGCGCAGCCAAGACCCGGTTGGGCCGCCTACCCGTACACCGGACCGAGTGGTTACGAATGTATGCCGTCTTACATTTCCGATGAAATGGGACCTTTTGGCCGTAACTTTGAAGCGGTCAGGGCCATCCGCAAAGCGATCCGCCAGGCCGGCTACGAAACACCGGTGGTATTGGCCGGTGGTATCCATGGCTTTAAACAGGCCGAGACCGCCCTGGCTGAAGGGGTGGCCGATATCATTGCTGCAGCGCGTCAGAGCCTGGCCGACCCCGACTGGTTCTTAAAACTGTCTCTGGGCCGGGGTGACCAGGTGCGTGTGTGCGAGTACACCAATTCCTGCGAAGGCCTGGATCAGAAACACAAACAGGTGACCTGCAAACTGTGGGACCGGTCTGACCTGAACGAACCCGGCGTCAAGCTGAGCAGGGATGGCCGGCGCAGGCTCACGGCGCCACGCTGGTCACAACGGGGTCAGAGTCAAGTACCACAAGACCCCGCTTCTGCGGCTACCCTGGCACTTGACTCTGACCCCGATTCTGCCGGCGGGTGAATTATGCAGGTTAGTTAACTCGTCTAAGCAGTGCACGACCGATAAAACGCGCTTTGTTGGCGAGGGAAAAGCGTTGCAGGTTGGTTTTTACAATCCCCCTGGTAAAGCGTGTGTGTTTGGAATAATCAATGTTCACGTCCACGATCACCGGTTTATTTTCCCCGGCAAACGCAAGTGCCTGCGCAATACCCGTTTCACAATCCTTATCGCGTTTGATGGCGATGTATTCACAAGCTGTCGCCAATGCAACACCCTCTATTTTTACAGCGTTCAACACCGAGCAGGTTTTTCGGTTGTAGGGAATTTCCTGCGTCTGTGAAATTTGTGACAACTCACCGTCATTAAATACGCAATAGACCGCACCAAGCCCGAGTGAGGTGGCCGTCAGGGTTTCCATGCAGGTCATTAAAAATGCGCCGTCACCTATGATACCGATCACCTGTTTATCGGGGTTGGCCAGTTTGGCGGCGGTGACGGCGGGCGTTGCATAACCCATGCAATTAAAATCAGTGGGTGAAATGAAACCCCTGGGCTGGTATATGGGCATCAGTTCGGCAGCGAGGAAGGTGTGATTACCGTCATCGGCCACGACGATGGTGTCATCATTGAGCTGGCTGCGTAAAGCATTGAAGAAATGGGCCGGGTTCACACGCTCGCCGTTATCGTGTTTGAGCCACTCAGCTTGGTAGGCCTGTTTATCTTTTTTGATGGTGGCCGCAAACCTGCCGTCGTCGGCCTTCGGCTCTCCCAGGGCTTGCAGTGCTTCGATGAGTTCCTGCAATACAGCTGTGGCATCGCCTTCAATCGTGATCGCAGCGGGGTAATTGGCGGAAAAAACCTGCGGATTGATATCGACATGGATCAGGTTTTCCGGCGGGGTAACACCAAAACTGCCGGTCGCGATCTCGCCAAAGCGGGTGCCAACGGCCAGCATGCAATCGCAATTCTTAAATGCGTTTTCAGCGGCCGGCACGGCGGCATGGGCAATACCCATACCGGTATGCAGCGGGTGACTGGCCGGGAAGGCGCTCAAACCCTGCAAGGTGGTCCCCACCGGGGCATTGAGGAATTCCGCGATACGCCGGGTTTGGGCGCTGGCATCGACCGCACCCCAACCGACAAACAGCCCGGGTCGTGTGGCGTTGTATAGCATCTGTGCCGCGTCCCGGACCGCGACAGGGTCCGGCCTGGTCACCCGGTTGGCTGGCACAAAGGACGGCAGTTTTGCAACCTCACCCGGAAAGAGTTGCAAATTGACAGGAACTTCTACGAACACAGGTCCGGGTTCACCGGCATTGGCAGTCTCAAAAGCCTCGAAGATGGCCGGGACAATCTGCTCGTGGGTTTCGATCAAAAACGTCTTCTTGGTGATGGGTTCCAACATCGCGTGCTGGTCGACCTCGTGTAATTGATAGGTCTTGTCAATATCCCTGCGGATGCCGCCGCATATGACCAGCATCGGAATACCATCCAGAAAAGCCTCACCGATGCCGCTGGCGGCGTGTGTGACCCCGGCCGCCGGAACGATGAGCAGTGTACCGATTCCACGGGTTGTGCGGCTGACGGCATCAGCCATGAAAGCCGCACCGCCTTCGTGGGTGACCAGGATCGGCCGGATCAGTTTGGAATTATTGAGTTCATCGTATATTTCGGTATTGTGCACACCAGGGATGCCAAAGGTGTATTTCACACCGATCTGCTCGAGAGCATAACGTACCAGCCATGCGCCTGTCTTTTTCATTGATCCGCCCGTTCATTTTGTTGCAAAGACCCGGTTTTGAGGCCATAAAAGTACCACGGAGTGTTCCCCCTGGCACGTGAATTGTTCATAATAGAAACTGTCTTATAACACACAATTTTATAAGCAAGGACTATAGCCAATGAGTGAGTATCATTTCCCTTACAAGGACGCGGCGTTTCTGCTCAACGATTTGCTGGATTTCGACCGGATGTGCCGGTCAGCAGGGCTTGAGGGTATCAACAGTGAGTTGGCACTGGCTGTTCTGGAGGAGGCCGCAAAGCTGGGTAGCGAGGTGATTGCACCCCTTAATGCCAGTGGCGATAAGGAGCATGCGTCACTGGGGGAGATGGGAGTCCAGGAAGCAGCGGGGTTTGCCGACGCCTACCACCAGTACACAGACAATGGTTGGGCTTCATTGGCTGCGCCGGAAGCCTACGGTGGTCAGGCCATGCCAAGGTCACTGGCGGTGGCGGTGGTCGAGGTCTGGGATTCCGCTTGTGTGGCATTTTCATTGTGCCCGCTGCTGACGACCGGGGCTGTTGAAGCATTGCTGGCACATGCTTCGGATGAATTGATAGACACCTACGTACCCAAACTTGTGAGCGGGGAATGGACCGGCACCATGAACCTGACCGAACCGGCAGCCGGTTCCGACCTGTCGGCGGTGGCCACCAAAGCGGTGCCTGAAGGGGATCATTTCCTGATCAGTGGTCAGAAAATATTCATCACCTGGGGCGATCACCAGATGACGGACAACATCATCCACCTGGTGCTGGCCCGCTTACCCGATGCACCGGCAGGTGTCAGGGGTATATCCCTTTTCCTGGTACCAAAATTCCTGCTGGACGAGAATGGCCAGCCCGGCGAGCGCAATGACGTCTATTGCGTGGGGCTCGAACACAAGCTGGGTATACACGCCAGCCCCACCTGCAGCATGAGCTTTGGCGACCACGGCGGCGCCATAGGATATCTTGTGGGTGAGCCGCACAAGGGTCTGGCGGCGATGTTTACCATGATGAACGATGCCCGCCAGGGTGTTGGTCTGCAAAGCCTGGGTGTTTGTGAGCGTTCATATCAACAGGCGGTTGCCTATGCCAAAGAGCGTTTGCAGGGGACCCGCGGTGACGGTTCACGTTTCCCGATCATTGAGTACCCGGATGTGCGACGCATGCTGATGCTGATGAAGTCGGCAACCGAGGCGATGCGGGGCCTGATCTATATCGCTGCAGCGGAAATTGATCAGATCCGTTGGGCGAAAACACCGGCGGATAAAACCCGTCACAGCCTGCGCACCGGTGTGTATACCCCGATAGTTAAAGGCTGGATTTCAGAACTGGCCCAGGAGATCACCTCTCTGGGTCTGCAAGTGCACGGCGGTATGGGATTTATCGAGGAAACCGGCAGCGCACAGCATTACCGTGACGTACGCATCATGAGTATCTACGAGGGCACGACCGGTATCCAGGGCAATGATCTTGCCGGCCGTAAGACACTTGGCGACAAGGGCGTGGCATTGTCGCAATTGCTGGACGATATACAATCAACGGCTGCAGATTTGGAAGGCCTGGAAGGGTTTGCCGACATGGCTTGTGCACTAAAAGCTGGCGTGGATGCCGGCAGGCAGGCGCGTTCGTGGTTGCTCAGGAATGCAACTAAAGGGCCCCACGTCACGGGTGCGGCCAGCGTCAATTTCCTGATGCTCATGGGTTACCTGTGTGGTGGTTGGGTGATGGGCCGATCAGTGGTGAAGGCCACCCATTTGCGAACCGCTGGCACCGGTGATGAAACTTTTCTGGCCGCCAAGCAGGTCACGGCACAATTTTATTTCGATCACTTGCTGCCACGCACCTTTGCCCACCTCGCAACACTAAAAGCCGGTAGCAACAGCATGATGTCGCTGGACGTCGAACAGTTCTGATAAAGGCTCAATTGCTTCTGGAGAGTTCAGGAAGGACAAAAGCCCTTTCCCATGAAAGCTGCAAGTACCGAAACAGCGGACAAAATGGGACCCGTCCCCCGGGGTTGCTCAGAAGATGTGACGGGCAATTGGCCCCATGCTGCCGTTGAAGCCACGTGCCTTCAATGAGTGCTGGAATGTATGGCTGGCATACGGGTATCCCCAGTCAGAATGGGGCATGAAGCAATACCCCTGAGGTGGTGTACCTACTGATGTAATCTACTGGAAAGTGGCCGTAACTATGAGTTTTCATGGGGAGCCCCCGGTTTACCAATGCCATGGATACGGTAAATTGACAGCTATCAGTTTTCGGGGAAAATAATCAGTTTTAAAGCATGGACAGTGTTACTCGCAACGCTATTCCTGGCGTGCAGCAATGATGGTAGCGCACAATGGTCAGGCCCTGTAACAAATTCACTGGTCATCAAGAACGGTAAAGTCTACCGGCCGGTAAAGGTGGGCCACAACCGCTCCCAACCCATGGATCATGTATCATTCGCCGGCACGGTCCGACATAATAGGCGCATGAATGATTCAGCCAGCCAGATCAGCTATGAATATGATTTTCAACCGGGATTAGGCCAGGCCACAGAGATCCTCCCCGGTCTGCAATGGCAGCGTTTGCCGCTGCCTTTCCTGCTTGGGCATATCAATGTCTGGTTGCTGCGCGACGCGAGTGGCTGGGTTCTGGTCGACACCGGAATTTTCACCGACGTCACGAGGGAAGCCTGGAAGACGTTATTCACCCAATCTTTGCAAAACAGACCACTCACCCGGGTCATTGTTACCCACCTGCACCCGGACCACGTTGGCTGTGCGGGCTGGTTGTGCAAACGCTTTGATATCCGCCTGAGTATGACGCGTGATGAATACCTGCTGTGCCGCATACTGGTCGCTGATACCGGTTTACCGGCGCCGCGGGCGGGCCGGCAATTTTACCGGGCAGCTGGTTTTTCCGAGGAAAATATGTGCCGTTACATTGAAATGTTTGGCTCATTCGGTAATTATGTTGCACCCCTGCCGCAGTCTTTCCAACGTCTTTACGATGGCCAGACGCTTGAGATTAAAGACGATGAATGGTGCGTCATTACCGGCCGCGGCCATTCGCCGGAGCACGCCTGTCTTTATTGCGCAGAACGCAATGTGTTGATTTCCGGGGACCAGATATTGCCGACCATCTCATCAAACGTCAGCGTCTTTCCCACTGAACCGGCAGCCAACCCGCTGGCCGACTGGTTCGAATCACTGCAGCGTTTGAAAACCCTGCTGCCCGATGATGTGCTGGTGCTGCCGGCGCACGGCAAACCGTTTCGCGGCGTCAAAGCACGTCTGGATGC
>CAZYVH010000092.1:0-11439 GCA_964650905.1 uncultured Wenzhouxiangellaceae bacterium | reverse complement strand
CGGTATAGTTTTCCAGTGACAGTTTCCAATTGGCATTGATCGGATAGGTCTGCCGGTGCGCCACCTTGGCCCGCTCCAGGTGGTAAGGCACTAAACATTCATTCAATGCCTCACGTACCGGTGTGAATGATGCCGGTTGGTCCGCAAAATTGACATAGATCATACCGGCCAGCACTTCGACGTGTATTTTCTTCAGCGCTATAGCCGACTTGTCAAAATCATCACCCATGTGTGGCGCTCCGCGCAGGGCGCCATCCAGATCATAATTCCAGGCGTGGTAACGGCAGACGAGCCGCTTGGAACTACCGTGGTTTTCGAGACAGATTCTGGACCCGCGGTGGCGACAAACATTCAGCAGCGCGCTGATTTCATCGCTGGAACGACGCACGAGAATGACCGATTCTCCAGCGAACTCGAACAGGAACCAATCGCCGAGGGCCGGGATTTCACTGACGTGCCCGGCGTATAGCCAACACTTGAGATAGATCTCGCTGATATCCCGATCAAAAATAGCTTTATCGGTGTAAAACGCCTGCTCCAGGGCGATACCTTTATGGTGGGCGTCGATCAATTGCCTGATGTCCTGCTTCTTCATATGCATCTCCTCAAAGTCAGTTCCGCGGTTACAGATACCGGCCTGGTTTTTGTTTTCGTTCCAGCAATGCG
The DNA here is from genome assembly GCA_964650905.1 of uncultured Wenzhouxiangellaceae bacterium. Taxonomy (GTDB): domain Bacteria; phylum Pseudomonadota; class Gammaproteobacteria; order Xanthomonadales; family SZUA-36; genus SZUA-36. Next base: position 10,773 of record CAZYVH010000092.1, on the reverse strand, counting down.
GCGGCCAGTACGCCGCATGACACCAATAAGATAATGACCGTTGCCAGCGCATTGATATCCGGGGTGACACCCAATCGCACCTTGGAAAAGATCAACATGGGCAGGGTCGTCGCGCCGGGTCCGGACACAAAACTCGCGATGACGACGTCATCCAGCGAGAGCGTGAACGACAGTAACCAGCCAGCGATCATGGCGGGGGCAATGTTTGGCGCCGTGATATCAAAAAAGACCCGCAATGGCCGTGCACCGAGATCCATCGCAGCCTCTTCGAAGGACGGATCAAGACCGCTCAGGCGCGAGCGCACCACAACCGCGACGTATGCCATTGAAAATGTGACGTGGGCAATGGTGATGGTGGTGGCGCCACGGTTGGCCGGCCAGCCAATCCAACCGGCCAGCGAAATAAATAAAAACAGCAATGAAATACCGGTGATGATCTCGGGCATGACCAGCGGTGCTGTCAGCATACCGCCGAGTAATGTGCGGCCCCTGAAACGGCCAAGACGATTTAGAGCCAGCGCCGCCAGTGTTCCCAGGATGGTGGCCAGCGTGGCACTAACGGCGGCGATCTTCAGACTGAGCAGTGCGGCACTCAGGATATCTTCATCTGCGGCCAGCGACCGGTACCAACGTAATGAAAAGCCCCCCCACAGGGTTGCCAGACGGGACTCATTGAACGAATAAACCATGACTGACAATATCGGCACATACAAAAAGGCGTAGCCAAAAGCGGCCATACTCAGCAGCAATGTATGCCGTTTTTTCATCCCCTGCCGGTTCTTCATGAAACCTCCCGGCGTGGTCCCTGGCTCTTTTGAAACCAGATCATCGGCACCACGAGTATCAGCAACAACACCACGGCAACCGCCGAAGCCACCGGCCAGTCACGGTTGACAAAAAACTCGTCCCACAACGCACGGCCGATCATCAATGTTTCTGAGCTACCCAGCAAGGCCGGGATAATAAACTCGCCAATGGCGGGTATGAACACCAACAGGCAACCGGCAATGATCCCGGGAAACGACAACGGCAACGTGATATCCCGGAACACCTGCGAGGGTTTTGCACCGAGGTCCGCCGCCACCTCCCGTAAATCCGGGTTGAGACGCTCCAGACTGGTATAAAGTGGCAGTATCATGAACGGCAGGTAGGAATAAACAATACCGAGATAGACTGCAAAATCGTTATACAACATGTGGATGGGCCGATCAATCAAGCCCAGCGTCTGCAATAACTGGTTAATCACACCGTGCTGGTTCAAGAGGCCAATCCACGCATATACACGCAATAAAAACGAAATCCAGAATGGCAAAATAACGGCCAGCAACAGGCGGTTACGACGTCTTTCAGGTTGCAGGGCTATGAAATACGCCATCGGATAACCCAGCAACAGGCACAATAGCGTCGAAACAGCCGCCATCTTGATGGAATTTAAATAAATCGTTGCGTAATAACGATCCTGGAACAGAAAAATATAATTATCCAGTGTGACATGCAGCCGATTGAGACCCGTGGCGGTCCAGTCGAAAAACGGTGTAAACGGTGGCAATGCAACCAGAGGGTCCGCCAGGCTGATTTTAAAAATGATGATGAACGGAACCAGGAAAAACAACAGCAGCCATGCGTAGGGAAACACCAGGGCCCGCCGTATCCACAAGCGACGTCCGTCACCATGATTTCTCTCAATCGTTCGAATCATCGTTTCGCTGCTGGCGGGCATCGAGCAGTATGGCGCTGCTGATGTCCCATGAAACATAGACATCATCGTCCCACTCCACGCTGTGGGAGGATCTGCGCTCGCGGTTCTGGCCACTGACCTGTAGCACGGTGCCCGAAGCCAGTTCTACACGAAACACCGACAGGTTGCCGAAATAACCAAATTCCCTGACTTTTCCCCGTGTCACCACCCTGCCCGGCAGTTGGGGCAGGTCCTTGCTGATATAGATTTTCTCCGGCCGTATGGCCAGCCAGGTCGGCTCACCGGTGACAGCATTACCCTCATTCAGTGTCTCAATGCGTGTACCCAATGCGGGACAATCAACACTCACCCGCTCATGGTCGCTGCTTACAACGGTGGCCTCAAGCAAATTGATATTGCCCACAAAATCCGCCACGTAGTGATTGACCGGGCACTCGTACACTTCAGCCGGTGTGCCGACCTGCTCAAAACGGCCCGCTTTCATCACCACGATACGGCTCGAAAGGGTCATTGCCTCCTCCTGATCATGGGTCACCACGATAAAGGTCACACCCAGTTCATCCTGGATATTCATCAGCTCAAACTGGGTGTGTTGGCGGAGTTTTTTATCCAGCGCCGCGAGTGGCTCATCGAGCAATAGCAGTTTGGGTTGTTTCACCAGCGCCCGTGCCAGGGCGACCCGCTGACGCTCACCACCGGAGAGTTGTTGTGGTTTACGCATCGCCAGTTTGTCCAGCTTGACCAGTTCCAGCATGTCCCGTGTGCGCCGTTCAATACGGGCCCTGTCCATCTTGTCCCGGCGCAGTCCGTAAGCAACGTTCTGTGCAACATTCATGTGTGGAAACAAGGCGTAGGACTGGAACATCATGTTGACCGGCCGCTCATACGGCGGCACACGGGTCATATCGACACCGTCGATCCAGATTGATCCCGATGATGGTTGCTCAAACCCCGCGAGCATCCGCAACAAGGTGGTTTTGCCTGATCCTGAGCCACCCAGGATTGTGAACAACTCACCCGCGAAGATATCAAGATCCACGTTGTTAACTGCCCGGACCTTGCCAAACGACTTGCTGACACCTTTGATCTGTACAATGGGTTTGGCATCAGGGTCGAGCCACGGCGTGTATTTCAAATCTGAGCCGGTCATTATTTATAAACCCGTTTTGATACGCGACCAACTACGTGTGCGGCGACGTTCCAGTTTGGGTCCAAAAATCAGGCCGACATCAAATCGGCCACGCTCTGACATGGGTGGGTAAAGTACCGGATTATGAATGATTTCCGGCAGCGTATATTGCGCTGCGGCGGTATTGGCATTGGCGTAATTGGTCGTATTGCTGACCGCTGCAATGACCTGGGGTCGCAGCAGGTAGTTCAAAAACAGGTAGGCGTTATCAGGGTGCGGTGCATCCGCGGGTATGAAAACACCATCAAACCACAACATGGAACCCTCTTTGGGTGCGCTGTATGCCAGATGGATATCTGACCCAACTTCACGGGCCCTGTTCATGGCCTGGGCATAGTCCCCAGACCAGCTCATGGCCAGGCAAATCTCCCCGCTTGGCATGTCATTGATCATTTTTGCAGAGCTGAAATAACGTATGTAAGGCCTGACCAGTTTCATTTGCGCTTCAGCCCGCGCCAGGTTGGCCGGTTCCAGGTTGTTGGGATCGAGTCCAAGGTAGAGCAGAACCATGGATATGACATCGGTGGCCTCATCCAGCAGGCTCACACCACAATCTGCAAATTTCGATACGATGGCAGGATCGAACAACATACGGGCACTATCAAGCGGTGCATCCGGCATACGCGCGCGGACCATGTCGACATTGTAGGCGAAACCGGTGGTGCCCCACATATAGGGTATCGCGTAGCGATTACCGGGGTCATAAGGCTCCAGCATTTTCAGCACCCAGGCATCGAGGTTTGAATACAAAGGCAAACGCTCGCGTTCAAGTGGTTGAAAAACGCCAATCGGGATCAGGCGTGACGCGTAGCGGGTGCTATGGACGACGACATCATAACCCGTTTGACCCGCCAGTAACCGCGCCTCCACGATCTCGGTGGAATCGTATACATCGTAATTCACCCTGATACCGAATTCCTTTGCAAAATTTGACACGGTGTCGGGCGCAACGTAGTCGACCCAGCTATATACATTGAGGACTTTGTCCTCGTTGGCACCTGCAGTGCCGGTGACCAGGCAGACTGACAACAGCACGACAACGCATTTAGCCATCTGTTTCAGTACTGCGCGGCACATCACGTAATGGCTTTGAAATGCGCAGGGAAAACAGCATGCAGATACGACATACTGATCTCGCAGGCACGTTGCGGGTTCATATAAGTTGGACTGAGTAACACGTCCAGCCACAAACCTTCACTCATTGCCGAGAGGCCATAGGCCACCGATTCGGCGTGGCTGGTATAACCACCTTCTGCAATGATTGTTTGACACAGACCGGTCAAGGCCTGATGGTATTCGCGGTCGCGCTCGGCGCAGATTTTGCGATAGGTCGGCCGTGAACGGCTCTCGCCCCAAAATGCAAACCAGACCGCAAGCTTGTTGGGCTGGCAGATGTTTTTATCATAGTCCACAGCCACCAGTGCACCAAGTTTATCCGCCGCTGATTCCCCAACCTCTTCAAGCGCCTTGCACCACTTGACGCGGTATTCATCCACGACGTAACGCAGGGTCTCTTCCAGTAAACGTTCCTTGCTTTGAAAATGCAGATTGATAATGCCCTGGCTGAGACCCGCTTCCTTGCACACCGTTGCCATGGTCGTGACCGACAGACCGTTTTTGGCAATAGAACGGATGGTCGCTCTTATCAACTGGTTTTTTCGCTGCGCCTTGGGTGCGGTACGGCGTTTTGGTCGGTTTTTTTCTGCTAACTGATTCAAACGGGGTTCCTGTCAATCAATGGCGGTCGTTACGGGCGATCACCAGATCAGCATATATACTAAGCTTGGCAATTTCAACGAATGAATGATTATTCATTCAGTGTAGACAGGGAGTGCGGGTTGTGAGAACCTATGCCAATATCAACACCCAGCGGGGCAAAAGCAGTCTGCCGCACACTGCCATGCTCCAGGTAACCACGGTCTTTGCAATGCGGTATCGTGGGATGCGGACGAAAAGCAAACTGGCAGACATAAAAACCAAACACCGGGAGTCAAAGCATTGAAAAAATATGATGCAATCGTGATCGGCGCCGGCCACAACGGCCTGACCAATGCCGCCTATCTGGCCAAGGCGGGTCTGGATGTCCTGGTCGTCGAGAAAAATGAATTTATCGGTGGTGCGACCGTCAGCTTAAATCTTTATGAAGACTGGATTTATTCAAACTGCTCCTATGTATGCAGCCTGCTGCGCCCGGAAGTTTTCCGCTCGCTGAACCTGGCAAAGTACGGTCTGCAGATCGTTCCCTACGGCGGCGCGGTCACCCTGGCGGAAAACGGTGACTACATGGCCTCTTACATCGACCACGATGTCTCACGACGCGAATTGCAGCGCCACAGCCACCGCGATGCCGATGCGGCGGTCCGTTTTGACCGCGATATCATGCGCCAGTGCCGCTATATCCGTAAATTCCTGCTGCGCACCGCGCCCGATCCAACCTCGTTCAAAGCACATGACCTCAGGGAGATGCTCTATATGGGCAAAGAAGCGCTGAAACTGGGTGAGGACGTCATTTACGACATGCTGCGTTTTTACACCATGAGTATCTCAGAGTTTGTCGATGAATATTTCGAGAGCCCGTTACTCAAGGCCTCCATCTGCGGTAGCGGTATTATTGGTTCAGCGATGGGTGTGATGTCACCGGGTACTGCCTATGTATTGTTGCACCACGCCATGGGTGGAGTCGATGGCAGTCCGGGGGCCTGGGGCTTTGCGCGTGGCGGTATGGGTGCGATCGCGCGGGCCATGGCGGACTGCTTTGAGGACAACGGTGGTGAACTCATGAAAGGATCAGGTGTTGAGCAGATCCTCGTCAGGAACGGCAAAACGACCGGCGTTGCGCTTGAGAACGGCAATGAATATTACGCCGATGTCGTCGTCTCAAACATGACATTCCCACGCACCTTCCTGGAATGCATGGACCCGAAAGATCTGCAACCGGAGTTTCTCAAAAAGGTCAGGAATTTCAAGATTCGCGGCTCTTCCGGCAAACTCAATATCGCACTGGACGGTTTACCCCAATTCACCGCGATGCGCGACAACCCCGAACCGGTTTATGGTGACATGCATCTGGTCGATTCGGTGGAACGTCTGGAGCGTGCCTACGATGACTGGAAAAATGGTACCTGGTCACAGGACCCGTACATCGACATGCTGCTCCCGTCCATGACCGATCCAACCATGGCGCCACCGGGTAAGCACTTCATGTCCGTATTTGTACAATATACACCACCCAAAATTCATGGCCGGGACTGGACCGACGAAGACCGTGACCAGTTTGGTCAAACCGTCATCAACCAGATCGAAAATTACGCACCGGGTTTTAAAAACCTGATCCTGAACGTGGAAATACGTACACCGAGAGAGCTGGAAAACGAGGTGGGTCTCACCGCAGGTAATATTTTCCAGGGTGAACTGACCATGGACCAGTTACTGTTCAACCGCCCTATTCCCGGTTACGCACAACACCGGGGACCGGCCAAGGGTCTTTATATGTGCGGCTCATCAACCCACCCCGGTGGCGGTGTGATGGCTGCGCCGGGCGCCAACGCCGCACGTGAAATCCTGCGCGATCTGCGCAAACCCAACACGGTACCGGAGGGCTGGCTCGATGACTGATAATAACAGCACCATCATTATCGGCGGCGGTCATAACGGCCTTGTCTGCGCGTTTTATCTGGCCAGGGCTGGCCGGAACGTCACCGTGCTTGAAGCCGCCAACCAGGTCGGTGGCGCGGCGGTGACACGTGAATTTGCACCCGGCTTTAAAGTATCGGCAGGTGCACATTTGCTGCACCTGCTGGATGCGGGTATCCGTAAGGACCTGAACCTGGAAAGCCAGGGGCTGACCATGGCCAGGCGCAACATGAGCACCGTTGCGCTGGCAGAAGACGGCAAACACCTGACCATTTCCGGTGAACACCTCTCAGGGGCAGGTGTTTCCGATACAGACCGGCAGGCAATGGTTGAGTATCACCGTTTTATGCACCGTTTCGCTGGCATCTTCACAGCCATGCATCAACAACCGCCACCCAGAATCAGGACCCATGACCGCAAGGACCTGCTCAGCCTGGTGAAGATCGGCTGGAACATCCGCACCATGGGCAAGGTGGACATGCGTGAATTCCTGCGTATCGGCGGGATCAATATGTATGATGTCCTGAAAGAGAATTTTGAACACCCGCTACTCAAGGGCGCGCTGAGTCTCGACGGTGTGCTGGGTACATTTCTCGGCCCGCGTTCCAATAACAGTGTGTTCTGCGCATTGCATCGCCTGGGTGGCAGCGATGGCATCGGTATCGCCAGGGGTGGTATGGGTGCGGTCATCGACTCAATTGCGTCTGCCGCGCGCGATCAGGGTGTGCAGATCCGCACAAACACACCGGTGGCACACATCCTGATGGAAGCCGGCCGGGTACAGGGTGTGGAACTCGAAGACGGCGAGAAAATTCTGGCGGACTGTGTGGTTTCCAATGCCGACCCCAAGACCACGTTTTTCAAGCTGCTGGGTGCGCGTCACCTGGAAGCCGGTTTTGTCCGCAAAATTAAGAACATACGTATACGCGGCAACGCGTCCAAATTGCACCTGGCGCTCAGCGGCGTGCCAAAATTCACCGGGCTGGATGAACAACTTGGTGGTGAGCGCCTGGTAATTGCACCGGATGTTGAATATGTCGAACGCGCCTTCAACCATGCAAAATATGGTGAACATTCGAGCCACCCGGTGGCAGAAATCAGCATCCCGAGCGTGCACGATGATTCGCTCGCCCCGGCCGGTCAGCACGTCCTCTCTGCGATCGTGCAGTACACACCCTATGCACTGAAAGCGGGCTGGAGTAACGCCAGGGAATCCTTCACCCAAAAAGTCATCGACCTGATTGAAAAATATGCACCGGGCATTCGCCAACAAATCCTGCATACTGAATTATTGACACCTGCAGATATCGAACGTGAATTTCGTATCGAAGGTGGCCACTGGCACCACGGTGAACTGGCGCTCGACCAGTTCCTGATGATGAGACCGGTACCCGGAGCGGCGCGTTACGCGGCGCCCGTGGACGGTCTGTACCTGTGCGGTGCAGGTTGTCATCCGGGTGGCGGCGTGATGGGCAGTGCCGGGCATAATGCCGCCAGGGCCATATTGGAGGATCGCCCATGAAAACTGCTGCATTAACCGCCAGGGACCATTTCAAAACCAATGTCTTCCCGAGTCCGTTTCATTCGCGTACCAAACCGCTGAACAAACTCCGGCAGTGGTCCCGCTGGGGTGACTACCTGTCAGCAACCGCTTACTTCGATGCGACGCTGGAATATTTTGCCTGCCGTAACGCCTGTGGTGTGTTTGACCTGACAGCGATGGTCAAACACCGTATAACCGGCCCGGATGCACTCGCCTACCTGAACCGCCTGGTGCCACGTGAAGTCAGCAAGATTCGACCGGGGCGGGTTGGCTATACGGTCTGGTGCGCCGATGACGGCCGCGTCATTGATGACGGCACCATTTTTCACCTGCGTGAAGCTGATTACCGGCTGTGTTCACAGGAACGCCATTTCGACTGGCTGATGACGAACACCTTTGGCTTTGATGTCAATGTTGTTGAAGACACCCACGAGGTCGCCGCACTGGCGCTACAGGGGCCGACATCCTGTGCAACACTGAAAAGAATGGGTCTGGCCGGGATCGAAAATATGAAGCCGTTCGGTCTGGCGCACTTTCCATTCGAAGGTAGTGAATTGATGGTCTCGCGTACCGGCTTTACCGGCGATTTGGGTTATGAGCTGTGGATTGACCCGGACCACGCAGAAGTACTCTGGGACCGTCTGTTCGAAGCGGGTGAAGTGCATGGCATCAGACCCATCGGCGAGGAAGCGCTGGGCTTGCTGAGGATCGAGGCCGGCTTCATCCAGGCCGGTGTCGATTTCATGCCAGCGCACGAGACCGTACGCGCCACGCACACACGCTCGCCCTTTGAGCTGGGTCTCGGCTGGCTGGTGGACTTTAACAAGCCGGTGTTCAACGGCCGCCGGGCCTTGCTGGCAGAACGCGAAAAAGGCCCGCGTTACCACCTGGCCAAACTGGATATAGAAGGTAACAAGCCGGCCAACGACGCCTTCGTTTTTAAAGGCAAAAAAGTTGTTGGTGCAGTCACCTCGGCGATGTGGTCACCCTCGGCAAAGGCCAATATCGCACTGGCTTCGGTGGAAGCGCCATATGGCAATCCCGGTGACACATTCGAGGTGGAAATCTATTACCAGCGCGAGCTGAAATGGAGCCGCGTCATGGCGCAGGCCCGGGTCATCGACGGTGTCTTTTTCGAACCACCACGAAGACGCCAGACACCGCCGGCGGATTACTGACAATCGGAGTGAGAAAATGAACCTGGCTAAACTCGAACAGTTTGACCTGAAACAATGGCAGACGCTGGCAGCGGATGTCAGCCAGCGTCTTGAAACCCGCCTGTTTATCGACGGCAAACACGTTGACGCCATCGCCGGCGGGCGTTTCGCAACCGTCAATCCACGCAACGGGGAAACCCTGGCACAGATGTCAGAGGGCATGCCGGCCGATATCGACCTGGCGGTCAGTGCGGCAAAGCGCGCTTACCGCTCGGGCGTCTGGTCGAAGATGGCTCCGCGGGAGCGTATGGATATCCTCTATCGTTTCACCAGGCTGATCGATGAGCATGCCGGTGAACTGGCGGTGCTGGATACTCTGGACATGGGCAAACCGATCGCCGACATGGTCAGTATTGACCTGCCTTCGGTCATCGAAACCATCCAGTTCCTGACCGAGGGTATCGACAAGCTCGAGGGCACGGTGACCAACACCGATGATGACGCCGTACACATGATCCTGCGTGAACCGCTGGGTGTGGTCGGCTGTATCTCACCGTGGAACTACCCACTGCTGATGGAAACCTGGAAAATAGCTCCGGCACTGGCAACCGGTAACAGCGTGGTTTTGAAACCCGCTGAACAATCACCCCTGAGCGCGATCCGGCTGGCCGAGTTATTCATGGAAGCCGGTGGGCCGGCCGGTGTATTTAACGTGGTCAACGGTTACGGTGAGACCGCCGGCAAAGCTTTGGCGCTGCACGATGATGTCGCCAAGATCAGCTTCACCGGCTCCACCGTGGTCGGCAAGCTGATCATGCAGTACGCGGGGCAATCGAATATGAAACGGGTCGGGTTGGAGTGCGGTGGCAAATCGCCGCAAATCTTCATGGCTGATCTGCCCGACCTGGAACACGCCGTCAACTCGGCCGTCGAGGGAATTTTTTCCAACATGGGCGAGGTTTGCAGCGCCGGTTCACGCCTGCTGGTGGACAGACCGATTTACGATGAATTTATTGAACGCTTCATCGCCCAGGGTCAGCACGCTTTCGTGGCCGGAGAACCACTGGACCCGTCCACCAATCTGGGACCACTGGTGGATTGTGAATCACAACAACGCGTGCTGGGCATGATCGAATCCGGCAAGCGGGAAGGTGCCACGCTGCATTTTGGCGGCGACACACCGGATGGTCTTAAGGACGGTGCCTATGTGAATCCAACCCTGTTTGGAAACGTGCGCAATGACATGCTGATCGCACGCAACGAGATTTTCGGGCCCGTGGCCAGTGTGATTCCGTTTGACGGCGCTGACCAAGCCATCGAGATTGCCAATGACTCTATTTATGGCCTCGCATCAGGCATCTGGACCAGCGATATCAACCGCGCGTTCCGCCTGATCAAGGACATCGAGGCCGGTGTCGTGTGGGTCAACAATTACGAGGACGGCGATATGACCCAGCCGTTCGGCGGCTACAAACAATCCGGCCACGCACGCGATAAATGTATGGAAAGCCTCAGGAGTTATACACAGACAAAATCGGCCTGGATCAGGCTA
>CAZYVH010000091.1:0-11519 GCA_964650905.1 uncultured Wenzhouxiangellaceae bacterium | reverse complement strand
CCTCATACCAGGCCCAGTACAGGCCTCCAAAGAAGTCCTGGCACATCCGCAGCAGCTCATCCTGGCTGTAATTCTTGGCGTCTTTAAACATGGCTTTTACCTCCGATTTTTTTATTCCCGTAAAAAAGCAGCGCTGTATCGACCGTGCTGCATGATGCAATATTATAGTGTCCTGCCTAGGCACCGGCGCCGTCAATTGTGGGGTACCTTTTTCTCCGTACGCGTGACAAACTATAAACACCAACTACAATGATTCACACTGGAAGGACGAGCCCATGACGCGCGTAAAACTTATCAAACCCGACCCGATTGAAGATCCTGTCATCCAGGAGCTTTTTGCCTGGGTGACGGACATGGAAGGCGCTGTACCCAACCATTTTTTTGTTGAAATGAATTTCCCGGAATACATGAAAGCCAAGCTGGGTTCATCAAAAATACTCTGGCAGATGGGTGAGTTAACGTTACCGGAAATACAGCATGTGGGCATTCTTGTCTCCAAGGCCAACGGCTGTCCATATTGCACGGGCGCATTCTGCACGATACTGAACTATGGTCTGGATACCGATGAGGACTACGTCAAATCGCTGGTCGCCAAGGGCAGCGACGCGGTACAAGACGAACGCTTGAGAACATTGCTTGAGTTTGCGCTGAAGGTCAATAACGACGCCAAATCAATTACCGATGAGGACACGGATGGGTTACGTGCCGCCGGGCTCAGCGATAAGGGCATTGTCCAGTTGATCCACCTGGTGAGCGATTTTTCCAGCTATAACCGCCTGAACCTGGCGCTGCAGACCGATTACGACTACCGCGATATGTGGCGCACCGTCGCCTTTGCCTGGGATCCGGAATCGGGTGAGGCCGCAGGTGATAACAGCCGCGGCAAACGCTAACCTGCCCAGTGGCCACTCAATCGAACACCTATTTAAATCGATAACGTTTTGCCCCATATCATCAAGCAGACGCTGCAATCTTTCCATGGACCGTACCATCCTGGCCAATGAAAGAACCTATGCCGCGTGGCTACGCACCGGTCTGGCCGCACTGGTCACCGGTCCATTGATTTTTAAAAATACAGGACACTACACTAGGTGTGCGATGGGCAAATTCGTTCGAAAGAGCTTGCCTTGACGCAACAAAAGCAAGAACTTCCGTGCAGACGGATTACCCACCGTACCGTTTGTTCGTAGTCCATCACTCTGATGGAAAGGAGGTCAACATGACATTGAAACAAATGATGCCCTGGCGCTGGGGCGGACTACGGTCCTGGGAGGACGAAGATCGTCCGTTTGAGTCTTTCTTTCACGGTATGGATTCACTCCACAAGGAGATGGATCGACTCTTTGAAGATTTCTGGAAGGTCGGCACTCACCCATCGTCAATCGGCAAGCCCTGGGAACTTGCGCAGGTCAATCCCCTGATCGATGAGACGGAAGACGACAAGGCCTTCCACGTCAAGGTGGAATTACCCGGCATGGACCAGGAGGATGTTGATATCACATTGACTGAAGGTCTGCTCACCATCCGTGGCGAGAAAAAACAGGAGGAAGAGGAGCAAGGCAAGGACTTTTACAGGTCTGAACGTTCCTTTGGTGCGTTCCGCCGTGCAATCCCGATTCCGATGGAAGTGGATGAGACCAAAATCGACCCTTCGTTCAAGAAGGGCGTTTTGAACATCACACTGCCAAAATCTGTTGAGGCCCAGAAAAAAGTCAAGCACATCCCGGTGAAAGCCGCATAGTGGCCTGACGCAGCACTGCTTTGAGGATGCGTGTCGCTAGTGTACTGCAACAACGGCACGCGTCCACCCTGGAACATGCCGCAATCGATCAACAACTTCTTGCCGGCGCATTCGAGCATATGGCAGGAGCCGGTCACACCCTGGTCCGCACCGTGGAATGAAATCCTCATGACGGTTCACGTATGAGCGGCTCTCCCAGCTTCTCATACCAGCACAACAGGCCTTCCCATATGTCCTCGGCGGTTTCTGCAAACCAAAATAATTCACGGTCCTCCGCATCGATGACACCTTCGTCTACCATGAAATTGAAATCGATCAAGCTGCGCCAATAATCTTCCCCCACCAGCACCACCGGCAACGGTTTGATCTTGCGCGTTTGCACCAGCGTCAGTGTTTCAAACAACTCATCCAATGTGCCAAACCCGCCCGGAAATGCCACCAGTGCCCTGGCCCGCTTCAGGAAATGCAGCTTGCGCAATGCGAAGTAGTGAAATTGGAAACACAAATCCGGTGTCACATATGGGTTCGGGAACTGTTCATAAGGCAGGGAAATATTCAAGCCGGCCGATTTGGCCCCGGCATCAAACGCGCCACGGTTGGCCGCTTCCATCATACCAGGCCCACCGCCAGTCATCACCACCAGGCGGGAATCGGGCGGACCGCCATCGGCGGATGCCACAATACGCGAAAATTCCCGGCCCACATCATAGTAATGGCTCTTGGCCAGGATTCGTTCCGCCACCTTCAGACGTCGTCCAATTAGCTGGTTTTCAGGGTCCTCCACCAGGCACTTGCGTAACCGCTTGACATTTTTCCTGGCGGTCACCGGTTCAACAATTCGGGTACTGCCGAAAACGACGATCGTCTCGTGTATGCCGTGTTTTCTGAGCTGTTTTTCCGGCTTGAGATAATCCAGTTGCAAGCGCACACCACGCGCTGCATCGCCCTCTAGAAATTCCCTGTCCTCAACAGCCACCCGGTAGGACGGGCTACTGAGAATACTGTTCACCCGTCTTTTCGCTTCTGGATCTTCTACCTCTGGTATCGCCTTCTGCCAGGGCAGAGAATCCCTGCGCCGCTCAGGATGAGCAGGTTCCGGTACTTCCGGCCTGCGGTGTTTCATTACATTCTATTTTGCAATTTTCAGAGTCTGAATCGAGGTAAATTCCTCCAGTCCGTAAAGCCCGAATTCGACACCCATGCCTGATTGCTTGACACCACCAAACGGGGCATCCGGCTGCACTGCACCGTGGTCATTGACCCAGGCGGAGCCGCACTCCAGCCGTTGTGCATATTGCGCGGCTTTTTCCGGGTCACTGGACCAGACCGAACCACCCAGGCCACGGTCGTTGCGATTGGCGCGCTCGATCACTTCGTCAATATCAGCATAGCGGATGATCGGCACGATGGGACCGAACGGCTCTTCATCAACCAGCCGGTTGCCGTCAGTCAGGTCGGCTACGATCGTGGGTTCGAAAAAATACCCCTCGCGGTCGATACGGTGTCCGCCAGCGATAAAGCGGCCGCCGTCCGCACGAGCGGATTCGGCAAGTTCCTCAATGATCCGCAGTTGCGGTTCGTTCTGCACCGGACCCAGTTCCGTACCCTCCTCCAAACCGTCTCCCACGATGGCGTTTTGCGCCAGCGTGGCGAGTTCAGCACACATTTCCTCGTATTGTGAATCGTGCACGTACAACCGTTTCAGGGCCGCGCAGGTCTGACCGTTATTATGGAAAGTCGCGCCAAAAAGTTTCGGCGCAACCGCCTTGACATCTGCGTCGGGCAAGACGATGCCCGCATCGTTACCGCCCAGTTCCAGCGTGCAGCGCGCCAGGTTTTCCGAGGCCGAACGCATGATAATCTTGCCGGTTGGCGTGGAGCCAGTGAAGGCCACCTTTGCAACATCGGGGTGCGAAGTCAGCGCGCCACCGATGCTGCCCGGGCCGGTCACGATGTTGATCACGCCGGGCGGCAGGATTTCATTGGCGAGCTGTACGAAACGCACGGTCGAGACCGGTGTATACGTGGCCGGTTTCATGACCACCGTATTGCCGGCCCGCAGAGCCGGTATAACGTGCCAGATGGCGATCAGCAATGGCCAGTTCCAGGGGGTGATGGAAGCCACCACGCCCAGTGGCTTGCGGTGTACCTCGATACGTGCTTCATCGTTGTCCTGAATCACGTCGACCGGAAGCTGGAGCTCCGCAGTGTATTGTATCCAGGCAATTGAACCGCCCACTTCCATACCCGCGCCGATGCCGTTGAGACCACCCATGGGTTTGCCGGTTTCCATGGTGACCAGTTGCATCAATTCGGGCATGTTTGCCTCGAGCGTGGCGGCAAGTGCGTGCAGTTTCTCCTTGCGTTCCTCGTCCGTGGTGCGACTCCATGCCGGAAATGCCGCCTTGGCTGCCGCCACGGCCTGATCCACATGCGAAGCGTCACCCAGCTGGCACCGGGCAAAGACCGCAGCGGTCGCCGGGTTGATGACGTCAAATGTTTTACCGGATTGCACAGCCTTACCGTTAATATACATGTCGAATTGTTGCATGTGACATCTCTCCTTCAGTCTGGATTGTTCAAGTTTAAACTAATGGGGAAATAGTAACAGAAGAATGTGTATGTGAGGGTCATATCAGAGTGCGACATCAAGTAGCATTCCCAGGGCCCACGGTTAACCTTTTTCTATTTTTATTATAATATCCGTTGGCGATGGGACACGCCGCATGAACAAAAAAGCCGGTAACCACAGCCACTATATCGCCTGTAACCTCTGTGAGGCCATCTGCGGTCTCGAGATCCGGCTCGAAGACAATCAGATCAAATCCATCAGAGGCGATAAGCACGATCCCGTCAGCAAAGGTCACATCTGCCCCAAGGCCGTTGCTCTCCAGGACATTTACAACGACCCGGACCGGTTGCGCACACCCGTCAGGAAGACTGCGGATGGCTGGCAACCCGTTACCTGGAAAACGGCTTTTCAAGAGGTTGCAAACAATCTGCGACGTGTCCAGGCAAAGCACGGCAAAAATGCGGTAGCGATTTACCTCGGCAATCCCACCGTACACAACCTCGATGCGATGTTGTTTGGACCGCAGTTCTTCCGCACCCTGAACACAAAAAACCGCTATTCCGCAACATCTGTGGACCAACTGCCTGAACAGCTGGTGTCCCTGCTGATGTTTGGGCACAGCCTGCTGATTCCGTTGCCGGACATCGACCGAACAAACTTTCATGTCATCTTTGGCGCCAACCCGGTGGTCTCCAACGGCAGCCTGATGACGGCGCCGGGTGTGGGTAAACGTCTCAAGGCCATCCGCGAGCGCGGTGGCCGGCTCATCGTGGTTGATCCACGCAAAACTGAAACTGCCAGCCTGGCTGACACACACCTGTTCATCCGCCCCGGAACCGACGTCTTCATGCTGCTGGCAATGTTACACGTGGTTTTCAGTGAAAACCTGCAAACGCTGGGTAGCGTGGCAGCTTTTAGCAAGGGTTTTGAGGTGATCAAAAAACTGGTCCATGAATACCCACCTGAAAAGACCGCTGCCATGACCGGTGTTGATCCAGAGGCTATTAAAACCCTCGTCAAGGGCTTCTGCGCTGCCGATGGCGCATGTTGTTACGGGCGCATCGGTGTTTCCGCCCAGCAATACGGCAGCCTTACACAATGGCTGATTACAGTGTTCAATATTGTCACCGGTAACCTTGACGTGGCCGGCGGAACGATGTTTGCAAGGCCGGCCATTGACATACTTGCCGGCGCATCGAAAAAGAAGCGTTTAAAAAAGACCTGGAAAGGCTTTGCCGATCAATTCAGCCGTGTGCGTAGACTGCCTGACTTCAGTGGTGAATTTCCCGTCGCGACGTTGGCAGAAGAAATCACTACAACCGGTGAAGGACAGGTGCGTGCGCTCATCACCAGTGCCGGTAACCCGGTTTTGAGCACACCCAACGCTGAGCAACTGGACACAGCCCTGCAAACGCTCGATTTCATGGTTTGCATCGACATTTACCTGAATGAGACCAGTCGTCATGCCAATATCATATTGCCACCTCTTTGCACACTGGAACGCGCCCATTATGACCTTGTATTTCAGACCCTGGCTATCCGTAATGGCGCGAGGTTTTCACAGCCGGTTTTCAAAGCCGCTAAGCCACACCGCTCGGACGCACAGATATTTCTGGAACTTGCCTGGCGGATGCAAAAAGGTGGCCGGCTCAGCAAAGCGTTTGGCTGGCTGCGTAAGGTAATCCTGCAACGTTTCGGCACCGCATGGATTATCAACCGGAAACTGAAGCAGGGCCCCTATGCTGCCTCACACGGCCTGGATTTAAAAAAACTCAGGCAAAACCCGCACGGTATGGACCTCGGTCCTATGCAAAGCTGTCTGCCAGAAAGGCTGTTTACACCTGACAAAATGATTGAACTGGCACCCATTGAGTGCCTGAAAGCCTTACATCGATTACTGAAGAACCTGCCGTCTGAAGAAGCCCAGACGACAAACCCGGAGTTTGATCTGTTGCTGATCGGTCGACGGGACCCCCGCAGCAACAATTCCTGGCTGCACAACAGTTACAGGATGGTCAAAGGCAAGCAACGCTGCCTGGCACTGGTCCACCCCAGCGATGCTGAAACCCGCAACATCCGTGAGGGGGAACGGGTGAGGGTCCGCTCGAGGGTGGGTGCCATCGATATTCCGGTCTCATTCGATTCCAACATGATGCCAGGTGTCATCAGTATCCCGCACGGTTGGGGTCATCAGCTGTCCGGTGTCAAACTCAGCATTGCCACACAACACGCCGGCGTTAACACCAACATTCTGACCGATGATTATTTTCTCGATACCTTGTCGGGTAACACGGCACTCAATGGCGTGCCGGTATCACTTTCAAAAGCATCCCAACCTGGCCGGTTGTAAACCATTACTACGCTATAGTCAGTGCCGACTTAAGCGCATGCAGACAAAGCTCCACATGTTTTTCCGTGCTGGATGCCCCCATCAGACCGATGCGCCAAATCTTTCCTGCCAGCGGACCGAGACCGGCACCGATTTCCAGGTTGAAATCATCCAGTAGTATCCCCCGTATACGTGCTTCATCGACGCCATCGGGTACGACGACGGCATTGAGTTGTGGCAAGCGGTATTCGGGCTCAACATAGAACTCGAGACCCATGGCTCCGAGCCCGTCACGTAGTAGTTTGTAATTTCGTGTATGCCTGGCCCATGAATTCTCAAGCCCTTCCCGCGCAAGGATCTGTAGCGCCTCATCAAGGGCAAAGAGCGAATTGATCGGCGCGGTATGGTGATAGGCCCGCTTTGCCCCGCCCCCCCAGTAAGCGGTCAGCAGATTCATATCCAGGAACCAGCTTTGCGGCGATGTGCGGCGGTTATTGACCTTAGCCATTGCCGCCTCGTTAAATGAAACGGGTGACAACCCCGGTGGTGCTGACAAACACTTCTGTGTACCGGAATAAACCGCATCGATCCCCCAGTCATCGACCCTGAGTTCAACACCACCCAAAGACGTGACCGCATCAACGATACTCAGGCAACCATGTTGACGGGCAAGCGCGCACAGGGCTGGCGCGTCAGAGCGCACCCCGGTCGAGGTCTCGGAATGCACGAAGGCCAGCGCCATGGCATCGGGGTGTGCACTGAGTACATTCTTCACCTTGTCGGGATCAACCGGCGTGCCCCATTCAAATTCAACTGCAATGGGATTTGCACCGCAGCGACGGGCGATCTCCAGCATACGCCCGCCAAATACACCGTTGCTGGCGATCACAATTTCATCGCCCGGCTCCAACAGGTTCACAAGGCAACACTCCATACCCGCGGAACCAGGTGCGGAGATGGGCAGTGTCACGGCATTACGGGTCATGAAAGTATCCCGCAAGCGTGTATTGAGCTCGTCCATGAACTGGATAAAAGCCGGGTCGAGGTGACCGATAGTGGGTCGTGCCATGGCTTCGAGTACTGCAGGGTAGACATCCGAGGGTCCGGGGCCCATCAGGGTTCTTTTGGGTAACATATTGTTGATCACCAGGTATGATTCCTTAATTAATTGATCCAGATTAGACACGTTCAAGCGCCGCTATTATTTCAAATCCACTTGCACCACGCCATGCATATTTTTGTCGAATTTCATCCATCCGGCTTACTCATTGAAGGCCTGGCATATAATGCTTACCTTTTCAGCCAAGGCGTTCAAGTAATCCCATGATCGGATTCAAACAAATCGAGCTGCGCCGTGGCAGTAAACTGTTGTTCGAGGATGCCACCTTCCAGGTACATGCAGGGCAGCGGCTGGGTATCATCGGCATTAACGGCAGCGGCAAAAGCTCGCTGTTTGCATTGCTACTGGGACAATTGGAACACGATGCGGGCGAATTGCAACTGGATCCCGGGGATGTGATTGCCCACGTCGCCCAGACCAGCCCCTCGTACGCTGGCCCGGCACTGGATTTCGTACTCGATGGCGATGCGTACCTGCGCAATTTGCAAGACGAAATTGCAAGGCTTCAATCCACTGACGTCAATGCCGAACGTCTGCATACCTTGTACGATGAAATGGATAAGATCGATGGTTTTACCGCCACAGCCAGGGCCGCACGTCTGTTGCACGGGCTGGGTTTTGCGGCCAGCGACACTGCTAAGCCGGTCAATGAATTTTCCGGTGGCTGGCGGATGCGTCTGAACCTGGCGCAGGCCCTGATGTGCCGCTCCGACGTCCTGCTCCTGGATGAGCCCACCAACCACCTGGACCTGCCCGCCATCATCTGGCTGGAACGCTGGTTGAAAGCGTACACGGGAATCCTCCTGTTGATATCCCATGACCGGGATTTTCTGGACGGTGTGTGCACGCATATTGCCCATATTGAACGGCAGTCGGTCAAAACCTACAGCGGTAATTACAGCCAGTTTGAGGCCGTACGTGCCGAGCAACTTGCACTGCAGCAGGCCCTGTACCTGAAACAACAAAAAGAGGTGCGACATATCCAGGGTTTTGTAGACCGCTTCCGCTACAAGGCCAGTAAGGCGCGCCAGGCTCAAAGCCGGCTGAAAATGCTGGAGCGCATGACCCGTATTGCACCGGCACATGTCGATTCCGGATTTCATTTCCGGTTTTATGAACCGGAAAAACAACCACAGCAATTGATCCGGCTTGAAGATGCCGATCTCGGCTATGAACAACTCGTGCTGGAAAAGGTTCAGTTTCGTCTCAACGCCGGTGACCGTATCGGCCTGCTCGGCGCCAACGGCGCTGGTAAATCGACGCTGATCAAGGCGTTGGTAGACGGCAGCACACTGCTTGGTGGTGAACGGGATATCAATCGCAACACACGCTGTGGCTACTTTGCCCAACTGCAACTCGACCGGTTGCGTATGGATTGCAGCCCCTTATGGCATGTGCGGCGTCTTGCCGGGAACTTAAGCGAACAGGACCTGCGCAATCACCTGGGGCGCTTCGGTTTCAGCGGTGAACGCATCGAGGAGCCGGTCGCACCGTTTTCTGGTGGTGAAAAGGCCCGCCTGGTACTCGCCCTGCTGGTTCTTGAGCGACCCAACCTGTTGCTGCTGGATGAGCCGACCAACCACCTGGATCTTGAAATGCGCCACGCGCTCAGCCTCGCACTGGTCGAGTACAGCGGTGCGCTGCTTGTCATTTCCCACGACCGGCACCTGCTGCGCAGTGTCTGCGATGAATTGTACGTCGTGCACCAGGGCCGCTTGCTGGTGTTCAAACAAAGCCTTGATGACTATCCCAAATGGCTGAGAACAAATGACCGGAATGGCCCGGTCACCACGGCAGGCCCATCCCGACAACCGCCCACCACCCAAGCGGTCAGCAAAAAACAGAACCGGCAAACTGAAGCAAAACGGCGTGCGAGCCTGAAGCCCTTAGGCGACAGGGTAAAAAAGATTGAAAAGGAAATGCACCAGCTACGCTCAGATATGACACTGACTGAAACAAAATTACATGACACTTCGCTGTACAGCGATGCTGCGCGAAAACAGGAGATGACGAGCTTGATGCAACAACAGACCGCTTACAAAGCCGCACTGGGAACGCTCGAATGGGAGTGGCTGGAAGCCAGCGAGGCACTGGAAAAGGCCGCTGAGAACCTGTGATGAGCAAAGGCCTGTAGTGGGCTGCTCTTAATGCTGAAACTGTGGCAAAATTGGCCGTCTTTTTCAGTCTTCAATTGACCTGCTTGATGAAATTATTAGCCCTGACACCATGCCTTGTTACACCCTTGCTGGCCCTTCTGGCGCAGACAACAGCAAGCGCACTGGAAAATGCAGCCAATGATGTCACTAAAACCGACATCCAGGAGCAGATCTACGTCACTGCCACGCGTTCTGAAAAACGTGACCTGGACGTGGCCGCAGCGGTGTCGTCCAGCGGCGAAGATGATGTCCTTGAACAGGGCCCAGGTGTGATCGCAGCGGTATTGCGTGCCGAGCCCGGTATCTTTTTTCAACAAACCACACCGGGTCAGGGTATACCCATCATCCGCGGGCTCAAGGGTTCACAGCTACTGCACATGGTCGATGGTGTGCGTCTGAACAATGCCCTTTTCCGTAGCGCACCGAACCAGTACCTCGGTCTGGTGGACAGCTTTGCGACCGGGCGTATCGAAGTGGTGCGCGGCGCTCAAGGGTCATTGTACGGCGCCGACGCGATGGGCGGCGTCATGCAGATACTCACGCATGAACCCGCCTACAAAACACGCACATGGCAGCAGGAAAATCGGCTTTATGGCAGTTTCGACAGTGTCGATGACGGCTGGGTGGTCAACGCCCGCAGCACGGGTGGCAAGGCGGGATGGGGATTTGCCGGCGGCGCCAGCTACCAGCATCACGGCTCGCGCAAGTCAGGCAATGGTGAGCGTCTGCGGCCTTCCGCTTACCGCTCAAAGGCCGCCGACCTCAAGTTTGTCATTGCCGGCGGTGAGCGGGCCAGCCTGATGCTCTCTGCCCAGGCCATGGAGCAACCCTCCACACCACGTTTTGATGAACTGGTCGCAGGTTTTGGCCAGACCCGGCCCGCCTCGCAACAATTTCTGTTTGCACCCAACCGGCGCACCTTTGTCCACGCACGCTTCCGCCTGCAGGGAGACGCCACCTGGTTTGATCAAATCAAAGCCCACGCTGCCCGCCAGGTGATCACCGACGACCGCCTGACCCAGGCGTTTCTGAACCCGGTCATCGTCACCGAGCACAACCGCAGCACGCTGGACGGTGTCACCGTGCAGTTTAATTCAAGCCTGTCAGCAAAAACCCGCCTGGTGTGGGGGGCGGAATACTACACCGATGCAGTCGACAGCCAAAGATTTGAGCGAATTGAAACCTCGAATTTAAGCAACGAAGTCCGCAGCCGTTTCCCCGACGGGTCCTCGATGGACAGTTCGGCATTCTACCTTGCCGCTGACTGGCTGGCAGCGGACAGGTTCGAGCTCAATGCAGGTCTGCGTTACAGCTGGTTTGACATCAATCTACCGGCAGCCGATGGACAGGGGGCACTGGCATTGACGCCCGCAGACCTGACCGGTGATATCCACGCGGTTTATGATTTGAACCCGGATGTAAAACTGGTTGCCAACCTCGGTCGCGGGTTCCGTCCACCCAATATCTTTGATCTGGCGACCCTCGGCCCCCGGCCCGGCAACCGTTTCAATATCGCCAACCCGGACCTCAAACCCGAAACTGTCCACAGCTTCGACCTTGGTATCAAGGCGGAGACGGACAACAGTGAGCTGGAATTGTTT
>CAZYVH010000090.1:10804-12206 GCA_964650905.1 uncultured Wenzhouxiangellaceae bacterium | reverse complement strand
CCAGTTTTTCCCGGATGGCAGCCACGGCATCCGCGAGCGGCAGTTCGGAGTTCTCCGTGTCCCGGCGATGACGGTACTCCAGCGTGCCGTTGTCCAGGCCGCGTTCACCGACCACGACCCGGTGTGGTATGCCGATGAGTTCGACGTCGTTGAACATGACACCCGGACGCAGGTTGCGGTCGTCATAGAAAACCTCGATACCGGCTGTGACCAGTTCCGCATACAAGGCGTCAGCGGCCTCGCGTACGCGGTGGGATTTTTTTGCGTTCATGGGTAACAGCGCAAGCGCGAAAGGCGCGATCGGTTCCGGCCAGCAGATACCCCGCTCGTCGTTGTTCTGCTCGATCGCGGCGGCGACGATACGCGACACGCCAATGCCATAACAACCCATCGGCATGATGTGGGATTTGCCATCTTCGCCGAGAACAACGGCGTTCATGGCTTCAGAATAGGCGGTACCCAGTTGGAAAATATGCCCAACTTCGATACCACGGGCCAGTTGCAGGCAGCCCTTTCCATCCGGGCTTGGGTCGCCTTCGACGGCGTTCCGCAAATCGGCAACCCGGGACAGTTCCAGGTCCCGGCCCCAGTTGATGCCAAAATAATGTTGGTCGTCACTGTTGGCTCCGGCCGCAAAGTCCGACATCACAGCCACGTCCTGGTCCGCGATGACCGGCAGGCTCAGACCGAGCGGACCCAGTGAGCCCGGTCCCGCGCCGATGGTGTTGCGGATATCCTCATCACTGGCAAATTCCAGCGGGCTGTCGACCTCATCGAGTTTTGCCGCCTTGATCGGATTGAGTGTGTGGTCGCCGCGCACCAGCAGGGCGACAAAATCAGCTTCACACGCGGATGCCGCACGCACGATCAGTGTTTTGACGGTTTTTTCAATGGCCACACCGTGGTGTTTGACCAGTTCGTCAATCGTGTGTGCGTCCGGTGTGTCGACGGTGCGCAGGTTTTCGGCAGGCGCCGGTGCGACGCCGGAAGGGGCGGGCAGTGCTGCCAGTTCAAGGTTGCAGGCATAGTCCGATGTGTCGGAAAAAGCGATCTGGTCCTCGCCGGAATCGGCCAACACATGGAATTCATGGGATTTATGACCACCGATGGCGCCGGAATCTGCCTCTACTGCACGAAAATGCAAACCGGTGCGGTTGAAGATACGCGTATAGACCGCGTACATATCCCAGTAGGTTTCATCCAGGCTGGTGTGATCGATATGAAAGGAGTAGGCATCCTTCATCAGGAATTCGCGCGACCGCATCACGCCGAAGCGCGGCCGGATCTCGTCACGGAACTTGGTCTGTATCTGGTAAAAGGTGACCGGGAGCTGTTTGTAACTGCGCAGCTCGTTACGGACAAAATCCGTCATGACCTCTTCGTGTGTCGGGCCAAAACAATA
>CAZYVH010000090.1:0-10704 GCA_964650905.1 uncultured Wenzhouxiangellaceae bacterium | reverse complement strand
CATGAGTTGGTGACTGGCAATTTCCGCTTCGGCCGGGGTTTCACGGGTGGTCAACAGGTGGAATGCACTTGCTTTCATTTTGATTCCGTTTCTGGGCAGGGCGTTTACCCCGCAAAGTGCGCTATTTTAGCCTGCAATTAGTGTAGTGTCGTGCATTAAACGCTATTAAGCGAAACGGGAAGGTATTAGCTGTAAGGCGCGCCACGCAGGGAATGACTGGTCCTTTCCAAGAGGCGCAACCCAGCAGATTGTGCTTTCTCGTCTCGCCTGCGGGGCGTCTCACAAAACTGTACCGGGATCAGTACACCTGTCTGTTGGCCCTGAATGATTAGTCGCAATTCCTTGAAATATAGTCCTTGGCATCATTGAGGAGCTCAATACGCTTGGTGTCATCCATGCGGGTGACGGTGCCGTCCTCAAGCGTTACCAGGACACGCGTACTTGGTTCCAGGTGAGCTACCCGTCGACGGGCCCGGTCACATTCGGTGGCAGTCGCGCGCTGCTTCTGGGCAGCCTGCTGGCGATTTTTAATCCTTTGTGCACGTCTTTTTTGTGCATAGGTCTGCCCGGTGTTAGCTTGCGCATTTGCCGGGATTGCCGGTGTCTGCTGTTCGTCTTGCGGTACTGGTTTAATATTTATTCGTTCAGCGCTGCCGGTATGCGGCTCCTGATCGCCAAAATGGACAACGCCATCTTTGTCGACCCAACGATAAATATCATTCTTTGCGAGGACATTGCCCACCGATAAGGTAGATAAAATCAAAATTATGATCATCAAAGCCTTTGTCAAACGCATCTTCGCTTCCTTTTCGAAGAAATCCCTGTAGGTTTATATCACAGCCGTGGGGTTTAGCTCAAAAAAATGGTCACTTGAAACAGGGGTTGGCGTGTTATTATCCAACCATTACGGGTTTCGGAAATCTCCATGGATACGAAAGATTCAAACGAACAGAAAAACAATCATTCAGGCCGTAAACGTGGGGTCTTCCTGTTGCCAAACCTGCTCACGTCGGGTGCCCTGTTTGCAGGGTTTTATTCAATTATTTCAGGTATTAATGGTCGCTATGAAGCCGCAGCGATTGCCGTCATCGTAGCCGGTTTACTGGATGGTCTGGACGGTCGGGTCGCACGTCTTACCAATACTCAAAGCGAATTTGGGGTGCAGTATGACAGTTTGTCAGACCTGGTTTCCTTTGGTCTGGCTCCCGCCCTGCTGGCGTTTAACTGGTCATTGTCCAGTTTGCGCGATATAAGTATCACAGCGGGTAAACTGGGTTGGCTGGCTGCGTTTCTGTTCGCGGCCTGTGCGGCCTTGCGCCTGGCAAGGTTCAACACCCAGTCAGGGACTGCTGACAAGCGTTATTTCCAGGGTCTGTCCAGCCCGGCTGCGGCTGGTACCCTGGTTTGTACGATCTGGTTTTTTGTCGACAACGCCATCGCCGGCGAGAGTGTGCGCTGGCTGATTTGTTTTGAAACCGCGCTGCTTGGCATATTGATGTTCTCACGTATACGGTATCTCAGTTTCAAGGTGGGTCCCAGGGGTGACAGGGTACCTGCTGTCTGGGTGCTGTTGGCGGTGCTTATCATTGTTTTGCTGGCGCTGGATCCACCAGCGATGGGTTTGATCATCGGCACAGCCTACGTGTTGTCGGGTCTGATCATGACGATTACCGGGCGGCGAAGCCGGATACAAAAACGCGAGCGGAGACCGGCAAGGTTGCGTGCGAAGAATCCCGCTGTGGGTGTTCAAAAAGTGGTGGACAATCAGGATGAAAGGAACAACAAGGAAGCTTGACAGCCGGCAACAGGCTTATCTGAATGCCATCGGCATCAGGACCTGGGTTCTGAGGGATACCGGTACGGCCGCCGCGCAGCGTAATTGTGTGGTGCCATTGTTGAAACTGGGACCAGGTGGGGGCGGCACATTGCTAATCTGTTCTGAAGATACCGATTCAGCCAGCCGTCTGGCAAGCGATATTAACCGTTCCTTGTCTGGCGTACCCGTGTGGGCATGGCCTTGTGAAAATGAGGGTGGCCTGGTTACCTTGTCTGCGGCTGTCGAAGATCATCTGTTCACCTGTGTGGCATTTTTTGGTACGGAACTTGCTGCCCGGTTTGTTGGTGATAATCTGCCCGCCAGTATACAAACGGCAAAACTTGTATTGTTACCGGCCATACAAGACCTCAAAAGGAACCCCAAGGCACGCCGTAGAATGTGGTCGGTCCTGTGTCAGTCCGATATCGTGGCCAGCGTGTGAGCGCCAGACCCGAAACGATGCATGCCATCATCCGTCGTCTTAATATGGATGATGTAGAACCTGTGCTTGCAATTGAGCAGGCAGCGTACCCGTTTCCATGGTCAAAGGGAATTTTTACCCGTTGTTTGCGGGCGGGTTATGCCTGTTTCGGTTTGCAACTGGGGTCCGATCTGGCGGGTTACTGTATTCTTAATTGGGCCGCCGGTGAGGCACATTTGCTCAATTTGTGCATACACCCCGACTGGCAGCATCAGGGCTATGGTCGCATGCTGCTGGAATTTGCAATCCGGCATGTGGTGCGACTGGAAACTGAAGCCATGTATCTCGAGGTCAGGGCCAGCAATCCGGGGGCGCTAAAACTTTACACTCGCAGGGGGTTTACCCAGATCGGGCGCCGGCGAGCTTATTATAAGTCAGAGGGTGGACGTGAGGATGCCATCGTGATGCGTCTGGAGTTGTGAACGGGATACTGATGAAGGCCGCAGCTTAACTGCGTAGATCTTCCATTTTCCGGATCTGTTCCGCCAGCCCGTTCACTTTGGTCTGGTGGCTGGTCAGCCGGGCACGTTCCTGTGCAACCACGGCTGCCGGGGCATTATCTACAAATTGATTGTTTCCCAGCTTGGCTTTGGAACGATTCAGGTCAGTCATTTCCCGTTGCATCTGCCTGTGCAAGCGGGCCAGTTCATCTCCAATATCAACGAGATCTTGCAACGACACCAGGATTTTGAGGTCTGCAACCAGGGCGACCGCGTATTGTGTCGTGTCTGCATCGTCAGCCAGCCACTGGCATGAACGGGTTCTGCCCAGACTTTGGAGCAACAGGCTGAAGCGCACCTGCCGCTGACGGTCTGATTCGTGGCCACCCTGGAAAGCAAGGTCGAGTGCTTTGCCGGGTGCAACATTGAGTTCTGCGCGGATATTGCGGATACCCTGCAGCACCTGTCGCAGCCAGTTGATGTCAGCTTCCGCGTCACTGTCGGGTATACCAGCCTCGGGAAATGACTGCAACATGATGCTGTCGCCCGTTATCGACAACGGTGTTTTGAGGCGTTGCCAGATATCTTCGGTGATGAACGGCATAAACGGGTGCAGGGTGCGCAGGCTGGTCTCCAGAACGTGCAAAAGGGTGTAACGGGTAGCGTTTTGTGCTTCGGTGTCGCCTGACTGCAGGACGGGTTTGGAGAGTTCCAGGTACCAGTCACAATACTCGTTCCAGATGAACTCATACAGACGCTGGGAAGCGAGGTCGAGCCGGTATTCGTCTATATGTCCATACACGGCAGAGATCATCCGGTCCATCCTTGATATGATCCAGCGATCGGCGACCGACTGTGCAGGCACACTGTTGATAGTATGACCCGTCGTGCTCATCAGCACGTAGCGGGCGGCGTTCCAGAGCTTGTTGCAGAAATTCCGGTTGCCTTCGATACGGCCAAGGTCAAAGCGGACATCGCGCCCATTGGTGGCCAGGCTGGCAAATGTGAAACGCAGCGCGTCGCAGCCAAAGGCCGGAATACCGTTCGGGAATTCCTCGCGGGTGGCTTCCTCAATGACGGGTGCCATGTGTGGCTGCATCAGCCCGGTGGTGCGTTTTTTTACCAGCGGTTCGAGCTCGATACCATCAATCAGGTCAAGCGGGTCGAGCACATTGCCTTTTGACTTGGACATTTTTTGCCCGTGCGAGTCACGAATCAGGCCATGGATATAAACCTCACGGAAAGGCACATCGTGCATGAATTTAAGACCCATCATGATCATCCTGGCGACCCAGAAAAATATGATGTCAAAACCGGTTACCAGTACATTGGTCGGATAGTATTTTTCCAGGCGAGGGGTCTGCTGTGGCCAGCCGAGTGTTGTAAAAGGCCAAAGCGCTGACGAAAACCATGTATCAAGTACGTCGTCGTCGCGGCGCAATGGAACACTTGTATCGATACCGCCATGTGCGCGTGCGTCTTTTTCATCAAAGCCGACATAGATGGCGCCATCTTTGTCATACCACGCCGGTATACGGTGACCCCACCACAGCTGTCGTGAAATACACCAGTCCTCGATACGGTGCATCCAGTCGAAATACGTCTTATTCCAGTTTTCGGGTACAAAGCGAATCCTGCCACTTGCAACCGCCTCGATCGCGGGTTTAGCCAGTGGTTCAATTTTTACGTACCACTGATCGGTCAGATAGGGTTCAACAACAGCACCCGAGCGATCGCCACGCGGGATCATCAGCGTATGACGTTCTGTCTTTTCCAGCAAGCCATTGCTTTTAAGGTCTTCAATAATTTGCTCGCGTGCCTTAAAACGGTCCAGACCACGGTAGGTAGCAGGCGCTGCGTCGTTGAGACTGGCATCATCGTTGAGTACGTTGATGACTGGCAAGCCGTGTCGCTTACCCATCTCATAGTCATTGAAATCGTGCGCCGGCGTGATCTTTACGCAACCTGAGCCAAAATCAACATCCACGTAATCATCGGCAATAACGGGGATGGTGCGACCGGTCAGAGGTAACTCCAGTTCAAGCCCGACCAGGCTCGTGTAGCGCGGGTCTTGCGGATTCACCGCGACCGCACTGTCGCCCAATAGTGTTTCCGGACGGGTGGTGGCCACAACAACATAGCCCTTACCATCGGAGCGCGGGTAGCGGATATGCCAAAGATGGCCGTTTTCCTCCTCAGAAATGACTTCCAGATCAGACAAGGCGGTATGTAATACAGGATCCCAGTTAACCAGGCGTTTACCCCTGTAAATCAGGTTTTCACGGTAAAGATTTACAAACACCCTGGTGACCGCTGCGGACAGCGCTTCATCCATGGTAAAACAGTCATGTTTCCAATCCACCGAGGCACCGAGGCGCCGCATCTGCCTGGCAATGGTCCCACCAGAATTATTTTTCCAGTCCCACACGGCCTCGACAAATTTTTCTCTGCCCAGGTCATGACGTGATTTACCAGCGGCGGCCAGTTGCCGTTCAACCACCATCTGGGTTGCAATACCAGCATGATCCATACCGGGTTGCCACATGGCGGATTCACCACGCATGCGGTGAAACCGGGTCAGCAGATCCATGATGGTATCCTGGAACGCGTGGCCCATATGCAGACTACCCGTCACGTTGGGTGGTGGCAGCATGATGCAATAGGCTTGTTCATCTGCACCCGGTGTGAAATATCCCGCCTGTTCCCAAGTGCTGTACCAGTGGTCCTCGATAGCGCTTGGTTGATAACTTTTATCCATCAATATTAATCTCGTTTCCCTGGGTTAATCTCGTTTGTTTGCGGTTTCAAGCCCTGTTCTCGATAGGTTTTGTATTTGGTTCTTGAAGCCTCGCGATCGCTCGCATCATACGGAACGATCTCCAGTAAACGCTTGAACCTGGCCGGGTCCGGGACTGGATCAGGGCAAAGGTTAATCACCACGTCGGTTGGGTGCAAGTCCGAAAATCCTCCGATATTCACAGCGGTTTTGGCGGCGTTTTCATCGGTGCATGTGCAATGTGGTAAAAACCGGCCCGGTGGTTGTTGCCACATGAGTTCATCCAGTTTCTGCATATCTGCAGCTGACGCGCAAGTGACAAGGACTTTCTGATTCTGTTGCCAGGCCATCAGGGCCAGGCGGCAAGCGAATTGGGCAGCCCCGAGGGCGGCTTCTTTCAACAGGTAAAAATCAACCTGGCAGGTGTCCTGATTGGTTTCAGCAGGGGGCAATGACGGTTAGCCTGAAGCAGAGCGGCTCTGGTTGATCAGAAACTGGGTCAGCAGGCCAACGGGTCTGCCGGTGGAACCTTTGTCATGCCCCCATTTCCAGGTAGAACCCGCGCAATCGATATGGGCCCAGCGCTGATCTTCAGCAAAGCGCGAAAGAAAACACCCCGCGGTGATGCTGCCAGCCGGCAGACCACCGACATTTTTCATGTCCGCAAAGGGGGATTTAAGCTGGCTTTGATAGTCATCCCAAAGTGGCAACCGCCAGCCCCGATCAATCGCATCATCACCGGCCTTGACCAGTGCTTCGGCGAGGTCGTCGTGCTTGCTCATCACGGCCGATGCATGGTGTCCGAGCGCGACCACGCAAGCGCCGGTCAGGGTCGCAACATCGACCAGCGCGGCTGCTTTGAATCGTTGGCTGTAGGTGAGCGCATCGCACAAAACCAGGCGGCCTTCGGCGTCGGTATTCAGAACTTCGATGGTCTTGCCGGACATGGATTTGATGACGTCACCAGGCCTGTAGGCATTGCCATCGGGCATATTTTCTGCAGACGCGACAACGACAACGAGATTGATCGGTAACTGCATTTCGACACAGGCCTCAAAAGCACCCATGACACTGGCGGCGCCGCCCATGTCGAACTTCATCTGTTCCATGTTTGCGCCGGGTTTTAGTGAAATACCGCCGGTATCAAAGGTTATACCCTTGCCGACCAATACTACCGGCTGGCTGTCAGCGTCTGTGCCCTGGTACCTGAGAACGATCAATCGTGGCGTATTGGCGCTGCCCTGAGCGACGGCCAGCAAAGCAGACATGTTTAAATCTTCCATGTCTCTCTGCTCGAGGATTTCAACACTGGTGTTGTCACAAGCAGCGGCAATTTCACTTGCCTGTTCCGCCAGGTAGGCCGGGGTGCAGATATTTGGCGGCAGGTTGCCCAACTCCCTTGAACGCAGGTAGCCCTTTGCGACCCCCCTGGCCTCTTTCAGTGCCGGTTGCAGATCGTCAGAAGCTTGAAATGATGCGCTTGCCAATGGATCCGGGTCACCCTGTTTGGGTTCCTTGGTTGCGGTGTAACGGTAATTGGCACGGCTCAGGTTCACTGCCGCCTGGCGTAAGCGCCAGTAGGCGTCACTGTGTTCGGCTTGCAGTTCGTTCAGACAGATATGGGCTTCATCGATGGCGTGCTTGTGCAGAAACATTCCGGCACTCGAACATATCGCATCGTATCTTTCCCGCTGGAATTTGTCTGCCTTGCCACAACCGATGACCAACAGTCGCCTGGCAGCAACGCCCTTGAGTCCGTGCACGAGGGTTGTCGATCTCCAGTCACAATTGATGTCACCGGAATCTATCAGTTTCTGCAATGCGCCATTGCTGGCCGTATCGGTCAGCGCGGTTGACCGTGGTAGCGCAGAACCATCATATACACCCAGGACAAGACACTCTGTGTTGACCTGGTTTGCTGCTGTATTGTTAAGTGAATACTTCATTTGTGGGTTTCTCCCCAAAACTCCCAACCCTAAAAACAGTTTAACCCTGCTAGTGTACTGCATCGTACACATGGCCTCTGAACACACCATGTGTGCGATGCAGTACACTAGAATGCAGACCAATCGCGCATTGTACATTTTATCTGCAGTAAAGAAATCACAATTGAACACATTGCAAAAATATGTTTTAAGAGAGTGGCTCTGGATTACACTGGCTGTAGGTATTGTCCTGATGGTCGTGCTCATGGGTGCTTATCTGGGCAACATGATCAATGACATAGCAGATGGGAGAATGCCTGCCGGTTTGCTGGGAACACAGTTGTTGCTACATCTGCCGGCCATTTTAAATAGCGTTCTGCCACTCGCGGGTTTCATCGCCGTTTTGTGGGGTTTGGGCCGTCTCTACCAGGACCAGGAGATGGCTGTGATGCGTTCCAGCGGCTTTGGCTGGAAAAAGTTGTTGCTCCCCCTGGCGCACCTGACCCTGCCGTTGTCCGCCATATTGCTGATTCTTGGACTGGGTGTCACACCTGCAACTGCCAGGCTGGCGGAACATCAGCTTGAAAAAGCGTTTCGTTCAGCGGTACTTTGGGGTTTGCAGCCGGGACAATTTCATGTGCTTAAACATGGCGAACTGGTGATTTACGCCGGTTCTATCGAAGCCGATGGTATGACGTTAAGAGATATATTCATCAATCAACGCCAACCTGCCAGGCAGCAGGTTTGGGTGGCAAAAACAGGCAAATACTGGGCGGACAGTCATACGGGCGAACACTTCCTGATACTTGAGGATGGAACAGCGACCGATATGGCACCCAATCAAGCTGATTTGCGTGTACTCAGTTTTGACCGCAATGATCTGCGTTTACCGGCGCCGGAGTTCCGCAAACCTGACCATGAAATTACTTCCCGGTCATCAATGGATTTACTCAGCGATGGTGACCTAAAGGCCATGGCTGAGTTTCAATGGCGTGTCTCACCGGCAATCTCGGTCATTATCCTTTGTTTACTGGCCATACCCCTGGCCCATTCAGAACCGCGTGAAGGCAGGGGCGTAAGAATCATACTGGGTGTCCTGGTCTACGTACTGTATGGCAATATCCTGTACCTGTGCCGTTCGTGGGTTAGCGATGGCATAGTGCCGGTTGGCATCGGGCTTTGGTGGGTCCATTTCATTTTCCTGTTCTCAGGTTTTATCTGGGTTGGAAAGCAAGGAAGATTTGCTGCCCGGGAAGTTTTAGCGTGATCAAAAGAGTGGACTGGTATGTCGGCAAGGTTGCGATACTGGGAATATTACTCGTGTGGATCAGCCTGACGCTGTTACTGATGATGTTTAGTTTACTGGGTGAGTTGCGCGATTCTACCGCCGGTTACAATACTGCAGACGTATTTTGGTTCGTTTTGCAAACTGGCCCGAGGTCTGCGTACCAGGTTTTCCCCATTGCCGCGTTGCTGGGATCATTGCTGGGTATTGGCAGCCTCGCGAATGCAAACGAGTTGATCGTCTTTCGCACTTCGGGTGTGTCCAGGTTACGGCTTGCCGCTGCCGGTCTGACCGGTGTCATGATGATTACGATTGCTGCCATGTGCATCGGCGAGTGGATTGCACCGGGTGTTGAACAGCAGGCACGTGCCTTCAGGCTGAGCCAGTTGGCCGGCCAGTTGATCGTCGGTGGGCCAACGGGTATGTGGATGCGCGATGACAATGAAGTTATTAACATACGCAGACCGTTGATGACGGTTGATCGCAGCGGGCACTCGATCAATTTTCAGGAAATTGAAATTTACAGCTTTGATCCATCTGACGGGTTACAACAAGTGACACGTGCGCGAAGTGCTTATTTTGACCAGGGGCAGTGGACACTCGAGGGGGTTACCGAAGTTAATATCGAACCTGAGGCGGTCATTTCAGTGAAGCTTGACAGGCGCCCCTGGAAAACCGGCATTAAACCGGAGTTACTTGCCTCAGCGGTGACCCGCCCGGCGTACCTGTCACTGCGCGCATTATGGGATCAACTGGATCATCTACAGCGCAACAGGCTGGATGACAGGGTTTACAAGTCAGCCTTTTGGGAAAAGCTTGTTTACCCGTTTTTGGTCATTGCGCTGGTTCTTGGAGGTATGCCGTTTCTGTTCGGTAGCGCGAGGTTCACCAACCTGGGTATGCGCCTGTTCACCGGCATGGTGCTGGGTGGGTTATTTATGCTCATCAATGGCACTGCACAAAACCTTGCCGCGGCGTATGCTTTGCCCATTGCCTTGAGTACTGCCATGCCATCGCTCGTGCTCCTGGT
The DNA here is from genome assembly GCA_964650905.1 of uncultured Wenzhouxiangellaceae bacterium. GTDB lineage: Bacteria > Pseudomonadota > Gammaproteobacteria > Xanthomonadales > SZUA-36 > SZUA-36. Next base: position 951 of record CAZYVH010000090.1, on the reverse strand, counting down.
GGTCGCTCTCATTGCCCTCAGGCGGACCGTATAATGACACCCCCTCACAAGCCACTGTGCCAGTGCATGATAATTCCACTGAACGTTGGTCTGTCCATGAGCCGTGGTGGGTACTTACATCCAGGGACCGTGAGCAACAGGGATGTTGCGATCGAGCCTACATGGATGTATTTACGGCGTGTCCCTGGGTGTAAGTACCCACTGCGGTTGCGTGCCAGGTGGGTTCCCTAAACCGGTCAATGAAACCATTCTTTGTGTACAACGTTGCTGGAATTCACAGTTAGTCCACATTTTTAAGCAACAGGGTATTGGCCGCCAGGTCATGCCAGGTGCGGTTTTTCCTGTCTGCAAGTGACCACAGGAAACCCGCACCGAACAATCCCAGTGAAACGATGGCCGTGCCAAAGCGGATGAAACACATGGGCCAGGAGATCATTTCTTTGTCTGCGGTGATCAATTGGAGTCGCCAGGCACGCATACCCACAGTCATCCCTGCGTAATGCCAGCAGGCACCGAGGTAGGCGAAACAAACCAGAGTCAACCAGGCTGTAAACCAGAAATCCCGCAGTGCAAACTTGCTGCTGTTACCAATGGGTAACGCGATGGCCGAGGCGATCATCAACAAACCGAGTATTACCACACCATCGTAAATCGTAGACAGCAAACGACGCCACAATGAACAATATACCGGTGTGTATTTATCAGGTTTTTTATGAACCATATGAAAATCTTACCATCGCTCACCAGAATGTCCTTATGTCCGGGTGACGCAGGTTTGTGGCAATTGCATGCCAGCTTCGGTTATTCTGAGTCGCCCGATCAGGGAAATGACGTTAACCCGAAGATTTCACCAGTATTCCGGGTGATGGCGCCAGACAGATGCGACTGGACGCCGTGCTGGACTGAGGGTCATAGCCGTAGCTATGGCTCGAGGGAAGCTCAAGCCCAGGC
>CAZYVH010000089.1:0-12401 GCA_964650905.1 uncultured Wenzhouxiangellaceae bacterium | reverse complement strand
GCATATTAGATTTACCAGCTTAGGCTTCATGCAGCTTCCAGGTTGGCGTAAGCCAGCACCAGCCACTTGGCGCCGGCACCTTGGAAATTGACCTGCACGCGGGTGTGTTCGCCGGAGCCTTCAAAACTGATGACCGTGCCATATCCGAATTTGCGGTGACTCACACTTGCACCAAGTTGAAAGGGCCAGTCCTGTTTGATCGTTGTGCTGGATTTGGTATGCTGAGGTGCCTTGCGGCCAGTCCAGGGACGTTGTGTCTGCAGACGTGGGCGTACCTCACGGACCAGTTCCGCTGGAATTTCAGTCAAAAAACGTGATGGCCGGGCATGGGTTTCAGAGCCATACATGCGTCTGACCTCGGCGTGGCTCAGACACAGATGTTCACGCGCACGGGTCATGCCCACGTAGCACAGGCGGCGTTCCTCTTCGAGCCTGCCACCAGCTTCTTTGACGCTGCGCTGGTGCGGGAAGAGACCGTCTTCCATCCCGGCCATGAATACCTGCGGGAACTCCAGGCCCTTGGCCGAATGCATGGTCATTAACTGGACGCAATCATCCCAGGCCTCACCCTGCGTTTCACCAGCTTCCAGAGCAGCATGACCTAGAAATGACTGCAGGGCTGTCATACCGGCATCCTCATCCTCCGACGGCAGAACAAAAGCTTCAGCGGCATTTACCAGTTCACGCAGGTTTTCCACCCTGGATTCCATCTTTTCACGTGCTTCTTTTTCATAGTGCGTCACCAACTGGCTTTGTTCGATCACCCCCTGCATCTGGTTACCCAGGGTCCATTCACCCATGCTTTCACGCAATTCGGTGACCAGTTGCATAAAACCATGTACCGCTCCGAGCGCTCTGGCCGGTAAGCTGTTTTGCCGTATACATTCCTGTGCAGCCTGCCACAGTGGCAAGCTACTCTGACGTGCCTGCAGACGCAGCACCGCGAGGGTTTTCTGCCCGATTCCCCGGTTCGGGGTATTGATCACGCGCTCCATGGCGGCATCATCGTTCGGGTTCTGAATCATACGCAAATAGGCCAGCGCGTCTTTGACCTCAGCCCGCTCAAAAAAGCGCAAACCACCATAAACGCGATACGCAATGGTCGCCTTTAACAGGTATTCCTCGAACAAGCGCGACTGGGCCGTGGTCCGGTAGACGATGGCAACTTCATCGGCACGCCGGCCCCTGGCCAGCCATTGCTCAATCTGCTCGATAACAAAACGGGCCTCGTCCTGTTCGTTGAACGCGGCATACACAGTGATGGGTTGACCCTTGTCCCCGGTGGTCCAGAGCTTTTTACCCATGCGGTCCTCATTTTTGGCGATCACCGCGTTGGCGGCGTCCAGGATGGTCGCAGTCGAGCGATAGTTCTGTTCCAGCCTGATGGTTGTCACCTGCTGGAAGTCACGCACAAAATGTTGCACGTTCTCAACCTGTGCGCCGCGCCAGCCGTATATGGATTGATCATCATCGCCGACCACCAGCACGCAGCCATCTTCTCCTGCAAGCATTCGTATCCAGGCGTACTGGATGGCGTTGGTGTCCTGGAATTCATCCACCAGCAGATGGCTCATACGTGCCCGGTAGTGGGCCAGCAGTGAAGGGTTTTTGAGCCACAGTTCATGCGCGCGTAACAGCAGTTCTGCAAAATCCACCAGACCGGCACGCTCACAATAAGCATGGTATATCTCGTAAATGCGCACCCACATCGCCGTAACCGGGTGATTCATGTGTTCGATAGCATCGAAGCGCAAACCCTCATCCTTGCGGGCGTTGATATACCACTGTGCCTGACGCGCCGGCCACTGGCTCTCATCGAGGCCTTCTTCCTTGATCAGACGGCGCAGCACCCTATGCTGGTCGTCAGAATCCAGAATCTGGAAGTTTTCATTGAGACCGGCTTCACGCCAGTGCATACGCAGCAGCCGGTGGGCAATCGAGTGAAATGTACCGATCCACATGGGCCGCACCGAAACCTGTAAGAGGTCCTGTGCACGCTCACGCATCTGTCCGGCGGCCTTATTGGTGAAAGTGACCGCCAGGATACTCATAGGTGGTATGTGCCCAACCTGGATCAACCAGGCGAGACGGTGTATCAGAACCCGGGTTTTGCCACTGCCGGCACCGGCCAGCACAAGCGTGTTTTGTGCATCGGTAGTAACCGCCTCGCGCTGTGCCTCATTGAGACTGTCGAGTAAGTGTGAGACATCCATGTTTAACAATTTTCCACTTAAAATTTTTCCCGGCTGATGGCCCGATGACCGATGTCCGGGCGGTAAAAAGCACCGTCCCAGTGTATTTTTTTGCAGCCTGCATACGCTCGGGCAGCCGCTTCGGTGATGCTGTCAGCCAGTGCGCAGACACACAGTACCCGGCCACCGCTTGTAACCGCCCGGTCATTTTCCAGCTGGGTGCCAGCATGAAAAACACAGATATTGTCCGCCCCGGCCCCGGCCAGCCCATCTATGACGTGGCCTTTGCTGTAATTGCCGGGATACCCGGCCGCTGCCATCACGACACCCAGCGCTGGGTGTGGGTCCCAGGCAACGGTCACCTGGTCCAGGTTACCGTTGATCGCAGCCAGACAAAGTGCCACCAGGTCCGATTGAAGACGCATCATCACCGGCTGTGTCTCCGGGTCACCGCAACGCACATTGTACTCGAGCACGCTGATCCCACTGTCGGGTGAAATCATCAGACCGGCATACAAAAATCCCTTGAAAGGCATGCCTTCATCTGCCATACCTTCGATGGTAGGACGGATAACAGTTTGCATGATTTTTGCAAACAGGGCTTCATCGATCACCGGTGCCGGTGAATAGGCGCCCATACCACCGGTATTTGGACCACGGTCGCCCGCATCGCGTGCCTTGTGATCCTGGCTGGTGGCCAGCGGCAGTATATGTACACCATCGGCCATGACGATAAAACTGGCTTCCTCGCCTTCAAGAAATTCCTCGATGACCACCCGTCTGCCTGCCTGACCAAAGACGTTGTCGGCCAGCATGTCTTTGACTGCAGCTTCGGCCTCAGCCACTGTTCGTGCGATGATGACACCCTTACCGGCAGCCAGACCATCGGCCTTGACCACAATGGGCGCACCGTGCTGGTGGATAAAATCAATGGCTGCATCCAGGTCTGTAAAGTTGCCATAGGCAGCCGTTGGAATCGCATGCCTGGCCATAAAGTCCTTGGCAAAAGCCTTGGAGCCTTCCAGTTGCGCGGCCAGCGCGCTCGGGCCAAAGCACGCTAAGCCGGTAGTTGTAAAACGATCAACAATACCGGTCACCAAAGGCGCCTCAGGGCCGACGATGGTCAGGCCGACACCCGCATCGCGGGCAAAATCCAGCAGGGCCTCAGTGTCACCGACAGCGATCGGCACATTTTGCATGCCGTCCCCCAGTGAGGTACCGGCGTTACCGGGTGCAACGTATACGCTCTCCACCTGCGGCGATTGTGCCACACGCCAGGCCAGCGCGTGTTCACGACCGCCATTACCGATAATAAGGACTTTCAGTTTTTGGCATGATTCCATGGTGCAACCTTGAATAGTAGTAACAATCCCGGCATCGCGGCCAGCGTACAGACGACGAAAAATTGCGTATAGCCAATCGCGTCAATTATAAAGCCCGTTGAAGCATTGGCGAAGGTCCTGGGTACCGCGATGAAACTGCTGAACAGCGCGAACTGGGTAGCTGTAAAGGCCTTGCTGGTTTCGCGGGCCATATAGGCCGTCAGGGCGATGGCCCCCAGGCCGACACCCAGGTACTCACCACTGACAACAATGAACAAACCCAGCGGATAGTGACCAACCGTACTCAGCCAGACGTAGCCGAGTATCGTCAACATCTGAATAAAGCCAAACACCCACAACGCCCGGTTGATACTCAGTTTCAACATCGCCAGACCACCCAGGATACCGCCGGCGATGACCGACCAAAGTGCTGCAATTTTGGCGATTGAACCGATCTCGGTACGGCTAAAGCCCATGTCGAGATAAAACGGCGTCGCCAATGCGGTCGCCATATTATCACCCAGTTTGTACAGAAACATAAAGGCGAGAATGGCCAGACCCCCACCCAGGCCACCACGTGTAAAAAATTCTGTAAAAGGCTCCACGATGGCCTCGCGTAAAGAAGCGGGCGCCAGCGTGTCATCGCTGACTTCCCTGACAACCAGCGTGGTTGCCATACCCACGACCATGAACCCTGCTGTTATCCAGTAAACCAATGACCAGGACAGGTGGTCGGACAAGATGAGCGCCAGCGAGCCGGGTATCAGCGATGAAAAACGGTAGGCATTGATAAAAAAGGAGTTTCCGGTGCCCAGTTCATCATCCGCCAGCAACTCGCGTCGGTAGGCATCAATGACAATATCCTGGCTGGCACCAAAAAATGAAACAATGAATACCGTCACAACTATCGCCCGCAAAGAGCTTGAAGGGTCAAACTGGCCCAGGGCGGCAATTGAAAAAAACAGACCCACCTGCGTCAGCAACGCCCAGCCCCGGCGCCTGCCCAGGAATGGCAGCTTGTAACGGTCCAGCAGCGGGGACCAGACAAATTTCCATGTGTAGGGCAATGAAACCAGCGCGAAAAGCCCGATAGTTGCCAGATCAATATCATGGCTGCGCAACCATGCCGGCACGAGTTGGATGAGGACGTAGAGCGGCATACCCGAAGAGAAACCGAGGAAAATACAGCTAACCATCTTGCGGTTAACAAGTATTTCCCGCCAGGAACGGGCCATCGTGTTCAAGCAGGTTTCTCCGCACTGCCGATAGGGTAGCGGTAGTCGATGATCAGTGGCGCGTGGTCCGAAAATCGTTCGGCTTTGTAGATATCAACCGTGTGGGCACTGGCGGCGATAGCTGGTGTGGCGACCTGGTAGTCGATCCGCCAACCGGTATTATTGGCCCAGGCCTGGCCCCGGTTTGACCACCAGGTGTACTGATGTTCACCAGGTTCGATCGCACGAAACGTATCCACCCAGCCCAGCGGACCGAACAACTGATCCATCCAGGCACGCTCCTCGGGCAGAAAACCGGAGTTTTTCTGGTTACCACGCCAGTTTTTAATATCAATTTTCCGGTGCGCGATATTCCAATCTCCGCAGATGATGTAGTCACGCCCCGTGGCGGCCATTTCCACAAGCCGGGTTTGCAGGTAATCCATGGTTTGAAACTTGACCTGCTGACGCGACTCCTTTGACGAACCAGATGGCAGGTACAGGGAAATAATACTCAGCTTGCCAAAATCAGCCTGCAACCAGCGGCCTTCATTGTCCATCACGTGCCAGCCTATACCATGGTGGACCCTGTCGGGTAGGTGACGGGTGTAAATTGCAACGCCACTGTAACCGGGTTTTTGTGCATCATGAAAGTATCGCTGGTAACTGGCGGGCGAGAAGACCGGGTCACCGAGCTGGTGTTGTTGCGCCCTGGTCTCCTGGATACAGACCACATCGGGTTTCTGTTGCTCCATCCAGACAAAAAAACCTTTGCGGGCGGCGGCCCGGATACCATTGGTATTGATACTGATAATTCGCATAAGACATCATTTACTTGTTGTTAAAAAATGCAGGCGGCCAGCATAACCGCCTATAACAATCTTGTCATCGCCCCCATCACGCGAGATACTCCAACCATGCTAACCCGGACATTTCACCAAGGCGGACAGTAAAATGATTAATTTTCATATAAAACAAATGATTATGTATACTTATATTGATTTCCAAAAAATGCCGTTTATCCTATCCGTTTTTGCACAGTATCTGGCTTCACATTTCGGCCGATCCTCCTCGCAGCCTAGCTACGGCTATGCTGCTTCGAACGATCAACCAAACTGTTTTGCCAGTTACAGCGCAATTCCCAGATCCTTAGTAAAATGTCCGGGCTAAGTTACAAACAGCAATTTTTTGAACTGTCCATGGCCCGTGGCAATCTCAAGTTCGGTGAGTTTACCCTGAAGTCCGGACGTGTCAGCCCATATTTTTTCAATGCTGGTGGCTTCGACGATGGCCACAGCCTCGAAATCCTCGCCGGGTGTTATGCACAGGCCATACTCGATTCAGCGATCGAATTTGACATGTTATTCGGGCCGGCTTACAAGGGCATACCACTGGCCGCCGGGATAGCCATATTACTCAGTAGCCAGTATGGGAGAAATATCCCTTTTGCATACAACCGCAAGGAGACAAAAAACCACGGCGAAGGCGGGGCGTTGGTCGGGGCACCACTCAGGGGTCGTGTGCTGATCACCGACGATGTCATTTCGGCGGGAACCTCGGTGCGTGAGTCTATCGCCTGGATCAGTCAAGCGGGTGCACATCCGTGTGGGGTCGCGATTGCATTGGACCGCCAGGAGCGTGGTCGTGGTGACCGATCTGCTGCCCAGGAAGTGATGGATAAATTCGCGATTCCGGTCATTGCGATTGCCGGTCTGGATGACCTGATTGTTTTCCTCGAGCGCAGGTCTGTTGCAAATATCGACATCGGGGCTATTCGGCGTTATCGTAGTATTTATGGTGTCTAGAATCATCACGGGTTTGCTTGTTTTCATCGTGTTTCTGCCGACGCTTGTGGCGGCAGATACCTACCGCTGGCGTGACAAGGAAGGCAATCTTCATTTCGGTGAGAGCGTGCCAGCGGAATACGCTGGCCTTCCCTATGACGTCGTTAATGACGCCGGGCTCGTCATTAAACACGTCGAAAAGGGCGATGTGCCGCCAGATGTGGTCATGAAGGAGGAAAAGAAGTCCGAGGGAAGGGCTCCGTTGATCTCGGTGGAAGAACGCCGGCGTCAGGCAGACCGTTACTTACTGCTACAGTACAAATCTGAAGAAGACATTCAGCATGAACTTGAGATGGAACTCTCACAAATGGCCTATGACTTGAGAATCAACCAGCAGTCGATGGACAGCACAAAGGCCGCAATCAGGAGTCAGCTCAGGGACCTGGCCGACCAACAACGCGCCGGACAGGTGATCAGTGATGAGCAACGTCAGGAAGTTGACAAACTCTACGCGAGACTGTCCAGTGACAAACGCAAACTGGCCAGACTGGACCAACAGGGGGAAACCATCCGTACTCGTTTTCAAACAAACCTTGAGCGGTTTCGTTATCTCACCAGTCAAAATGAAACACAAGAAGAAACACAAGCTGAGCAGGACTGACATTGAAGGCGTACTTGTACTCAGACCCAGCGCCACGAACGACCGCTTCCCGGCTCACTGAGGGTGACCATGACCCGCTGCACCGGGTTTGGACTGCGGCCATGATTTTGTTGGTGGTACTGACCGGTGTGAATGCACTCTGGACGTTTCGTGAACCGTTGCTGCAAATTCCTCGTATAAACATCTGGATGCAAAAAGCTGGCTGGTCACCGGTAAAAAAAGCCGGTTTACTTCATCTTCCGGATCAAATCCAGCTGATCAGTCGCGACATGCATTCTCACCCAACACGCACCGGCATTCTTGTGCTGAGCCTGACTTTCATTAGCCTGGCACCCCAAAAACAGGCCTTTCCGCAACTTGAACTCACCCTGTTTAATGCTGCTAACCAACCGGTCGCGCGACGCCGTTTGCAGCCAGCGGCGTATTTACGTCACGGTGCGGATACACATTCCGGTTTGGCAAGCGATACCCTGTTGCCGATTTTACTTGAGTTCGTCGACCCGGGTGAGTCGGCGAGTGGCTTTGAGATCCGGTTTTTGTAATTTATTTATCAAAGCGCGTGTTTTGTTTAGCACAAATATGTTAGTGTTCAATCAAAATCAGCTATCAGAAACCGGCTTAAAAAACAGGCCGGGAAACGGGCTGGAAAACCACCCAAATAACGTTTACAGAAGCAATACCCCAACACACCATGCGATCACATTCAGAACAACCCATACCACTGCGACAACACGTACAAACGACTATTAGCAGGTACCTTCAGGACATGGGCAGTACCAAGCCAGCCAACCTCTACCAGATGTTGCTGGCAGAAATTGAACCACCATTGATCGAAGAGATACTCAAGTGCACCGACGGCAACCAGTCGCGCGCTGCCGGTATGCTCGGTATCACCCGCAACACACTGCGTACCAAGATGCAACGCTACAAGATCAGCGCGCATCGGGGCAAGATCACGTGTCTGCACCCGTAGCATGATCGGTCACAAAAAAACCGGGCCTGGTCAGCGTTTTGCACTGATCAGTGTTTCCGACAAAACCAACGTCGTCGACCTTGCCCAACAATTACAGGGCCTTGGTTTTTGCATCTTAAGCACCGGTGGCACCCACAAATTATTGTCCAAGGCCGGTCTGAAGGTAAAGGCGGTCAACGAACATACCGGTTTCCCTGAGATCATGGATGGCCGCGTCAAGACCCTGCACCCGCGTATCCATGGCGGTATACTCGGACGCGAGCAAGATGCTGCGGTCATGCAAACACAGGACATTCCGCCGATCGATGTGGTCATCGTCAACCTCTATCCATTTGAGACGGTAACTGCCAATGAGGAATGCAGTCTCCAGGACGCCATCGAAAACATTGATATCGGCGGCCCGGCCATGTTGCGGGCGGCAGCCAAAAATTACCAGCGCGTGACGGTAGTGGTTAACCCACAGGACTACGCAAGCGTTGCAGACGAGCTGGCAGCCACCGGTTCAGTGACACAGGATAAACGATTCAAGCTGGCCACCAAGGCTTTCGCCCATACCGCCCGCTATGACGGTCTGGTTGCAGCCTGGTTGAGCCGCCGGGTTGATGACGCTGAACACCCGCAATTGTTGCCTGGCTGCTTCACCCCGCAATTTGAAAGCCGGCAAGCTTTGCGCTACGGCGAAAACCCACACCAGACCGCCGCGTTTTATGTTGAATCCGGCACCAGGCCTCAAGGTATCGCTGCAGCTGAGCAGTTGCAGGGCAAGGCGCTTTCATACAACAACATCAACGATGCGGATGCGGCCATGGAATGCGTCAGCCAGTTCAGGGATGAAACCGCCTGTGTGATCGTCAAACACGCTAATCCCTGTGGTGTTGCCACCGGCGCCGATAATACCCAGGCCTATCAAAGGGCGTTTGCTACTGATCCTGTTTCCAGCTTCGGTGGTATTATCGCCTTCAGCCAACCACTCAACGGGGTAACGGCGGCGGCCATTGTTGAACAGCAATTCGTTGAGGTTGTGATCGCACCGGGTTTCAGTGACGGCGCACGCGAAAAATTTGCTGGCAAAACCAATGTGCGTCTGTTGCTTGCTGACAGCTTTGTGCAGGATCGCAACAGCCTGCACCTTCAGCGGGTTTCCGGTGGTTTACTGGTGCAGCAAAAAGATTTTGACCAACTGCACAGGGATGATTGCCGCTGTGTAACCGAACAGCAACCCACCGATCAGCAGTGGCTGGACATGCTGTTTGCCTGGAAAGTTGCACGCATGGCCAAGTCCAACGCCATCATCTATGCATCCGGTGGCCGCACTCTGGGTGTTGGCGCAGGCCAGATGAGCCGTGTTGATTCAGCTCGAATCGCACGCTTCAAAGCCGCCGATGCCGGTCTTGACCTTGGCGGTGCATCGATGGCGTCGGATGCATTTTTCCCGTTCCGGGATGGTATCGACACGGCCGCCGAAGCCGGTATCAGGGCGGTGATCGAGCCGGGTGGCTCAATGCGCGACGATGAAGTGATCACGGCCGCCAATGAACACGGCATCGCGATGGTGTTTACCGGTATACGGCATTTTCGGCACTAGCCCGCGACACCAGGCGACACTGGGGGTCAAGCACTAGGGGTCAGAGTAAATACTCCCATTACCTGTAAATTTTTTCTAATCCCCAACCGGGAGTATTTACTCTGACCCCGGTTGTGTTCTAATCCCCAACCGGGAGTATTTACTCTGACCCCGGGAGTATTTACTCTGACCCCGGTGGTGTTTACTCTGACCCCGGTTGTGTGACCCCGGCTGTAAAAACCTCACCCAACATGACCGCGTGTCTTGCGCCCGTAATCGGCGTTGTATCATGTAGTCGCTGATTGAGTCTTTCCCTTGCCAGCCAGGCAAACAACAGACCTTCCACCCAGTCGGGATCAACACCGTAGTAAGCCGTTGATTCGATGATAATATCCGGCATCGCGTTGCCTAAGCTTCTCATCAGGTAGTCATTGTGAACACCACCCCCGCAAACCAGCATACGATCAGGCAGACCGGAGCCAGACAGACTTGTAGCGATACTGCGTGTGGTCAATTCCACCAGTGTCGCCTGAACATCGGTTATGGCTGGTCCGAAACCCGCAAGAATGGAGTCGAGCCAACCCAGGTTGAAATATTCAAGACCGGTGCTTTTGGGCGGCGGGCGTTTGAAATAGGGATCCGACAACATACACTCAAGGACTTTTTCCTCAACCTTACCCCTGCTGGCCCAGATGCCCCTGTCGTCAAAGCTTTTTTGCAAATGTTGTTTAGCCCAGGCGTCCATCAGGCAATTGCCGGGCCCACAGTCAAAACCACTCACCTCACCAGTTGCGGGCAGCAGTGTCAGATTAGCAATACCACCGAGGTTCAATACCGCACGATTTTCGTCTGCGGAATAAAAAATTTCACGATGCAACAAGGGTGCCAATGGCGCACCCTGACCACCGGCCCGGATATCTGTGCTGCGGAAATCGGCGACCACCGTGGTCGCGGTGCCACGGGCGATCAGTTCCGGCTTGCCCAGCTGGATACTGACACCGTCGCTGCCCTCAGGCGCATGCCAGACGGTCTGCCCGTGTGAGCCGATGACACTGATATCACGCATTTCCATACCGGCTTCGCGCACCAGGTCTTGCGCGCTGCGGGCAAACAGGCGGCCAAGGCTGTCATCCAACAGTCCGGCCACCGCATCGGTCGGTGGCTGGCCACTCGCTGCCAGTTGATCGAGCATCAGCCTGATGGCGGCCGGGTAGGGGGTGCACATGGCGTGCAGGACATCCATCCTATCGGCCCTGATATTCACCAGCACGGCATCCACACCATCGCGACTGGTGCCGGACAACATGCCGATTACCAAGGTCTCGCTGATGTCCGGGGCGTTCATGGGCTGGTGGCATACATGGAAGCGGATTCAAGACGCGCCAATTGGGACAACACGGGTGCCGCACTTTTCTGAAAATCAAGCAATTGCTGCCCTTTTAGTCCACCCGCTTCTGGTAATGGAACGGTGCGGGGATTGCGGTGCACACCGTTGACGACAAATTCGTAATGCAGGTGCGGTGCCTGTGCCAGACCGGTTGAGCCGACGTAACCGATGACTTGCCCCTGTTTAACACGCTGGCCCTTTTTTACATTGCGTTTAGTAAAATGCAGGTACTTGGTGATGATGCTGTTGGAGTGCTGGATAAAAACATAGTTACCGTTGAACCTGCTGTAGGCCGAGCGGATGACCTTACCGTCGCCCGCCGCGTATACCGGTGTACCCTTGGGGGCCCTGTAATCAATACCATTGTGTGCCTTGACCCGTTTCAATATCGGGTGAAAGCGCTTGGGGTTGAAGTTGGAACTGATATAAGAGAAATTCAGCGGCGCACGTAAAAATGCCTTGCGCATATTATGGCCATCGGGGGCGAAATACTCGGCCTTACCATTGATCTCAAAGCGTACCGCCCGGAACTTCTCTCCCTGGTTGATGAAAGTAGCCGCGATTATCTCACCATCACGCAAATAGCTGCCGTCCCGGTAGATTTTTTCATAGAGCAGGTAGAAACGGTCGCCGGCACGGATATCGAGGACGAAATCGATATCCCAGCCAAACAGGTTGGCCAGCTTCATGACCATGCCATCGTTCAGACCGGCCTTTTTGCCGGCCACGAAGAGGGAGGATTTGATCGCGCCGGAGGCCTCCTCTTGCCGGGTATACAGCTCGCGGGTCCGGGTGCTGGCAGAGGCCTTGCCATCAGCGTAGGACACCAGCAGGTAACGGTCTTCATCGATGGTATAGCGCATATTTTCCAGGGAGCCATCTTTTTTACGCTGGAACTCAAACAGGTCACCAGGTCGAATCTTTTTCAGTTGTTTCGTATCCGCGTTGAGCATCAGTATTTCGTGCAGCGTTTTTGCGCTAAACCCCTGTTCGTGAAAAATAAGATCCAACGACTGGCCGGTGCGTACCGTGACTTTTTCCCAGGCCCGGGTTTCGTTATCTACGAGAACAGGCGTGTCCAGCTTGCCGGGCGAGGTCTGAAACTCTTGCTCCTCGGGTAAGCTGATATCGACCACCTTGCCTGCCACGGCGGCATCATCCCCATCAATATCCAGCCCACCCAGTGCGATACCAAAAACGATCAGGGTCAGGACGAACCACAGCAGACGTGTGCGGGACGGCTTAAACAGGAAGGTGTGCAACTTGCCGGTCAGGCCGGTGAGGAAAGACTTTTTTTGCATACG
>CAZYVH010000088.1:4698-12407 GCA_964650905.1 uncultured Wenzhouxiangellaceae bacterium | reverse complement strand
ATCAAAATGCGTTTGAGTCTGACCCCAACCCTCTGTGTTCCCGCTAGATCTTCATACGACTTGCTGAAGGATCGTATAGCGCCCTTAATGAAGCTTGTGCGGTAAAGCGTTGTTTGGCAACTTCGATTTCAAAGGCTGCTTCTTTGATGCGCTCCGCGCTCAATGCCGGGGCCACGACAAAGCCCATTCCGATAGCCGCTCCCACGCTGTGACCGTACATGCCCGAGGACAGGTAACCCACCGTACGCCCATCCATGACAATCGGTTCATTGTGGTAGAGCAGTGGTTCCGGGTCATCCAGTTTGAATTGCAGCAGACGCCGGTCGGGCAGACCCGCGGCCTTTTGCTGTAGAAACGAATCGCGGCCGATAAAATGGCCGGCATCGGGTCTGGCTGCAAAACTGAGGCCGGCCTGGATAAGATTGTCTTCGTAACCAATATCGTGGCCCCAGTGACGGAAGCCTTTTTCCAGACGCAGGCTATTGACCGCGTGCAGACCGACATTCCGTATCCCAAACTCCGCCCCGGCCTGCTGCAACGCAGCAAGGACCGTGGTTGCATCACCGGCAGGTATAAACAATTCCCAGCCCAGTTCACCCACATAGGAAAGACGCTGTAACCAAAGCTGTATACCGGCGACCCTGGCATATCGCCCATGGGCAAATGCAAAACCGTCGGCGCTGACATCGGTTTCGGCGACCTTCTCCAACACGGCCCGTGCATTGGGACCCTGTACTGACAGGCAGGCGTAGTCAGCGCTGATATCACCTAACTGCACGTTGCCGTGCAGGTGTTTTTTTAAATGCCACCAGTCCTTGTTAACTGAACCAATCGCGGTGGTAATCATAAAGCGTTCCGGGTCAGTCCTGGAGACAGTCACGTCGGCCTCGATTCCGCCCCGTTCATTCAGCCACTGGGTATAAACAAGCGTACCGGGCTCCACCTCAACATCTCCCGCACAGACCCACTGCAGCGCCTTTCCGGCATCCTTTCCTGTAACCTCAAATTTACCAAACGAGGATATATCGTAAATACCCACGTTCGTTCGCATCGCCATGTGCTCTTCGGCGTAAAACTTAAACCAGTCCTGGCGTTTATAGCTGTAGTGGTATTCAGCTTTCGCGCCACCGCGTGCAAACCAGTTGGGGCGCTCGTATCCAGCCACTTCACCAAAACAGGCACCCTGTTTTTTAAGTACCTCGTGTAGGGGTGATTGAATACGGTTACGGGCGGTTTTGTACTGATAAAAGGGCCAGTGCATGGCGTAGGTATGACCCAGGGCCTCGGGAATACGCGCCTCGACATAGCTTTGCTCACGCTGTGCCGGGTGATGGCGGCGCACGTCGCATTCCCAGATATCGCCCGGCGGATAGCCGTCGATAACCCAGTCCGCCATCACTTTTCCAATACCGCCACCGGCGCCAATGCCCTTGGAATTCATACCACAGGTGACAAAAAAATTATCTACTTCAGGTGTTGGCCCCAGCAAATGCAGATTATCGGGCGTGAAGCTTTCGGGGCCGTTAAAAAAGAGACGTATACCCGTCTTCTCAAGAGCAGGCAGGGTTCCCATACCCCGCAGCAGGTACTCTTCCATATGCTCAAGGTCGCACGGGAACTGGTCAAAACAGAAATCTTCACCGATGCGATCCATGGGACAACCACGGGCATTGTGTTCAAACCAGCCCATCAGTATCTTGCCAGTGTCTTCTTTGAAGTAGACACCCTTGTCAAAATCACGCAGCACCGGACGTTTACTCATGCCATCCATATCCTCGGTAACCACGTAATAATGTTCACAGGCGTAAAGCGGCAGATCGATGCCTATTTTTGCGGCGATATTCCGAGACCAGAGTCCGCCGGCCAACACTATCTTATTGGCAGCTATTGAGCCTTGCCCGGTCTTTACACCCACCGCCTGACCGTCTTCAACAAGGATTTCCTCCACCTTGACATTTTCGATCACCCTGGCCCCATATTTGCGAGCCCCCTTGGACAAGGCCACGGTGGTATCTATGGGGTTGGTCTGGCCGTCTTTTTCAATATAAAGCGTTCCCAAAATGCCATCGGTGTCGATACCCGGGTAGAACCCGGCCAGACGCTCGTTATCAATCATCTCGGACTCAACCCCGAAAACACTGGCCATGGAGGAGGTCCTGCGCAATTCTTCCAGACGCTCTGGCGTGCGCGCGACAGAGAGACTGCCAATGCGTCGGTAACCGGTGGCCTGCCCGGTTTCCTCTTCCAAAGAAGCATAGAGTTCATGTGTGTATTTGGCCAGATTGGTCAGATACGGGGTGGGCCAAAGCATACTGACAAGACCCGCAGCGTGCCAGGTGGTGCCACAGGTTAATTGTTTGCGCTCCAGCAAAACTACCTCGTTAACACCGCGTTTGGCCAGGTGGTAGGCGATGGAACAACCGGCAATGCCACCGCCAATAATAACGATCTGGGCATGGGCCAGGAGATTTCTTTTATCAGACATAGCCATCCTTCCTTAAAGCTTTATTTCCATTAGTTATGATGTGACAGTCGACATTGTGTGCTATAAGAACATATAATCGCTCATAATTAATCATAATATCAACTGAGATTTTTTTTCTGGATGGAAATAAATATTACCATTAGCTCATACCGGCAACAACCCGTTTCAGAGTGATGACTCGCATGGTGACAGCGTTGAATTATCCCAAACTACCCCCGTTAAAGGCTTTGAAAGGCTTTGAGAGCACGGCCAGGTTGGGTAGTTTCCGCAAGGCCGCCGAAGAATTGAAGCTGACCCACCCGGCGATCAGCCACCAGATTCGATCCCTGGAAAAAAATCTTGGGGTCAAAATGTTCGTACGACAGGGACGTCAGGCCGTACTGACTCCCGAGGGAGAACGCTTTTACCCGGTCGCCCGGCAAGCGTTGGAAACACTGATAAGCGGCAGCGAAGCGATCCGGCGCAGTGCCCGGCAGTCCGTGCTGCGCATACAGACCTATATCTCGGTATCACTGCGTTGGCTGTCCCATCGGCTACCGCGCTTCAGGGCGCTCAATCCCGTGCTCAAGCTACAGCTTTTATCCAGTATTCACGAGCGGGACTTCGACGAAGTCAACGCCGATGTCGGTATGATATTCTGTAACACACCACCCGCCGGGCACCTGCACTGGACGCCGCTGATACAGCCAAAACTGTTTCCCGTGTGCAGCCCAGGATTAATTTCAAATTATGGCGATGAACTTGATCCTGAGGATTTGCTGAACTATCCCCTATTGACCATTACCTCGGAGGCGTGGCAGTGGCAGGACTGGTTCGATTCGGCAGGTCTTCATGATGTTAAAACGAATCACTCGATCAGTGTTGACAGTACCGTTATCGCACTTGAAATGGCTATGGATGGAGAAGGAATTACCCTGGTCAACGGGCCTTTTGCAGATAAGGATCTGAAAGCGGGTCGATTGATTCAACCCGTGGCGCACTATGCCGAAGGTTTGGGGGAGTGGGGGCTTGTGTGCCGCAAAGACATGCTGAATCACCCACCGGTTCGAGTGTTTATGGAATGGTTGCAAGAAGACATTAAGAAGCATGAATAAACAAGCCCGGACATTTCACCAGTCGGTACCGGGGCTCACCGCAAACACATGGATCAGATGAATGATATGGCATATATACCAATAAACTTTTGCCGGGATCATGGGGTGGAACAAACATGGTAAGACGCAAGCGTGTGCAACGCGCGAAGGCTGCTGGAAATGAATTCCTTTCGGGCGATCCCGGGCTGCATCATGGGCCCACGCCGTCGTATTCGCCTTTTACTGAAGAACATGCAAATCGCATCATCGACGCCACCTTTGAGCTGATGAGCCAGACGGGTGTCGGTTTTGATCCGGAGCCCCGGCTGATGGCGCGACTTGGCGATGCGGGTTGCGATGTGTCCCCCGGGGGTCTGGTCAAATTCCCCATTGAGCTCATTCGACGATCACTGGACAGCCTCGCCAGGCGTGTCAGGCTTTGGGATCGCGACGGCTCGGGCTTCATTGAGATTGACAGCCAACATACCTGGTTTTGTCCGGGTATGACCTGTATCAAGATATATGACGAGAAGACCGGCGAGGCCCGCGAAAGTAACCGGCAGGACCTTGCGAGGGCGACGTGCGTGAGTGACGCATTGCCGAATATCGATGTCGTGTGTGTCACGTGCAAGAATGTCGGGGAATCCAATATTCATGGTGAGATCGACGAATTTATAGTGCTCGCTGAGAACACGACTAAACCCCTGATCTACCTGTGCGAGTACGCCGAATCACTCGGCGTGGTAACGGACATGGCGGCAGCTATTCGGGGAGGTTACAAAGCCTTGGCCCGCAAGCCCTATTTTTTGCATCTGGTAACGCCGTTGCCGCTTTATTACGCAAAGACCCATACCGATCAGATCATCGCGGCGGTGGAGGCAGGTGTACCCATCACTGTGGGAACCGTCGTGATCGGTGGCGCGTCTGCGCCGATTACCATAGCGGGCTGTGTCGTACATGCGCTGGCAACCGATCTGACCGCGATGGTACTGTCACAAATCATACGTGAGGGCTCCTTCTGTGTCGGCTCATCCGATGCGAGTTTCATGGAAGTGGCCACCGGGGCGATCGGAGCACCTTCGCAATCGGCGCTGGCGGAGATGGCCATGTGCGAGATCTCCCGAATCCTTGGAATTCCGCGTATGACCAGCACCGCCGGTTGTTCCCTGGCCCGTCGCTTCAATCAGGACGCGGCCGCCGAGATTTCCAGCAATATGATGCAGGCGTTTTTTAGCCGGCCGGCTATTTGCCCCTATATGGGAAGTCTCGATGAGGGCATCACTTTCTCTCTCCACGGACTACTTTTGGGAGATGATCTGGCCGGACAGTTGCGCCGTATGTGGCAGGGGATTGCGGTGAATGATGAGATGTTGGCCCTGGACCTGACACGGTCTGAAGGCCCACGTGGAAACTACCTCGCCAACACACATACGGCAAAATACTGCCGCCGTGAGTTGTGGAATTCGCGCTACTTCGGTGCCCATTACCCGACGGCATCGGGTGCGCTTGATGACGAAGACCTGATCGAGCGTATCGATCGGGATCTGCAAAAGATTTTGCTGACCCATCATCCCAGGGCATTGGCGCGGGAAACGGTACTGAAAATGCAATCAATTAGCGAGAAGTTCAAACAGGTCAGCGGGAATAACAATTAAGATGGCGACTCCAAAAAAGACTGCATTAACGATAGATCCTGCACAGTATGGCTTAAAACAATATGAGATGAAGACATCCACCGTTGTCTTTATGATCTTCTGTCTGTGTGCAGCAGGCGCCTATGGGATCGAGGAGATGATCCCGCAGGCAGGGCCCGGACTCACGCTGGTGATGCTGATCGTGTTGCCCTTCCTGTGGAGCACCCCGATGGGCCTGGTAGCGGCGGAACTCGGATCTGCGCTTCCGCAGGAGGGTGGGTATTACAAGTGGGTACAGCGCGCCTGCGGCGAATTCTGGGGTTTCCAGGCCGGTTGGTGGCGGACCATCTCCGTCTACTTCGACAATACGCTTTATGTCGTGCTTGCCGGCTCCTACCTGGGTTCGGTTCTGCACCTTACAGGGCTGGAGGAGTACCTGTTCAAGGCCTCCATCGTCATCGTTTTTACCTATATCAATATCCGGGGTATCAGGGATGTGGGCGCGGTCAGTACGATCATTTCCGTTCTCGTGCTCGCAGCCTTCGCGCTGGTTGCCGCGGTGGGCTTTGCACATTGGCAGACAAACCCTTTTGTGCCGTTCATTCCACCGGATCAAAGCCTGCTGAAAAGTATCGGATACGGGCTCGCCATAGGTATGTGGGTGTACTCCGGTTATGAGTCGATGTCGACGGTCGCCGGGGAAATCAAGAACCCGCAGGTGATCCCGAGGGCGACCATGATCACTGTGCCGCTGATCATGGCGGTATACATACTGCCGACGATGGGTGGCCTCGCTTCACTGGGACGATGGAGTGAATGGGCCTCGGAAGGCGGCTTGTCCTACGGTGATGTCGTGACCCAGGTGGCGCCGGCTCTGGCAGTGTTTTTTGTATTCATAGCGATCATCGCCCAATTCTCGATATTCAATACCTATATAGCATCCGGCTCGAGGGGCTTCTTTGCGTTGGCCGAAGACAATCTGGCTCCCAGGCTACTTGTCAAGTGCAGCAAGGATCGTGGTGTTCCCTATATCGCGGTGCTGTCGTTGGGTATCTTCAGCCTGATTGTGTGTATGTTTCCATTTGGTGTGATCGTGGTCGTGGATGTGATGCTCTTCATGTCCGCCTATGCATTGATCTTTATCTCGGCTTGCATTCTGCGCGTCAAAGAAGGGGATCTGCCCAGACCCTTCAGGGTTCCGGTTGGGACAAAGGTCTTCATCGCGATGTGTGTGCCTTCGTTCATCATCATTTTTGTTGCTTTTTTTATCAACGGCACCGACTATTTTGTGGGTGGGATGGCGGCCCTGGTGACCGGGCCGGTCATGTATGTCATCTTCAAGAGAAAGTTCGGTGGCCTGGCGCAGACCGACCCGTTGAACCATCCCGTGAATTCGAAAACCGGATTGGCTCTGGGTGATACGAAAAGAATGGCGTGGATGTTCGCCGCCATGACACTCGTCGGCTTCATCGCCGTCTTTTTTCTGCCGTGGTACGACGACCCGGCAAGCTACACCCAGACCTATGGCATCGAAGGACTTTTCGACTTCCTCATTAGCTGCATATTCTGGATAACAGCCGCCTCCGGCATACTCACCGTACTCCTGGTGGTCATCGCCAGCAGGGTTGAGGCTCAGGGCAGGCAGGGGTCAGACTCAAATGCGACAAACGGAAACGGTACATCACACGCAGCCAGGCGCATTTGAATCGGACCCCGGTCTGACCCCGGTCTATCGGTCAGGGGTCAGATTCAAATGCACCAAATGCTGTTCAAACATCACATCGGTTTATGTGCATTTGAGTCTGACCCCAATCTGTTTGACTCTGACCCCGGTCTTGAAATGCATAACTTAGTCATGTAACTTAGTCATATATCAGGTGCAGGTCACATTACATGAAACAAGTTACCATTCATGAAGCCAAGACACATTTGTCACGTCTCATTCGGGCTGCCCTGAAGGGTGAGGAAATCATTATCGCCAAGGGTAAGAAGCCTTTAATCCGTCTGGACGTATTGCCGGGAGCCAGACCGGAACGTCACATAGGTGGCCAACCAGGCCTGCTTATCGCAATGAACGAAGACTTCAATGCCCCCCTGGACGACTTTTCAGAATATATGCAATGAAGCTGTTGCTGGATACTCACGCACTCATTTGGCTCATTAGTGGTGACCAGAGACTGGGTGAAAGAGCCAGGGAAGTCTTTGTAAACCAGGAAAATCTACTATTTTTCAGCAAGGCCAGTCTTTGGGAAATGACGATAAAGATTAGTCTCGGGAAATTGGTGTTGGTGAAAAACTGGCTGACTGTGATTGAAAATGAAATGCAATCCAACGGAATCCAATGGCTGGAAATTGAAACCGGGCACTGTAAAACCCTGGCTGACCTACCTTTTCACCACCGCGACCCTTTTGACCGTTTATTGATCTCACAGGCCATTAGCGAGTCAATGAGCATAGTCAGTATCGACCAGCAGTTTTCGGCTTATCCGGTTGAAATTATTTGGTAAAACAGGGGTC
>CAZYVH010000088.1:1463-4598 GCA_964650905.1 uncultured Wenzhouxiangellaceae bacterium | reverse complement strand
ATCGACCAGCAGTTTTCGGCTTATCCGGTTGAAATTATTTGGTAAAACAGGGGTCAGACTCAAATGCGGCAAACAGAAACGGTACATCACACATAGCCAGGCGCATTTGAATCGGACCCCGGTCTAACCCCGGTCTGACCCCGAGTTTGAGCCCAACCCCGGGCAATGGTGCTCTGCACGCCGTTTTTGGAACCATTCGTCATCCTCGGTTCGCTCACATGGCAGATCGTCTTCAATCTTAAGCCAGCTTATGCGACCTTCCACACCATAGTGACCCACGGGCGGTGCCAACTCAGGATTATCCAATGTCCCCGTCTGGATCGCCAGCCAGTCGTCTTTGATCGGACGATAGAATAATGGCGATCCGCAATCCGGGCAGAAACCCCGCTCTACAAAGCCCGAAGATCGATAATATTTTGGCTCGCCCTTTGTTATCTTCAATGCAGACTTGGGGATAATGGCACTACATGCGACCACGCTCCCTGTCCAGCGCTGACACATGCGGCAGTGGCAATACAAATTTTCCGATGTACTCACACTGGCTTTATAGCGTATTGCTCCACAAAGACAACCACCCGTCCAAATTTCCATATGAGTCACCAAATCGTGTGTTTACTGCTGAACTCAGAGTAAAGAATCTGGGGTCAGAGTCAAGTGCTGTAAAAAGGGGTCAGACTCAAATGCAGCAAACAGAAAGGGTACATCACACATAGCCAGGCGCATTTGAATCGGACCCCGGTCTGACCCCGGTCTATCGGTCAGGGGTCAGATTCAAATGCACCAAATGCTGTTCAAACATCACATCGGTTTATGTGCATTTGAGTCTGACCCCGGGTTTGTGTGACATTTGTGTTGAAGCTGGTATACGATGTAAGCACCTGTTTTACTGAGTGAAGGAACCCGTTTGCACGCAGAGGAGTTTGTTGATAGCTATTTTTATGCCTGGAATCATCATGACGCCAGGGGGGTGGCCTATCATCTGAACCACGACGGTACCTACTGTGACATGCCCGATAATCAAAAGTTTTCCCGTGAAGAGCTACTTGACAGACTGGTGGGATATTTTGCATCAAGCAATCAACGCTTCGAACTCGTTGGCGAAATCCTGACCGGTGAAAACATTGCCGCATTTCAGTACAAGGTATCGTCGCTCAAACCCACTCGTGAGGATACGTTTTTCGGCGCTGAATTTGTGACGATAGCTGGCGCTGGGGCTGACCGGATTCTGGATTATTACGACACTTCCCACGTTATGCGTCCTGTAAACACTGCGCTGGAGCGCAAATATAACAAGTCAGGCCTGAACGCTGCACAAATGGACAGTTATAAGTGTCGGCTTGAAACATTAATGCGATTTGAAAAAGTGTATCGAAAGGCGGATTTAACCCTACCGAAACTGGCATCCATGGTGGGGTGTTCAGTCAATCACTTATCACAGGTGATCAATTCCGGGATTGGTATGAATTTCTTTGATTATCTGAATCAGTACAGAATCGAATATGCAAAAGGTCTGCTGGATAAGCAAAATGGCCGGCATCAATCGGTATTGAGTGTCGCATTTGAAGTTGGTTTTAATTCCAACTCCTCGTTTTATGCGGCATTCAAAAAAGCCAATGGGCAAACCCCAGCGCAGTATCGCCAGTCACAAAATACTAAAAACAGTCAATAGATAAAATATGTTGGACCAAGAACAGCCACACACCGGTTCCTATTACGCCGCCACCGTTAACAAGGTCACCGATTATGCGCCGTTACGCGGAGCACATGACGCTGATGTTTGCGTTGTCGGGGCTGGGTTCACCGGGATATCAACCGCCTTGCACCTGGCGGAGCGTGGTTACAAGGTGCACGTGGTTGAGGCCAACAAGGTGGGTTGGGGAGCGACAGGACGCAACGGCGGTCAGATCATCGGCGGTATATCCGCCGAGGAGAAAATTGCCCGGCACTTGGGCCGTGAGGGTGAACGGATCATGTGGGAGATGCGTTGGGCCGGGCACGACATCATACGTCAGTGGATCAAGACCTACGATATTCATTGTGACCTCAAGTGGGGCTATCTGGATGTGGCCATCAAGCAACGCCATTTGCGTGCTTTCCAAATTGAACTGGAAGCATTGGTGAAAAACAATTTCCCGCATGAGTACAAACTGTTATCCAGGCAGGAGACGGCCGCCACAATTGGCACTGAAGTTTATATAGGCGCCCTGCTGAACATGGGTAACGGCCATCTGCACCCCCTGAACCTGTGTATCGGTGAGGCACAGGCGTCCGTGTCCCAGGGTGCGACCATTTATGAGCAATCTCCGGTGCTGTGGATTGAACATGGTGACAGACCCCGTGTTATCACCGCTCAGGGCTGGGTCACCGCTGATAAGGTCGTGATTGCCGGTAATGCCTATCATTTTATCGAGCCTAAACTGCGCGGCAGCCTGTTTCCAGTCAGCAGCTATATCATCGCGACCGAACCGCTCACGCGGGAACAGGTGGCGTGTATCAATCCGCAAGACCTGGCCGTATGTGACCCAAACTTTGTGCTGGAGTATTTCCGTCTCAGCGCTGACAAACGGCTGCTGTTCGGGGCGCGCTGCAATTATGCTGGCGACGATCCTGAAGTCATCGGTAAATTGTTGACTTCAAAAATGCTGAGGATCTATCCCCAACTGGCAAAAACAAAGATCGATTACACCTGGAGCGGCAAGGTGGGTATACCGTTCAATCGCGTGCCACAGTTGGGAAGAATATCGGCCAATGTATTTTATTCCCAGGGCTATTCCGGCCACGGCATCAACGTAACCCATCTCGCCGGGCAGATCATGGCCGATGCGGTTGCGGGAACATGTGAACGTTTCGACGTATTTGCTGACATCAAACCGGTACTCATACCCGGCGCCCGCCTGTTCGCAAAGCAGATGGTGGCGCTCGGCGTGCTTTACTATCAAATCAAGGATCGACTGTGACCCGCATAACAGGGGTCAGATTCAAACGCGTCAGCCGCCTTCAGTCATCATTCAGATCAAAATGCGTTTGAGTCCGACCCCAACCACGGGGGTCACAGGGGTCAGATTCAAACGCGTCAGCCACCTTCAGTCATCATTCAGATCAAAATGCGTTTGAGTCCGACCCCGGTTGTCAGCC
>CAZYVH010000088.1:0-1363 GCA_964650905.1 uncultured Wenzhouxiangellaceae bacterium | reverse complement strand
CCTTCAGTCATCATTCAGATCAAAATGCGTTTGAGTCCGACCCCGGTTGTCAGCCATTATCATGTATCAAACTAATCTCGGGAATGGGCAACAATACGTATGGCGTCAAAATCGCTAAGCTGCACCAGGGGACGCAACCTCCTTTTTCTCTCTCCGGTTCGTCCATCATCAGGTGGTTCCGGTCTGGCGATTCGAGCGCTTGCTGTACTGCGTGCTCTCAGAAGCCATTATCGGATTCATTTGCTCGTCATCAGCCCCTGGCTGCAGGAAAGCCGCAGCCCAAACTCTTTACCGGAAGGGATTCAGATTGTCGAGGTGCCAGATGACCTGTTCCGGCGATCAAACGGGGCGGACCGGGTGTCAGCAGGCCGGCGAATTTCACCACATGAATGGCCGTTGTTAACCGCCGACCAGGCTGCGTTTTTGAATGACCTGGGGGAGCGATTGTGTATTGATCAAGTGCATGTATTCCGACTCTACATGGCGCCTTACGCGGCGCCCTTTTTGGGCAAAATTTCCTGTCATCTGGATCTCGATGAGGTTGAATCAGGGACTCGATTACGACACGCGGAAATATGCGCGCAAACGGGAAACGCAACATTGGCGCGTGAACATACCATTTCGGCGAGGTTCTACGAATCAGCAGAGCGTGCATGGTTGGAAAAATTCGATGAAATTTTCGTTTCCTCGGATCTGGCCGCGCAAGATCTTGGAAAGACATACCACGGGGTGCCGATACGGGTCCTGCCCAATGTCGTAGAAATCCCGGCGCTGTTGTCACCTCTGTGGCCAGGTAACACCTTTACCTTGCTTTTCGTGGGAAACATGGGCTATTACCCAAACCGGGGTGCCGTTGACTTCCTCGCAAACGAGATCGTACCTGCCCTGAGACGGGTTCTTAAAGAGCCTTTTAAAGTAAATCTCATTGGCTCAGGTGAGTTGCCCGCACATCAAGTACGGACATTTCCGCCAGAAGTCAGCTGGCTGGGGTACCTTACTGACCTGGCACCTGTTTACGAACAGTGTCATGTCGTTGTGGCGCCGATTCGAAGCGGTGGTGGCACCCGAATCAAGATTCTTGAAGCTTTCGCCCATACCCGGCCAGTGGTCGCAACCTCTATGGGTGTAGAGGGTTTGCCCGTCGAAACAGGCATTCATTACCTGGTGGCTGATAGCACCAGAGAATTCGCCAATGCCTGCTCCCGTTTACGGAAGTGTGAAGCTCTTCGGATAAGACTGGCCAAAAATGCCTATACACTGGTTCGTCAAAGATTCACGCAAAATCGTTTGGAGGAGATACTCAGAGGCTAGACATAATGATTTGACCTGCCCAACCTCAAGCCGCGTGGATTAAGCTAGAGGT
>CAZYVH010000087.1:0-12692 GCA_964650905.1 uncultured Wenzhouxiangellaceae bacterium | reverse complement strand
TCGTTCCCACGTTTACATGGGGCTTTGTTCTTTCAAATTTTTGCTTGGACATGCCTTTTTACCTCTTGCTAGCCGTTGCTGGACCTAGGCGGTCTTTTTGACAATTTCCTCGACCACGCTTGCCGGTGCTGCGGCATAGTGCTCGAATTCCATGGTATACGTCGCACGACCCTGGGTTTGTGACCGCAGGTCCGTTGCATAACCGAACATTTGAGACAGTGGTACATGGGCGTTGACAATCTTGCCTGACGGGCAGTCTTCCATCCCCTGCAGGATGCCACGCCGACGGGTTATGTCGCCCATCACATCACCCATGTAGTCTTCCGGTGTAACTACTTCCACTTTCATCATGGGTTCAAGCAGAACCGGGCTGGCGATCACGGCAGCGTTTTTAAAAGCCATGGACCCTGCGACCTTGAACGCCATTTCATTGGAGTCCACCTCGTGGTAGGAACCATCGAAGAGGGTGGCCTTCACATCAACAACGGGGTAACCAGCGATCACACCATTTTGCAGCGCTTCCTTGATACCCTTGTCGACAGAGTTAATGTACTCTTTGGGTACCACGCCACCAACAATCTTGTTTTCAAACTCGTAACCGCCCCCTGATGCCATGGGCGCGAGTCGAATTTTGACGTGTCCATACTGACCGCGGCCACCGGACTGTTTTACAAACTTGCCCTCGGCTTCCACCTCTTTACGTATGGTTTCACGATAGGCAACCTGTGGCCGGCCGACATTGGCTTCGACACCGAATTCACGCTTCATACGGTCCACCAGAATATCCAGGTGTAATTCACCCATACCGGAAATAATGGTCTGACCGGACTCTTCGTCCGTATGAACACGGAACGACGGGTCTTCCTGTGCAAGCTTACCCAGTGCGATACCCATCTTTTCCTGGTCGCTCTTGGTCTTGGGCTCGACTGCAACAGAGATTACAGGATCCGGAAATTCCATCCGTTCCAGTGTGATGATATCCTTCAGATCACAGAGCGTATCGCCAGTGGTCATGTCTTTCAGGCCGACGGCAGCGGCAATGTCACCGGCACGCACTTCCTTGATCTCAACACGGGAATTGGCGTGCATCTGCAGGATGCGCCCGACACGTTCTTTTCTGCTCTTGACCGGGTTGTAAATTGTGTCACCGGAGTTCAAAACACCTGAATATACACGGAAAAAGGTTAGCGTACCGACATATGGGTCGGTCGCGATTTTAAATGCAAGGGCGGAAAACGGTTCCTCATCATCACTGTGACGCAGACCTTCCTTTTCATTTTCCAGGATACCCTTGATCGGGGGTACATCCACTGGTGACGGCATCAATTCAATGACTTTATCCAACAGGGCTTGCACCCCCTTGTTTTTAAACGCCGTCCCGCACAGACAGGGAACAATGTCATTGCTCAGCGTACCAATACGCAGACCCTCGATGATCTGTGCTTCGCTGAGCGAATCTTCTTCCAGGTAGGCTTCCATCAACTCCTCTGAAGCCTCAGCCGCCGCTTCGACCATGACCTCGTGCGCAGCGTCAGCATCGGCACGCAGATTCTCGGGGATTTCACGTGCGTCATAGCTTACGCCCAGATTTTCGACATCCCAGTAAATTGCCTTCATTCTGACCAGGTCAACGATACCGGCAAAATCCTCCTCGGCACCGATTGGCAACTGGACCGGTATCGCACGCGCTCCGAGACGTTCCTTGATCTGCCTGACCACGCGTTCGAAGTTGGCGCCGGTGCGGTCCATCTTGTTGACAAATGCCATACGCGGCACGTTATAACGGGTCGCCTGACGCCAAACTGTTTCTGACTGTGGCTGTACACCACCCACAGCGCAGAAAACCGCGACCGTACCGTCCAGCACACGCAGGGAGCGTTCAACTTCAATGGTGAAATCAACGTGTCCCGGTGTGTCAATGATGTTAATACGGTGCTGTTTGAACTGCTGGTCCATACCGCTCCAGAAACAGGTCGTGGCAGCCGAGGTAATCGTAATACCACGCTCCTGCTCCTGTTCCATCCAGTCCATGGTGGCATTGCCGTCATGGACTTCACCGATCTTGTGTGAAACACCGGTGTAGAACAGAATACGTTCGGTCGTGGTCGTCTTACCAGCATCGATGTGCGCCATGATGCCGATGTTGCGATACCTTTCAATTGGCGTTTTACGTGCCACTACATGGTCCTCAATTCAACTTACCAGCGGTAATGCGAGAAAGCCTTATTGGCCTCCGCCATACGGTGCGTTTCTTCACGCTTTTTGACCGCTGCACCACGTTGCTCAACGGCATCCAGCAACTCTCCGGCCAGCCTCTGGGGCATATTTTTCTCGCCGCGCTTGCGCGCTGCGTCTATGACCCAGCGCATCGCCAGAGTCTGGCGCCGCTTGGGACGTACCTCTACCGGCACCTGGTAAGTTGCGCCACCGACTCGACGGGATTTCACTTCCACCATCGGGCTGACATTTTCCAGTGCCGTTTCAACCAGCTCGACGGCTGCAGCACTTTTATTTTTGTCTTCGATAGTTTCCATCGCACCATAAACGATGCGCTCCGCCACTGATTTCTTACCGCTATGCATGACCATATTGATAAAACGGGTGATCATTTCACTGCCAAACTTTGGGTCCGGCAAGATTTCACGCGCGAAATTTGAATGCTTTCTTGACATCGTATTTCCTAATCCTTAACTGATCCGCATCATTTCTTGGGCCGCTTGGCGCCATACTTGGAACGACCCTGCCGGCGATCACTCACACCCGCGGTATCCAGACTCCCGCGCACCGTGTGATAACGCACACCGGGGAGATCCTTGACACGTCCACCGCGAATCAGGATCACGCTGTGTTCCTGCAGGTTGTGGCCTTCCCCGCCTATATAACTGGTCACCTCATATCCATTGGTCAAGCGCACACGTGCAACCTTGCGTAGCGCTGAATTCGGTTTTTTGGGCGTCGTCGTGTACACACGTGTACAAACGCCACGTTTTTGCGGGCAGCCCTCCAACGCAGGAACCGTGCTTTTGTAGTCCTTTGGCTTGCGGGGTTTGCGTACCAATTGATTTACAGTTGTCATAAATTTACCCAAATATGAAAATGGCGAACACAATGTGGCTAAACTAATGTGTCCCAATAAAATCTTGGCAGGTCCCTGGCCCCGCCTGTCAGGGAAAGGTGCGTACAACGCAGACCCCCAACAATATCAAACGCCCAATCCCGACATTTATGTCTGAATTGGGCGCCCATGAGTCCGGCCCACGCGCCGGCGACATCGGCTCTCCGGAACGACATAAAAAAACAACATATTCACGTTGTCTAATGCCACCCGGCCCTTCTTATGAAGGGATTGAATTAGTTAGCTGATCAATTATGACAGGCTAGTTGATTTCGCGCAACCGGATTATTGAAAAAAATAGATCATTGTTCGGTGCAGACAAAACCGGGGTCGAGTATGTCCGAACCCCGGTTCACCTCATTCTACTCACCAACCTCGGCCTGTTCTTCCACTTCAGAGACCCCGGCTGCCACAGCGGCTGCCAGTGCCGCCAGGTCGATCTCTGGTTCCTCTTCAGGTGGCCGTTTACGTGATTTGTGATAAGCCATTCCACTACCGGCAGGGATCAGGCGACCGACGATCACGTTTTCCTTCAGACCACGCAGATGATCGGTTGTGTCACGTACCGAAGCTTCGGTCAACACTCGCGTGGTTTCCTGGAAAGAAGCCGCAGAGATGAATGATTCGGTTGCCAGCGACGCCTTGGTAATACCCAGCAACAGACGCTGATACTCGGCCGGTTGCCCACCTTCTTTCTCGACTCTGAGGTTTTCTTCATTCAGACGCACCAGGTCCAGTTGCTCACGCATCAATAGGTGTGTATCACCTGATTCCCGAACCTCGACTTTACGCAGCATCTGTCTGACGATTACCTCTATGTGTTTGTCATTGATCTTTACACCCTGTAAGCGGTACACGTCCTGAATTTCCTTGGTCAGGTAGTCAGCCAGTGCCTCCACACCTTTCAGGCGCAGGATATCATGTGGGTTAGGCTCACCATCAGCAATGGTTTCACCCTTTGCCACACGTTCGCCTTCAAACACGATCAAGTGACGCCACTTGGGGATGAGCAATTCGTTGGTTTCACCATCATCCTGGGTAATAACGATACGTTGCTTACCCTTGGTTTCCTTGCCAAAGCTGAATATCCCGGAGACCTCTGCCAGGATGGCGGGCTCCTTTGGCTTGCGTGCCTCAAACAGGTCTGCAACGCGTGGCAAACCACCGGTGATATCACGGGTCTTGGAAGATGCCTGCGGTATACGTGCAATGATGTCACCGACAGCGGCTTCCTGTCCGTCCTGGGTGCTGACGATCGACCCGGCCTGCAGAAAGTACTGCGCCGGTATATCGGTGCCTGCGAGGTACAAGGGTTTGCCCTTCTTATCGACCAGGCTGACCATCGGTTTGAGGTCTTTGCCGGCACTGCCGCGTTGCTTTGGATCCGTCACTGTCAGATCGGTCAGGCCTGTGATCTCGTCCACCGTTTCATTCACGGTCAAACCATCGATGAAGTCGTGGAAACGGACGGTTCCCGCCACCTCCGTCACGATCGGATGGGTATGCGGGTCCCAATTGGCCACCACCTGGCCGGCCGCTATACTTTCCTCGTCACGAACCGACATGATTGCACCGTAGGGTATCTTATACCGCTCTTTCTCACGCCCGTGCTCGTTGATCACGGACAATTCACCCGAACGTGAGACCGCGACCAGTTTATGGTCGGCGTTCTCAACGGTCTTAATATTATACAATCGCGTGGTTCCACCCGCTTTCGTTTCGATTTGATCAACCGCTGCCGCACGCGAGGCTGCACCACCAATATGGAAAGTGCGCATGGTCAACTGTGTCCCTGGTTCACCGATTGACTGGGCTGCGATTACACCAACCGCTTCGCCCTGATTCACCAGTTCGCCACGTGCAAGGTCGCGGCCATAGCAATACGCGCAAACACCATAACGGGTTTCACAGGTAATGGGCGAACGAACGAGTATCTGGTCCACGCCGTCCTTTTCAAGTTTTTCCACCCATTGCTCGTCGAGTAGTGTGTTACGCGGGCACAGGACTTCATCGCTACCCGGTAACAGAACCTCTTGCGCGGTCATGCGGCCCAAAACCCGTTCGCGCAATGGTTCAACAACATCACCGCCTTCAACGATCGGCTGCATGTTCAGACCGTTGTGGGTGCCACAGTCGACTTCGGTTGTCACCAGGTCCTGGGCCACATCGACCAGGCGGCGCGTGAGATAACCGGAATTGGCAGTCTTTAAAGCCGTATCGGCAAGACCCTTACGGGCGCCGTGGGTTGAAATAAAGTACTGCAAGACATCCAGGCCTTCACGGAAATTGGCGGTAATCGGTGTTTCAATAATCGAACCGTCTGGTTTGGCCATCAGGCCACGCATACCGGCCAGTTGCCTGATCTGAGCCGCCGAACCACGTGCGCCGGAATCTGCCATGATGTAGATGGAATTCATGGAATCCTCTTCAACTTTCTCACCTTTGTGGTTGACCGCAGTATGTTTACCCATCTGGTCCATCATCGCCTTGGCGACCTGCTCGTTGGTGCGCGACCAGATATCGACGACCTTGTTATAACGCTCACCCGCAGTGACCAGGCCTGAAACGTATTGGTTCTGGATTTCGACCACTTCGTTTTCCGCTTCATCAAGAATGATCTTCTTGGCCTCGGGAACCGTCAGGTCATCAATACCTATGGAAACGCCGGCAATTGTCGCAAAGCGGAAGCCGGTATACATCAGGCGATCAGCGAACACGACCGTCTTTTTTAAACTCAAACGCCGGTAGCAGGAGTTGATCAGGTTGGAAATCTGTTTTTTCTTCAACGGCTGGTTCAGCAAGCGAAATGGCATACCCTCTGGTCGGATTTCAGCCAGCAACGCGCGGCCTACCGTTGTTTGAACCCGGTTGACCTCGTGACGCTCTTCACCGTGCTCGGATATGATGGTTTCATCTATCCGCACCTCGATACTGGCGTGCAAGTCAGCAGCACCATTTTCATAGGCACGGTGTACCTCATCGATATCTGTAAAAT
Source organism: uncultured Wenzhouxiangellaceae bacterium (assembly GCA_964650905.1). Taxonomy (GTDB): domain Bacteria; phylum Pseudomonadota; class Gammaproteobacteria; order Xanthomonadales; family SZUA-36; genus SZUA-36. Next base: position 6,582 of record CAZYVH010000087.1, on the reverse strand, counting down.
ACATGCCCTCACCGGTTACACCGGCAAGTTCACGTGTCATGTAATAAAGCCCGAGAACAACGTCCTGCGTCGGCACAATAATCGGTTCACCGTTGGCGGGTGAAAGGATATTGTTGGTCGACATCATCAACGTGCGCGCTTCGAGTTGTGCTTCGATCGACAACGGTACGTGAACAGCCATCTGGTCACCGTCAAAATCGGCGTTGAAAGCCGTACACACCAAGGGGTGTAACTGGATGGCTTTACCTTCAATCAAAACCGGTTCAAATGCCTGGATACCCAGACGGTGCAAGGTAGGTGCCCGGTTCAGCATGACCGGGTGCTCACGGATGACCTCGGAAAGTATATCCCAAACCTCGGAGCGTTCAGCCTCAACCAGTTTCTTGGCAGCCTTGATCGTCGCAGCCATGCCACGCAACTGCAATTTACTGAAAATGAATGGCTTAAACAATTCGAGTGCCATCTTTTTGGGCAGACCACACTGGTGCAACTTCAGGTAGGGACCGACAACGATCACTGAACGACCGGAATAATCCACCCGTTTGCCCAAAAGGTTTTGCCGGAAACGCCCCTGTTTGCCCTTGATCATGTCCGCCAGGGATTTCAAGGGACGGCGGTTGGTACCGGTGATAGCACGACCACGGCGGCCATTATCGAGCAGGGCGTCGACCGATTCCTGCAACATGCGTTTCTCGTTGCGCACGATAATATCCGGCGCGTTCAGCTCCAACAGGCGTTTCAGGCGATTGTTACGGTTGATCACACGACGGTACAGGTCGTTCAGATCCGAGGTCGCAAAACGGCCACCATCCAAGGGCACCAACGGGCGCAAATCCGGCGGTAAAACCGGCAGGACCGTCAGGATCATATATTCCGGGCGGTTACCTGAGTCGATAAACGCCTCGACCAGCTTGACACGTTTGGACAAGCGCTTGAGCTTGGTTTCAGACCGGGTTGCACCAATGTCTTCGCGTAACTGCTGCAATTCCAGGTTCAGGTCGATGGTTCGCAACAAGTCATGGATGGCCTCAGCTCCCATCTTGGCGACAAATTCATCACCAAACTCCTCGACGGCATCCAGGTATTCTTCATCCGTCAGTAATTTGCCACGCTCCAGTGTCGTCATACCTTCATCGAGCACCACGTAGGATTCAAAATATAAAATCCGCTCAATGCTGCGCAGTGTCATGTCCAGCATCAGACCAATACGCGAAGGCAGTGACTTCAGAAACCAAATATGCGCAACCGGACTGGCCAGGTCGATATGGGCCATGCGCTCACGACGCACCTTGGTCAAAGTGACTTCAGTACCACATTTTTCACACACCACCCCACGGTGCTTCATACGTTTGTACTTACCACACAGGCACTCGTAGTCCTTGACCGGACCAAATATCGAAGCACAGAACAAACCATCACGCTCTGGCTTGAAAGTTCGGTAATTGATGGTTTCCGGTTTTTTGACTTCACCAAAGGACCATGACCGAATCAGGTCCGGTGGTGCCAATCCGATTCGGATTGCATCAAAATTCAGCGGTTGGCGCTGACGATTATAGAGATTCAGTAAGTCTCTCATCGCATATCTCCAAGGGGTCTAAAATCAAGTTTCTTCAAGTTCAATATTGATTGCCAACGACCGGATTTCCTTCACCAGAACGTTAAAGGACTCAGGCATGCCGGCCGCCATCTGGTGGTTACCATCGACAATATTCTTATACATCTGGTTACGCCCGGCCACGTCATCCGACTTGACCGTCAACATTTCCTGCAACGTGTAGGCAGCACCGTAAGCTTCCAGCGCCCAGACCTCCATTTCGCCGAAACGCTGGCCACCGAACTGGGCTTTACCACCCAATGGTTGTTGTGTCACCAGGCTGTAAGGACCGGTAGAGCGCGCATGCATCTTGTCATCGACCAGATGATTCAACTTCAGCATATACATGTAGCCAACCGTGACCGGCCGGTCAAATGCTTCACCGGTGCGGCCGTTGTAGAGTGTGGTCTGACCGGTGGCCGGCAGATTGGCCATTTCCAGCAGGTGTTTGATTTCGGCCTCGGGCGCACCATCAAAAACCGGTGTCGCCATGGGCACACCACCTCTGAGGTTATTGGCCATTTCCTTGATTTCACCAGCAGAAAACGTGTTCATATTGACACGGCCCGCCTGGTCGCTGTTATAGACCTGATCCAGAAACTTGCGTACATCGTCGGTCCTGGCCTTGGCATCCAGCATATCCGAAATGCGCTTGCCAAGACCTTTGGCGGCCCAGCCCAGGTGAGTCTCAAGAACCTGCCCGATATTCATACGTGAAGGGACACCCAGCGGGTTCAAAACCACGTCAACCGGGACACCGTCTTCCATATAAGGCATGTCTTCCTGGGGCACGATCATGGAGATCACGCCCTTGTTTCCATGGCGACCGGCCATCTTGTCGCCGGGCTGGATACGTCTTTTGACAGCCATGTAGACTTTGACCATCTTGAGGACACCCGGCGCCAGGTCGTCACCACGGGTAATCTTGCCTTTTTTCACCTCGAAGCGATCATCAAAGACCTGGCGTTGTTCCTTGATCTGATCCGCAAGGTGCTCAAGCAGTTCGTTGGCATCATTGTCCCGCATACGCAACTTGAACCACTCTTCCGCTTCCAGTTGTTCGAGATACTCCAGTGTTACCGTGGTACCTTTCCTGAGGCCCTGAGCTCCCTTGTCGGCCACTTTGCCAACCAGTGCATTTTCGAGACGTTTGTAAATGGCGCCCTCGACAATGCGTAACTGGTCATCCAGGTCCTTCCTGACCTGTCGCAACTGATCTTTTTCAATGGAAACTGCGCGTTCGTCCTTTTCCACACCATCGCGGGTAAAGACCTGCACATCAATGACGGTGCCCTGGGTACCCGAATGGACACGCAGGGACGTATCCTTCACGTCTGACGCTTTCTCACCAAAAATGGCACGCAGCAGCTTTTCTTCCGGCGTCAGTTGTGTTTCACCTTTCGGCGTCACCTTGCCAACCAGGATGTCGCCAGCCTTGACCTCGGCACCAATGTAAACGATGCCCGATTGATCCAGCTTGCTCAGATTGTGCTCACCGACATTCGGAATGTCTGCTGTGATCTCTTCAGAACCCAGTTTGGTATCACGCGCAACACAGGTCAGCTCTTCAATATGAATGGTCGTGAAACGGTCTTCCTGCACGACCCGTTCAGAAATCAGGATCGAATCTTCATAGTTGTAACCATTCCACGGCATGAAGGCGACCAGCATGTTCTGACCCAGAGCCAGTTCTCCAAGGTCGGTCGACGGTCCATCTGCCAGCACGTCGCCCTGCGCAACCACATCGCCCATGACCACCAATGGACGCTGGTTCATACAGGTATTCTGGTTTGAACGCTGGTACTTGACCAGGTTGTAAATATCGACCCCCGGGTCACCCGCCGGAACCTCGTCCTCATTGGCACGCACTACGATACGACCGGCATCCACCTGGTCAACGATTCCACCACGTTTGGCTACGGCGGTCACTCCCGAATCGGTCGCGACCGAGCGCTCCATACCGGTCCCAACCAAAGGCTTTTCAGCCTTCAGTGTCGGCACTGCCTGGCGTTGCATATTCGAACCCATTAACGCTCGATTGGCGTCATCGTGCTCAAGGAACGGCACCAGTGATGCGGCCACCGAAACAATTTGCTTGGGTGATACGTCCATAAAATTGATTTCAGACGCTACTTTCAGACTGAATTCCCCCTGGTGCCGGCAGGGAATGAACTCTTCAACAAATTTACGATCGCGGTCAAGCCCGGCATTGGCCTGCGCAATGACAAAATCGCCTTCCACGATGGCAGACAGGTACTCAACATCATTGGTAACTTTGCCATTGACGACCCTGCGGTACGGGGTCTCAAGGAAGCCGTAATCATTGGTCCTGGCATAAACAGCCAGCGAATTGATCAGACCGATGTTCGGCCCTTCCGGTGTTTCAATCGGGCAGACACGGCCGTAATGCGTGGGATGAACGTCACGCACCTCAAAACCAGCCCGTTCACGCGTCAGACCACCCGGGCCCAGCGCCGAAACCCTGCGTTTGTGAGTGACCTCCGACAAAGGGTTGTTCTGGTCCATGAACTGGCTCAGCTGACTGGACCCAAAAAACTCCTTGATCGCGGCCGCCACCGGTTTGGCGTTGATGAGTTCCTGTGGTGAAAGATCTTCACTTTCGGCCACTGACAGGCGTTCACGCACGGCGCGCTCCACCCTGACCACACCCACACGAAATACATTTTCCGCCATTTCGCCAACACTGCGCACACGCCGGTTGCCAAGATGGTCGATATCATCTACCGAACCCTTGCCGTTACGTATATCGATCAGTACTTTCAACGCCGCCAATATATCGTCACGATCCAGTACACCTGAGCCGGTAATTTCCTCGCGTCCGACCCGGCGGTTGAACTTCATCCGTCCAACGCCTGACAGGTCATAGCGGTCTTCGCTGAAAAACAGGTTTTTGAACAAATTTTGCGCGGCCTCCTTGGTGGGTGGCTCACCCGGTCGCATCATGCGGTAAATCTCAACCAGCGCTTCCAGTTCGTTGGTGGAAGGATCCACCCGCAGCGTGTTCGAAATATAGGGGCCCTGGTCCAGGTCGTTGACATGCAGTATTTCAAATTTCCGGACACCCGCGTCACGCAGTGATTGCAACAATTCTTCGCTTATTTCCGCATTCGCGTCCGCCAGCAGTTCACCCGACTGTTTATCAATAATGCTGTGCGCGATGATCTTTTCCAGCAGGTAATCGTCGGGCACCTGCAGGGTCTTGATCCCGGCTGCTTCAATCAGCTTGACGTGGCGGGCGGTGATACGTTTGCCATGGGCGACGATGGTATTACCTTTTTTATCGATAATATCAACGTGTGCGGACTCGCCACGCAAACGTGAAGGAATGAGCCTCAGCTTGGCGCCTTCCTTGAGCAAGGAAATGTCGCTGGTTTCAAAGAATGTTGCCAGGATCTCCTCGTTGTCCATACCCATGGCACGCAGCAGAACGGTTACCGGCAGTTTTCTGCGTCGGTCAATACGAGTATAGATACCATCTTTTGGATCGAATTCGAAATCCAGCCATGAACCACGGTAAGGAATCACACGTGCCGAAAACAACAATTTTCCACTGGAGTGGGTCTTGCCCTTGTCGTGGTCAAAGAACACACCCGGAGAGCGGTGCAACTGTGAAACAATGACCCGCTCAGTGCCATTGATCACGAACGTTCCGGTATCTGTCATCAACGGCAGGTCGCCCATATAGACTTCCTGTTCTTTTACATACTTGACCGGTTTCTGCTTGGCGGAACTTTCCTTGTCATAAATAACCAGACGCACCTTGACCCGCAACGGTACGGCAAACGTCATACCACGCAGCTTGCACTCTCTGACATCAAAAGGCGGTTCTCCCAATTTGTAGCTGACATATTCCAATGCTGCATTGCGGGAGTAGGATACTATTGGAAAAACAGATTTCAGCGCACCGTGGAGACCGCGTTCACGTCGCTTATCCGCCGCAGTCTCGTCTTGCAGGAACTCCGCATATGACTGAACCTGTGTTGCCAGCAGGTTGGGTACTTTCAGTACTTCCCGCTCCTTTCCAAAATCCTTACGAATACGCTTTTTCTCAGTAAATGAGTAATTCATGTTACCAACCGCCTCTGTGCGACCTGGGCTATAGCCGCGTTACTTAAAGACATACAGGAACGGGCCGGAGACATTCATCCCCAGCCGGTCCCTTCTTTCATTCAGGTAAATCAAAAAGATGATTTACTTGATTTCAACCGTAGCGCCTACCTCTTCGAGCTTTTTCTTCAATTCATCCGCCTCGGCTTGCGCAATACCTTCCTTAATACTGGCGGGGGCACTTTCAACCAGATCCTTGGCTTCTTTGAGACCCAAACTGGTGATTTCACGCACCGCTTTGATCACAGGAACTTTACTGCTGCCGAAAGAAGTCAGCACCACTTCAAACTCTGTCTGTTCCTCTTCAGCAGCACTATCGCCTGCCGCCGCGGGTCCGGCAGCCACAGCTACGGGCGCCGCCGCAGAAACACCAAATTTTTCTTCCATAGCGCTGATCAGTTCCACAACATCCATAACGCTCATTGCAGCAACGGTTTCCAGGATATCTTCTTTTGAAACGGCCATTGTCGTCTCTCCACTTTCATTGATTAAGGCAACCTGATGGTTGCCGGGGTTAAATATAAAAAATCAGGCAGCCTGTTTTGCATCACGAACAGCAGCAAAACTACGTACCAGCTTGGTATGCGGTTCGACCAAAGTACGGACAAATTTCTCGATCGGTGCTTTCATCACGCCCATCAACATTGCAATCGCCTGGTCGTAAGTCGGCAGGCTGGATAAACGCTCCAGCTCAGAGGCGTCATAAACCTCCCCACCCACAGCAACAAGCTTTGTAATGAGTTTGTCATTCGACTTGATAAAGTCTTTGACAAGACGTGCAGCCGCACCCGGTTCTTCCATACTAAAAGCCAGGAGCAGTGGTCCCGTAAGGGATTCCTGCATGCATTCAAACCCGGTAC
>CAZYVH010000086.1:0-12824 GCA_964650905.1 uncultured Wenzhouxiangellaceae bacterium | reverse complement strand
GCTGACCAGCACCAGTGCCCCAAAAAAAGGTGAATCAAAGTATTGCATGGTACCGCTATTGGTCTGGCGGCTTTGTTTAAACCGGTAAACCACGGGCTGTACCTTGCTTTCCTGTGACCCGCTGGGGTATTCATTGGCTGCGAACCGGTATTCAAGGTCGAGATCAAGGTGTAAAAAACGACTACGGCGCAATTGTACAGTGCCGTCAAGTTGGTAAAAAATATCGCGCACGGGTACCGGGAGTGCAGTCAGCCACAGACCATCGACGGGTAGCTTTGTTGATGGCGGACTGCTCACAGGCCGGAGCTCTGTAAGGGCATTAATCGCTGTGAGTATCTCAGATGTGGGGTCCTGGTCTAAACTGGCAGCCTGTGGACGTAAACGTGTGGCGACGATATGTTCGTCGTGAATATGAATCGGTGGATAATACTCAATCCGTTCCTGCTCCCAGGCGGCGTATAACAGGGGTCGGTAATCCGCGCTCGAACGCAGGCGGCGCCAGGCCTTGTCCATCGCCTTGCCCCGGGTTGTTACGACCTGCAAGACATCCGGCAGCTCATTTTCCTCCAGTGCCGGAAAGCGTGAAAAGCTACGCAATTCTTCCACCCTGGCCGGTGTTGCTGTTTCCGCCAGGTTACGAAATACAATGACTTCTACCCGGTAAGAGCCCGATTCGGCCAGGGCGCTGCAACTTGCGAGGCATAGCAGGATGGCTGGCAGACGTTTCATACCCCTAATCGTTCCAGTATATCAGCGCTGATCCTGATGCGTTCAGTGGCAGATTCTTCCTCGATCAGGATACGGAGTTTATGCGGACCCTGAAATTTGAAGTCAGAGGGTCGTTGGCGGATGATCTCCAGCAGGGCCTTCGGGTTTGCACTCGTGTCTTCCGTAAATTCAATACGACCACCCATGACCCCGAAATCCAATCGTTTGACACCAATAGCACGCGCTTTTTGACGTAACCCGGCAACTTCGAAAAGATTTTTTGCCGGTTGCGGTAATAATCCGAAGCGATCAATCATTTCTACCTGTAGGTCTCTAAGGTCTGCTTCATTCCTGGCACTGGCGATACGCTTGTACAGAGTCAGACGCGTGTGGATGTCACCGATCCAGTCATCGGGGATCAGGGCCGGGATGTGCAACTCGATATCAGCATCGTGATGCAGTTTAGCCTCGAGGTCAAACTCCTCACCTTTACGCATGGCGCTCACGGCGCGTGTCAGCAACTCACTGTAGAGGCTGAAACCTACCGATTGAATTTCACCACTTTGTTCTTCGCCGAGTAATTCGCCGGCACCTCGGATTTCCAGGTCGTGGGTGGCGAGTGTAAAACCGGCACCGAGTTCCTCCAGCGACGCAATGGCTTCGAGGCGTTTTTTGGCATCACGGGTCATGCTGCGTTTGTCCGGTATGAGCAGGTAGGCGTAGGCGCGGTGGTGTGAACGCCCGACACGGCCACGCAACTGGTGCAACTGTGCAAGACCGAATTTATCAGCGCGGTTAACAATGATGGTATTGGCCGTGGGTACATCGATACCATTTTCTATGATGGTGGTACAAACCAGCACATTGATTCGTTGCCGGTAAAAATCCATCATCACATTTTCGAGTTGACCCCTGGGCATTTGGCCATGGGCAACCCGGATTCTCGCTGCCGGAACCATTGCGCCGATGTCCCGTGCGACCTGTTCTATGTTGCGCACCTCATTGTGCAGGAAAAACGTCTGGCCACCACGCTGAATTTCACGTTGCAGGGCCTCCCGCAACAGGGCAGTGTCCCATTCGGAGATCAGTGTCTTGACCGCCAGGCGCCGGGCTGGTGGCGTGGCGATGATTGAAAGGTCACGCATACCGGACATGGCCATATTCAGTGTTCGCGGGATGGGTGTCGCGGTCAGTGTCATCAGATCCACTTCGACGCGAAGCTGTTTGAGGCGTTCTTTCTGACGTACACCGAAACGCTGTTCTTCATCGACGATCACCAGGCCGAGGTGCTTGAAGCGGATGTCACGTTGCAGGAGCTTGTGTGTGCCAATAACAATGTCGGCGCGGCCAGCGGAAATATCCTGCAAGGTTGTATCCAGTTGCTTAGCGGTGCGAAAACGTGAGAGTAATTCCACCCGTATCGGCCAGTCGGCAAAACGATCACTGAAGGTCGCAAAGTGCTGTTGTGCCAGCAGGGTCGTTGGCACCAGGATGGCCACCTGCTTGTGGGCCTGTACCGCGACAAAAGCCGCCCTCAAGGCCACCTCGGTCTTACCGAATCCAACATCGCCACAGACAACACGGTCCATGGGCTGGCTTGCGTGCATGTCTTCGAGGACGGCTTCGATGGCTTGTTGCTGGTCAGCGGTTTCTTCGAAAGAAAAACCCGCACAAAAATCCATATAGAGCGGCTTATCCAACGTAAAAGCAAAGCCCTGGCGAGCCTTGCGGCGTGCGTACAAATCGAGTAATTCGGCGGCAACGTCACGGATTTTTTTAGCGGCCCGGTGCCGCGCCTTGGCCCATTGCTCGCTGCCGAGACGATGCAGCGGTGCGGTTTCACTCGCCCCACCGGTATAGCGGCTGATCAGGTGCATCGATGAAACGGGAACGTACAGCTTGTCCTCGCCCGCGTATTCCAGCATCAGGAACTCGGCCTCAAGACCGTCGATCTCAAGCGACTGCAGACCCTGGTAACGGCCGATGCCATGGTCTTCGTGGACCACGGGGTCGCCCATTTCCAGGTCTGAGAGGCTGCGGATGATAGCCTCAGGGTCACGTTCAGACGGTTTGCGTGTCCGGCTTGGTCGGACCCGGCCGCCAAACAACTGGTTTTCGGTCAGAAGCGCGATCTTGTTGCCGGCCACAAAACCTTGTTCCACAGGCATGACCGCAAGGCCCATACGGGCAGTTGATGACCGGAATTCAGACCAGTTGTCAAAACGTTGCGGTTGAATTCCGAACGCCTGCAGGGTTTGTGTAAGTACTTCACGCCGGCCCGTGGTGTCGGCTGCGAACAGGATTCTGCCTTTGAACGTCTGGCAGAAATTCAGCAGGGCCGCAGCCGGTTCAGAACCACGGTCATGGACGTGCAGGTCCGGCGCCGGGCGGGTTGCAAAGTGGGTTGCTGCGGTGTTTTTGGTATCCGCTTCAAGCAGGTTTATACCTGTAAATCCATTCAGTTGCTCTTGTATGTCCCGTTCGCTGAAATATAATTCGAGCGGATCCATGACCGGTCGTTCGGTGTCATGGCGGCGTTGCTCCCAACGCTCCTGCGTTGTTGACCAGAAACTGTTGGCTGCGTCCCTGAAACCATTCAGACCGATTGTCATCGGCCGTGCGGGCAGGTAATCGAGCAGGCTCTCGGTCTGTTCAAAAAATAACGGCAGGTACTGCTCAAGGCCCTGCGGGTGAAGACCATGACGCAGGTCCTGGTAAAGCGAAACCTTACGTGTGTCAATGGCAAAACGGTAACGAAAGGCCTTGCGAAAGGCTTCAAACGAGTCGCTGTCGCAGGGGTATTCGCGTGCAGGCAGCATTTCGAAGCGATCGAGTTCGGCCACTGATCTTTGCGTTTCCACGTCGAATTTACTCAGGGAATCAATCTCCTCATCAAACAGATCAATACGCAATGGCTGTTTACTGCCACTGGGGAAGAGGTCGATAACCGAGCCACGTATGGCGAACTGGCCCGCCTGGTATACCGGGTCTGCATGGCTGTATCCCGCGCGTTGCAGACGCTGGCGGAAATCATCGATGACCAGACCCTGCCCACTTGCAAGCTGAATATTGCGTCCCAGCACGTGACTGCGGGGTGGCAGACGCTGCATCAGGGTGGCAATGGGCACCAGCAGCAATCCCTGTTTCAGTCCGGCCAGCGAGGAGAGCGTGGCGAGGCGTTCTGAAATGATGTCAGGGTGGGGTGAAAATGGATCGTAGGGCAGCGTTTCGTGGTCCCGGAAATAGAGTACCGGAAAGTCCCCTTCGCTGAACAGGCTTAAATCCTCTTCCAGTAGCCGTGCCTGGTGGCCGGAACGTGTCACCACCATGACGATCCCGGCATGCTGGCGGGCAGCGGAAAGCAGCGCCAATGCAACACTGCTGCCATGTAAGCCGGCCCATTCGGTCCAGCCACTTGCGGTGCTGTGGAAGCACGCGACTGCCGGGTCGTTCATCGGCACAGACCCTAAGTCGTTGCCACATCTTCCGCGCGGCGGCCCCATAACCTGAGGACCAATGTCAGTACCGCGAGTCCGAGCAGCATACCCAGCCACCATGGCGCACCCAGACCGGTCAGCAGACTGCCGGTCAACAACGATGTGCCACCGACCACCAACGCATACGGTAGCTGTGTGCGCACGTGTTCAATATGGTCGCACCCCGAGGCCAGCGATGACATGATGGTGGTATCGGAAATGGGCGAGCAATGGTCGCCCCAGACACTGCCGGCCAGTACGGCGGCAATGGACGAGTACAACAAATGCAGGTGTTCAGCACTGGTGTGACCCTGGCTCGACATCACGGCCCAGGTCAATGGGATGGACAAGGGAAACAGGATACCCATGGCGCCCCAACTGGAACCGGTTGCAAAAGCCGTTGCGGCAGCCAGGATGAAGACGATCGAGGGCAGCGTAAACGAGGGCAGGGTGTCACCCAGTACCGTTACAAGGAATTCAGCTGTCTTCAATACATCGGTAATCTCACCCATGGACCAGGCGAGTATCAGTATGATCATGGCGTAAAGCATGGCACTGGCGCCCTTGTACCAGGCGTTGACAACCTCTTCAAGGTCCATGATGCGCTGGCCCACGGTGAGGAGTGCAGCCGTCATCATCGACAGCAGCGATGCCCACATCAGTGCCGTGTAGGAATCCGCGTTACCGATGATATCGTGCAAATTCGCCTGGGTCTCTGCACCGATGGCCTGTTTGCCGGTGACGTAGAGACCACCGACCACACCCAGCACCATGACCAGCACGGGGATGAGGGCATTAAAGGCACGTTGCGGTTTGCCTTCTATGGGCTGGATGACCTCGCTTTCTTCGAGCCCGCGTTCATCGGTTCCGGTCGTGTCGGAACCCTGTCGCAGAGCCCGTACTTCTGATTGCAGCATCGGGCCGAAATCACGTCCGCTCCAGGACACCATCAGTACAAAAATAATCGCGAGGATCGGATAAAAGCTATAGGGAATGGTATTGATAAACAGCAGGTAGGCTTCCGCATCCAGATCGGGCAGTTTGCTAATGGCGTCCCCGACCAGACCCACCTCATAACCGATCCAGGTGGTGACCAGTGCGATACAGGCAACCGGTGCGGCCGTAGAATCGACGATATAGGCTAGTTTGGCCCTCGAAACACGCATCGAGTCAGTGACCGGGCGCATGGTATTGCCGACCACCAGTGTATTGGCGTAGTCGTCGAAAAAAATTGCAATGCCCAGCGAGGCGGTCGCAAGGCAGGCGTGTCGGGCGGAATCGGCCCAACGCACGATATGGTTAACGATACCCTGCATACCACCGTTGCGTGAAATGATGCCAACCATACCCCCGACCATCATGGAAAAGAGCACGATGGCTGCGTGATCGGGGTTGGCCAGTGCTCCCAGCACATACACCTGGAAGGTATCCAGCAGACCGCCCCACAACCCGGTAAACCCAAAGTCATTGATAAGCCACGCACCAAGCCAGACACCGAGAAAAAGAGCGGGAATAACACGTTTGAAAGTCAGCGCAAAGGCGATGGTTAACAACGGTGGCAAAATGGCGACCCAGCTACCGGCGGACTCGGGGACGGTGTCTGTGGCATGGGCAAAGGAACTGAAAGTTAATAGAAGTAGTACATTAATAAATATTTTTAAATTATTGTTATATAACATATTATGTATTTTCCTCGATCGTGTTTAGTGCTGACTTTATACGCTGGTCAAACATGCTGTAAGCGGGCTCTGGCAATGCATACATGCCCAGCCAGGCAGCTTCTGCAGCGCTCGCCTCAACACTGGTAGCCGGCCGGGGTGCGCCGCCAGACATGGATTCAGCCAGGCGATCTACCTGGTATTGCATACGCTGCTGATTTTCCGACTCGGGTGACGGCAGACCCGCGAGGAATTCGAGCTGTATGCACAATGCCTGTGCACGTTCGGTCAATGTCTTCAAGTCATGGCCCTGCAATGCTTCGGCATCGTCTGCCAGCCAGGCCCCGAAGCGCTGGTCCATATCCGCTTCAATGGCGTCAGTCGAACTTTCAGTGGGCCAGGATTTTGACAGCCTGGTTTTGAATTTTGTGGTCGGTTTGACGTCATTATCCGAAGCCACGATTTTGTGCAAAAGTCCCGACTTAAGCCTGCGGCGCTCGCGTTCCGTCTGTTGTAACTGCCGGTGGCACTTTTTGACCCCTTGCCGGTAATCCTGCAGCATCCCCTGGAATGATTGCAGCATCCTTCGGTTCGGGTTCACGATGTCTTTCCATTGATCATGCAAGCCCTGTACTTTGCCTTGCTGGCCTGGCAAGTCTTCTTCACAGAGGATGGACCCAAGTGCTTCGCACAGTGATTTTTGTTTGGCCAGTTTTTCCGCGTCTGCCGCGCGGACCGAATCCTGGTCTGCCTTGAGTTCGGCAAACAATGGATCCAGGTGGCTTCTGAACTCGTTCCAAAGTTTCTGCTCCTTGCCACGCCACAGACTTCCGGCGGATTTCCATTGTGACTGCAATGCCTTGGCCGCAGCCACTGCCTCGCCCTGATCCTCCAGATGCTGCAACTGGCTGGCACTACGGATCAGCTTTAATTTGTCCTTTTCGACCGCGTCATAGTGCGTTTGCATGACGCCGTTGGCCTCGTCCAGCGCTGTTTTGAGCTTGCGCGCGTATTTTTGACGTTCTCTGGCCGGAATATCGTTCAGACCACGCATTTTCCTGCGACCGCGGTTGATGGTTTTGCTTAAGGCTGTCCAGTCGGGCATTTGAGTTCTGGTCAGATGCTCAAGTTCTTCACAAAAGGCCGCCAGCGACTGGGCATGACGTGTCTGGATTTCACTGCGTTTTTCAAGAAATGGCTTGGCAGTGTCAAACGCTGCGTGACCCGCAGCATTGAATTCACGCCACATCCAGGGCGCTGCAGAAAAATGTTTATCACCGGGAATCTGCTCGCTGGCTTCCAGCGCACGCCATTCGGTCTGCAAACTCTTGACCAGGTCAAGCAGGGCATCGGGGTGCAGGTCTGCCTTGGGCAGAATTTTCATTTCATTAATCAGGCGTTTACGGATCTTGTCGTTGGACCAGTGAAGCCAGTCACGCAATTCGCGCAGGCGGGCCTGCATGGTTTGTAGTTGATTGTGGATCGTTTGCCAGGCCTTCCTTTGCTCAGCAGATTGTCCCCGGCCTGGCTCGAGTTGCTGTATGAGCGCGCGACTCTTTAGTGCTTTGTGGAGTTCGCCATCATCCAGTTCCTGCTGCAATTGCTGCAGGGTTGTTCGGGCCTTTTCAAGGTCACTGGCGGATTGCCGTCGCTGTGTTTCAAGCGTTGCTTCCATGGTTAGCAGCATGGCCAGGCCCGCATCCCTGGCAGCCCGGTCATCCGGGTGTGGTTGTGTGATATCTGTCCAGGTTTTTTCAAGTCGTCGACGCAACACCCCAAGGTTCTTGGCCACTGGCCGCTCACCGTTTTTTTCCTGGTAATCGCGGATGCGGGTCAAGCTGTCACCGAGCGCCTGGTCAGGCACTTGTTCGGGTGCGGGTTCTGGTGTGGTTTCCGGTGGTGGTTCTGGTGCAGTTTCAGTCAGTCCTGTGGTTTCCGGGTCATGTAATTTCGCGGGCTTGGACTGGGTGGGTTTGGGTGCTGGTGCGGCAAGCCGTTTGCAAACCCGCTGATAACGAAGTGTCATGTCTGCCGTGGTGAAATTTGCTATGCCTTGCCAGGCCGAATGCAGGGCTTGTGTTTCGGCAGCACTATCGCCACTGTGCCCCAGCGTCAGTTTTTCCAGTGCCGTGCAGATATTTAACGCCTCAATCTGTACAGCGCCGGGGTCAGCCTTTTCCAGCAATTCGGTGTGCAGACGCTGTTGTAGTTGATGGTGCAGAGCCTTGTCGTATTTACGCAGTCCGGCGATCACACGTTTGAGTGTGGTGTGTTGTTTGATGCGACTGGCGGCATATCGACGGTTATCAGCATCTGCGTCCTCGATACTGCAGTCTCCCAGTAAACCCTGTCTCTCGACTCTGGCGATGGCGGCGTGACGTAAACGGGCTTCGGGTGCCTGCCTGGCCAGATGTTCGATCAACTGTTTGTCGGTCGTTTGTTCGATCACCTGTAATCGCAAGGCGAGTGGCGGACGGGATTCGTCAGTTGAACCGGCCAGTTGGCGGACACGCCCACGCAGTACATCCCTGGTAGCAGGGTCTGTTTCAGACTTGAGCAGTTTCAGGATATTTTCCAGTCGGTGCAAACGTGCGATGGCTGCGCAGCGGACCCGGCTGTCGGGGTCGCTTGCGGCGATATCAAGCAGCGCATCGATCAGTTTTGGGTCCTGTTCGTTGCTCACACACGCCAGACGGACGTCGGCGTCCTTGTGTTGCCACCTGGGCTTGAACAGATGCTCTTTCCAGTTCATGTATGGGTTGTTTGTCAGGCTGCCAGCCTTGGGTGGTCGCGCAAGCCCGATTCCAGCAAGGACAATTGTTCCTGTGCCGTTTGCACGCGCATTATATCAAAGCGTGCGGCGTTTGATCCGTTGTGGTCCCCGAAGTACCAGCCGATGTGCTTGCGGGCGACGCGCACACCGGTTCGTTCCCCGTAAAATTGGTACAAACGTGTTAAATGGGTGCGCATGACACCGAGAACTTCAGCGTGGCAGGGTGGTGGTAGATGGCTGCCGGTCGCAAGAAAGTGTACGATTTCACGAAAAATCCAGGGGTTGCCCTGGGCAGCGCGGCCTATCATAACGCCCGCAGCACCAGTGTCGTTGAGCACCATACGTGCTGCGTGTGCGGTTGTGATGTCACCGTTGGCGAAAACCGGTATCGTCACTTCGGCGCAGATCGCGCGGATGGTGTCATACTCTGCATCACCACGAAAACGCTGGCTGCGTGTGCGCCCGTGCACGGATAAGGCCGCTATACCACAGTCCTCGGCCAGACGCGCAACCTCAACCCCGTTACGGTTGTCGCTATTTGGACCGCTGCGTATTTTCAGTGTCACCGGCACATCTGTGGCAGCGACCACGGCTTTGAGTATCCGTTCAACCAGCGCAAGGTCTGACAACAGGGCTGAGCCCGCCAGCTTTTTACAGACTTTTTTAACCGGGCAACCCATATTGATATCGATTATTTGCGCACCGCGCTCGACGTTGTAACAGGCGGCTTCGGCCAGCCACTGTGGATCACTGCCGGCGATCTGCACGGCGATCGGTGTGGTTTCACCGACAAAGTCACTGCGCCACAAGGATTTGCGTGTCTTTCTCAAACGCGGGTCTGCCGCAATCATTTCAGTCACCGTGTAGCCGGCACCCAGATCGCGGCAAAGCTGTCGGAACGGTCGGTCCGTGACACCTGCCATGGGTGCCAGCGCAACATTATTGGCTAGCGGGTAGGGGCCGATTTGCATAGGCACTGTCAGCTCAAGGCCTCGAAAATCCGGAAGCCAGCAACCCACGTGCCGATGGCTGAACCTATGTTTGAGAAGAAAAACACCAGTAAAATACGTGTCGCCGGATTTCTGAACCAACCTTTTATCGTGGTGGCGTCAGCACGTAGTTTTTCAAGGTCTGCAACCCTCGGTTTACGCAGAATGGATTCGACCAGGCCGGTAACCATACCCGCGGCAATGGCGGGGTTCAGAGACGTCAGCGGTGCGGCAAACATGGCACTGAGTATGGTCAATGGGTGAGCGCGCGCGAGCAATGCGCCCAAAGCGGCCAAACCACCATTGATAACGACCCACAGGGAGACCAACTGCCAGCCAAGTTCCGGGCTGCGGGAAAAGCCCAGCCAGAAGCCAGCCAGAACAGCTGTAGCAATCAGCCAGGGAATAAATTTCAGCCAGCGGGTTGGTTTGGGTTGCACGGACAGGGTACCGATTTCAGTTTTCGGGTCGCACTGATCGTTCTGCAAAAATTTTGCCAGGCCATCAAGGTGACCTGCACCGATCACCACAAGGATCCGTTGACCTGCATTACCCTGATTCTTCTGGCGCAGACGTGCGGCCATGTAGCGGTCACGTTCTGAGATCAGGGCTGTGTACAACTCTGGTGACTGCTCGGCAAATTCAGTAAAAACAGACTCAAGGATGTCGCCTTCCTTGAGTTTTTCAATTTGTTCTTCGTCAATTTCTTCAGAGCTTACGGTGCCCATGACCATTCCAGTGGTCAGGACAATGCGTTTATACCAGGGTACTGCCCGGTAACTACGTTTGAGCGTGGTTGCCAGGTCCCGGTCGATGAGTTGTAAGGGTAGGTTGTCCGCCTGCGCGGCGTCTGCCGCCGCCTTGAGTTCTGCGCCGGGCTCAATACCGAACTGCTCTGCAATGCGACGCTGGTAAGCACCAAGGGCGAGGTTGGCCATCACCAGGCCGGCTTTTTTTTCACGGACAATGCGGTACAGATCCATGTCTTGCCATTGTTGCTGTCGCGTCAGTGCCTGGTGCCGCGCCGGGCAGAGTTCGACCGCGATTGCATCGTACTTACCGCTACTCGCCATAGCTTTGACCGCTGCGACA
Source organism: uncultured Wenzhouxiangellaceae bacterium (assembly GCA_964650905.1). Classification (GTDB taxonomy): domain Bacteria; phylum Pseudomonadota; class Gammaproteobacteria; order Xanthomonadales; family SZUA-36; genus SZUA-36. The sequence continues at coordinate 2,128 of CAZYVH010000086.1, read as the reverse complement.
CTGGCGGGTGAAACGTGGGCCGTCCCCAGCAGCGTATAAAGGACGCCATCACGGGTGATTTCCCGGGTGGGCTGGCCGTCAGTCAATGATTCGGGGGAGACCGCTTCGGTTGGCGGTGACGGATCGGCTTCGGGCATCGGATTTCAGCTCTCAAAAAGGCGTAAGGATAGCGCAGCCGGACATTGGTTGCCTATTTTTCTATCACCTGCCCAGGGTCAAGTACGGGAAACAAGACCAGGTCGTACTCAAAATACACGTTAAAACCATCATAGTCCCAACGCGTGATGGGTGGGTCGCCAACGGCTGGTTTTTTTTGTTTGGGTGCGCCGAATTTTTGCTCGATGTTTGCCTTTGATTGCCCATTTTGGGGCAGGTCCATTTGCTCTGCCTGGCGTACTTCATCCAGAATAAGCACATCAGCACTGACAGTTTGTAGTGTCAAAGCCAGCAGTAATGCCAGAACTATCCGTGTCATTGCATTTCTCCACTTTGGTCAGTTGATCAGGAGCGCTCAGAATACCATAAAAGTTGGTGGCTAAATGAGTTCCGCCTGGTGTTATGAATTTTGTTTGAGCAAACGCAAATACGAGTGATAACGCCATTTGGCTATTTTACCTTCATCGACTGCTCTTTTTACGCTGCATCCAGGTTCGGAATTGTGTACGCAATTGTTGAATCGGCAATCGCCCAAAAATGGCCTGAATTCAATAAATCCCGTTTCAAGTTCGTCCTGCTCCAATTCCCAGATGCCGTACTCCCATACCCCGGGGGAATCGATCAGGAAGCCGCCGCCGGTGCATTGGTATAAGGTCGTGGTGGTGGTTGTGTGTGTGCCTTTACCCGTGGCGTCCGACAGTGCACCGATCTGGATTTTCAGGTCGGGTAGCAGTTGGTTGACCAACGATGATTTACCAACACCGGATTGACCAGCCAGGATGCTGGTTTGGTGACGCAATACCGGTTCGAGTTCGCCTATGCCAGGCCCGGTCTTGCATGATGTGTGTACAACCTTATAGCCCAGCGTCTGGTAGTGGTGCAGGTGTGCGAGCACATCAGCACCTGCCGCCGTTTTGTTTGTGGCAGGATTCAGGTCGGTTTTATTCAATACGATAACCGGTTCGATACCGAGACTGTGGGTCGCCAGCAGGTAACGCTCCACCAGATCGCGCGAGGGCAGGGGGCGTGCAGCGATAACGATGACGACCTGGTCAAGGTTGGCAGCTACGATATGTTTGCGTTGGCGCTCATCGGCGCGGACAAAATTATTTCGACGCGGCAATATGGCTTCTGCGACCAGGGTGTCATCATCGCTATGACCGACCATGACCCGGTCACCACAAACCGGGCGCCCCACCTGGCGCCGGTATTTGCAGTGCTTTCGCACACCATCCGCCGTCAGCACCACGCCATGGCCGCCATAGGACACCAGCACCAGTGCCTCGGTCAGCATCCGCTGTGTCACGCTGTCAATTTAGCTGCAGCCATGCGGGTATTGTAACCTCGGACAGGCGCCTGGGCATGGCACAAGGGCATGAAGGTGAGTATCATGCACCAATTTAAAGGACGATGAACCAATGACAGGAAAAAAGAAGAATCGGCTTATTTGGATTGACCTGGAAATGACGGGTCTGGACACTGTTGTCGACAGCATCCTGGAAATTGCTACCATCGTCACCGATGCCCAGTTGAACATACTGGCTGAAGGGCCTGTGTGCGCCATTTTCCATGATGAGTCTGTTCTGCGTACAATGGATGACTGGAACCGCAGTCACCATACGGATTCCGGCTTATGGCAGCGCGTAACCCACAGCCACAACACCATGCGGGACGCAGAAGTTGCGAGCATTAAATTTCTGGATGAATGGGTCAACGCCGGCATCTCACCGATGTGTGGCAACAGTATCTGCCAGGATCGAAGATTCCTGCATCGTCTGATGCCGGAATTAGAGGGCTGGTTTCATTATCGCAACCTGGATGTCAGCACGATCAAGGTGCTGGCGGGTCACTGGTTGCCCCCAGAGGATGCAGATTACAAAAAAGCTGCCCGGCATGAGGCCCTGTCAGACATACGTGAATCTATCGAGGAGTTACGTTACTACCGCCAGTACATGGGTGAATTCAACAAGGC
>CAZYVH010000085.1:8690-13079 GCA_964650905.1 uncultured Wenzhouxiangellaceae bacterium | reverse complement strand
CTAACCGGTTATCGCAACAAACCTTCTCAATACAGCCCGCGCCTGTGGTGTCGCCACCGTCCTCTCTAGTAGTTTTTCGGCCTGCAGCCCTTCACTACATAAAGCCGCGCCTCGAAGCTGAATATAGCGATCCATGACCTGATCTGAAATTTCCGGATGAAATTGCACACCCCAGACGTTTTTAGCAAAGCGTATTGCAAAATTTTCATCCAGGGGGCTTACCACCAGCGGACGTGCGTCTTTTGGTAAATCAAGTACACATTCTGAGTGTGACGCCTGTGCCAGGAAATCCTGTGGCAAAAACCCAAGCAGGTCATCATCCTGCGCTGCCCCGAGCGTTTGTGCCGGCACCGTTCCAATTTGTCTTCCACGAGGATTGGGGCCAACCTTGCCGCCCAGGGCGTGCGCCAACAACTGATGTCCGTAACAGACCCCCAGAACAGGTATACCGGTCGGAATAACGTCCCGCAGCCAGTCTGCAGTGGACTCACTCCAATCCAGCCGTGCCGACACCATGGTGGCTGAGCCCGTAATCAGAATTCCGGCAATTTGTGTAGTAATGCCAAGGGCCTCCGGTAGAGGTTGCTGGCGGTAAGCATCCACCGTTAACAAGGTCTGTACCCCCATTGCCATGGCGAACCAGTCCTCAAAATCCCCATACTGCGGTATGATTTGCGATATCGTTGTGCCCATTTTGACGAGCAATATGGGTTTCATTACAATTTTCTTTCCCGTGAGTGTGCAGAAGAATTATTAGCGTTCACCTTCTGTCTCCGCTGTCCTTTATATATACTGGCAACCCGTACAAGCATAGCCTTTGACCACAGGATTTTCATGACCTTTCAGGAATTTATCAACCGCCTGCAAAACTACTGGGCAGAGCAAGGGTGTGTGCTGGTGCAACCCCTTGATATGGAAGTGGGTGCCGGTACTTTTCACCCAGCCACCTTTCTGCGGTCAATCGGCCCGGAACCTTGGCGTGCAGCCTATGTTCAGCCTTGCCGGCGCCCCACCGATGGGCGCTACGGTGAAAACCCCAATCGCCTGCAACACTACTACCAATACCAGGTTGTCCTGAAACCCTCCCCGGACGATATCCAGGAATGCTACCTTGGCTCTTTACTCGCCATTGGTATCGACCCGCACATTCATGACATCCGCTTTGTTGAGGATAACTGGGAATCACCCACCTTGGGAGCCTGGGGCTTAGGCTGGGAGGTTTGGCTCAATGGCATGGAGGTCACTCAATTTACCTACTTTCAACAGACGGGCGGGCTTGAATGCAAGCCGGTGTTAGGAGAAATTACCTATGGTCTGGAAAGGCTGGCCATGTACCTGCAAAATGTTGATAGTATTTTTGATGTCGTCTGGACCGATGTCGGTGGCCGGCAGGTAAGCTATGGTGAAGTTTTTCACCAAAACGAGGTGGAGCAATCAACCTATAATTTTGAATATGCCGACATCGATGCCCTTTTTTCCTGGTTTGATACCTGTGAGCAAGAAGCCCGGAAACTGGTCTCTCAAGACCTGCCGTTACCAGCTTATGAACAAGTTTTAAAAGCTTCGCACACGTTTAATTTGCTGGATGCACGCAAAGCGATTTCCGTGACCGAGCGGCAAAGATTTATCCTGCGGGTCAGGGATCTGTCCCGGCAGGTGGCTGAATCATACTACCTGCGGCGTGAAAAACTGGGCTTCCCGGGAATAGGGGTGGCTGCCGGTGAATAAAGTGGATACGAAAAATCCTGTTAAAGAGAATTTGTTAATCGAACTGGGTTGCGAAGAATTGCCGCCCAAAACGCTGCCGATGCTCGCTAAAACGTGGCTCATTGAGTTTGCAGAACAACTGAAAAGAGCCGGTCTGGATTTCAACGAGGGCTGTAGCCGTGTTTACTATACACCCAGACGCCTGGCGCTGATGATGTCCAGCGTCGCCTCGCGACAACCCGATCAGGTTCTTGAGCGAAAGGGTCCGGCGCTAAGGGCTGCGTTTGATGAAAACAAACAGGCTACGCCAGCTGCTCTTGGTTTTGCCCGCTCTGTAGCTAAGCAAGTCGACGAACTGGAAACGCTCAAGACCGAGCAAGGGGAATGGCTGTTCTGTCGCATCAAGAAGGCGGGAGAGAATTTGCAGACCCTGTTTTACCCAATGCTTGAAAGGTCATTGGCGGCATTACCAGTGGCAAAGCCCATGCGCTGGTCGGACCACGACTACAGTTTTGTCCGCCCGGTACATTGGCTGCTTGTGTTGCATGGCAAGGGTGTCATCGCCGGACAGTTGTTCGGTCACGAGGCGGGCCGTTTGACCCGCGGCCACAGGATACACAGCCCCGGGGAGGTTGCCGTCGATTCTGCTGACGATTATGTAAAGGTGCTCGAACGCGAGCATGTATTGGCCGACCCACACATGCGTCAGGCACGCATCGAACAACAAATCCTCAAGCTCGGCCATGTAGGCGGTGATGAGGCACTGGTTGATACCGATCTGCTCCAGGAGGTTACCAACCTGGTTGAGTGGCCATGTGCAATTGCCTGCAATTTTGACCCTGAATTTCTTGCGGTCCCCGCACAGGCCCTGATCGCCAGTATGCAGGATCATCAAAAGTTTTTTCCAATCAGGAGTAAAGAAGGTGAGCTGAGGGCGCGGTTCATCGCCATTGCGAATCTTGAAAGCCGTGATGTGGACGCTGTACGCAAAGGTTTTGAGAGGGTTATCAGACCACGTCTGGCGGACGCACGGTTTTTCTGGGAGGTGGACAAAAAATCCACAGCAGATAGCTGGCTGAAGGCTCTTGGAAAAATTGTTTTTCAAAACAAGTTAGGCTCTGTTGGTGACAAATCGAAGCGAATATGCGAAATATCAAAGACGATCGCGTTAGATTGCAATCTTGACGTATCTTCTGCGCAGCGCGCGGCGTTGCTGTGCAAATGCGACCTCGTCAGCCAAATGGTGTCTGAATTTCCCGAGCTACAAGGTCTGATGGGGCGTTATTATGCGCGTCATTGGGGTGAGGCTGAGGTGGTGGCTGAGGCGATTGGCGACCATTACCTACCGGCATTTTCCGGTGACAGTTTACCCGTTGGTGTCATTGGCAAGGTCGTCGCACTGTCTGACCGTGTTGATACCTTGACGGGAATATTCTCAGCGGGTCTGAAACCCACAGGTAACAAGGATCCTTTTGCTTTGCGTCGCGCGGCGTTAGGGTTGATACGTATATTATTGGATGGGCAGGTTGTAATTGACCTGGACCGCTTGCTGGAGATCTCTGCGCTCGCATTACAGGAACAGGTAAGTGTTACGCCTGAAACACTGTTACAGGTTCGTTCTTTTATCATCGAGCGGCTCAAACACTACCTTTGTGACGCAGGTCACGATACCGGAATCGTCAATGCCGCACTCGATGCACCATTGAGTTCATTAGCTGATCTTGGCACCAGGCTGGAAGCCTTACAGGAATTTATGCAATTGGAGATCGCTGGAAAATTGGTTGCCGCCAACAAGAGAATCAGCAATATTCTGCGTAAATCAGGGCTTGAAACAAAAGATTCTGTTTTAGAAGATAGACTCAATATCAAAGAAGAAATAAGACTTTTCGAAGATGTTCGTGATATTTCTGTGAAACTGGATACCCTTCATCTTCAAGCTGACTACCGAACGTCCCTGGATATGCTGGCTGGTCTGTCAGACAGTATAGAGGCTTTTTTTGAACACGTAATGGTGATGGATAAAGACACTGACTTACGTAACAATCGGTTAAATTTGCTAACAATGCTAAAAAGTCAGTTTGACCGCATCGCCAACCTTGCATTGATTGCTTAGCATCAGCGTCAATAACCATTGTGGGCTAGCTCGGATTAGAGTGATTACCCGTTAAATATCCAGGTTGGTTACCTCCAGCGCGTTCTTTTCTATAAACTCGCGTCTTGGTTCCACCTCGTCTCCCATCAGGGTGGTAAAAATCTGATCTGCGGCTACGGCATCTTCGATGGTGACCTTCAAAAGACGTCGTGTTTCCGGGTTCACTGTTGTATCCCAGAGTTGCTCAGGATTCATTTCTCCCAGCCCTTTGAAGCGTTGAACTGTCCGGCCTTTACGACTCTCGCTCATTAACCATTCATAAGCGGCGGCAAAAGTATCGATTGCCTGCTCCGCTTTTCCGCGCCGGACGCTGGCACCCGTTTGCACCAGACCATAAAGCTTGTCGGCCAGCCCACCAATAAGCCGGTATTCCGGTGAATTGAAAAAATTGCAGTGCAACACCGTCTTTTGTTCGACACCGTAAATCGTCTTGCACATTAGCAGTTCTATACCCTTGTCACTTTCCACGGGTTTCAGGTTGTAGCTGACGCTTGGCGGTGTCTCCTGATTCATTTCATCACTTATGGTCT
>CAZYVH010000085.1:0-8590 GCA_964650905.1 uncultured Wenzhouxiangellaceae bacterium | reverse complement strand
TCCTTGAGGTAGTGCTCCTGTTTTCCCTGCCTGATTTTATACAATGGTGGTTGCCCTATATAAATATAACCGTGTTCTATGAGTTCTGGCATCTGTCGGTAGAAAAAAGTTAACAGCAAGGTGCGGATATGTGAGCCATCGACGTCGGCGTCAGTCATTATGATAATCCGGTGATAACGTAGCTTTTCGATATCAAACTCATCTCTGCCAATTCCACAACCCAGTGCGGTAATCAGTGTTCCAACTTCAACTGAAGACAACATTTTATCAAACCGCGCTTTCTCGACATTCAGAATTTTACCTTTAAGTGGCAGAATTGCCTGGGTTTTTCTGTTACGCCCCTGCTTGGCTGAGCCCCCGGCTGAATCACCCTCGACCAGAAAGAGTTCTGATAGCGCTGGATCTTTTTCCTGGCAGTCGGCCAGTTTACCCGGCAAACCGGCGATATCCAGAACCCCTTTTCTACGGGTCATATCACGGGCTTTACGGGCCGCTTCACGCGCCCGTGCCGCATCGACAGCCTTCATTGTGATGGTTTTTGCCTCACCCGGATTTTCCAAAAGAAAATCATGCAGTTGCTTCGCTACAAATGATTCTACGATCGATTTTATTTCAGAGGAAACCAGTTTGTCCTTGGTTTGAGAAGAAAATTTTGGATCAGGCGCCTTGACTGACAACACCGCAACCAGGCCTTCACGAGCGTCATCACCCGTCATGGAAACCTTATTCTTTTTGGCAACACCTGATTCTTCTATATAGTTGTTCATGGTTCGTGTCAGGGCCGACCTGAGACCAGCCAGGTGAGTGCCACCGTCGCGTTGCGGTATATTGTTGGTAAAACAGAAAACGCTTTCCTGGTAAGCATCCGTCCACTGCATGGCTACCTCGACTATTACGCCGTTGTTTTCCCCGAGAAAGTGCATCACAGTTGGATGCAACGGATTTTTGTTACGCCCCAGGTGTTCAACAAAGGAACGGATGCCACCCTTATACTCAAATACATCGCTCCTGTCGCTGAATTCATCTAATAATTCAATGCGAACACCGGAGTTAAGAAAACTGAGTTCCCGCAGACGGTTTGCTAGAATGTCATAATTAAACACGGTGTCTGTGAACACCTCTGGACTGGGCAAGAAGCGCAAAAGCGTTCCTGTTTTCAGCGTGTTACCGGTTTTTTTCAATGGCTCGACCGGTACCCCCATCTCATAAGTCTGTTGCCATTCGTGCCCATTACGGAAAATGACCAGATCAAGCCGCTGTGACAGTGCGTTGACGACCGAAACGCCAACACCATGCAATCCCCCTGACACTTTGTAGGAGTTATCATCAAATTTTCCACCGGCGTGCAATATGGTCATGATGACTTCGGCGGCGGACCGCCCTTCTTCCTTGTGCAAATCCACCGGTATGCCACGTCCATTATCCTCCACGCAAACCGAACCCTCCAACTCTATTGTTACCTTGATAGAATCACAGTGACCGGCCAGGGCCTCGTCAACTGAATTGTCAACCACCTCGAACACCATGTGATGTAAACCGGTGCCATCATCGGTATCGCCAATATACATACCGGGGCGTTTGCGAACGGCATCGAGTCCTTTGAGAACCTTGATGTTGGTGGAGTCATATTTTTGATTGGTCATAAAACCTCTTGATTACCGGTTGCACAAGGCCCTTACCGCTGTCATTCAGGGCAAATTTTAACGGTTTGGTCTGGGTATTCTGCGCATATGTCAACGCTTGCCATTATACGCTTTTTCTTTGATAAATGTCTGTTTTCAAGCGTCTTTAAACAAGGTGACACTACCGTGTTTCACGTGAAACATTGTGTATTCATTACAACAGTCGGTAATAACAGGTGACATTTTTGTCCCGCTCATCCAAATTTGTGCCCCCAGACCCATGCCTGCTGTTAACACCTTTTCAAGGTGTTGCTCATCCAGTTCGGAGGAGAGGTCATCCAGCAACAATAATGGTTGCTCTCCCGCTTCGAGCATCAGTTGTGCCTGTGCCATCACCATCGCCGCGGTCAGGGCTTTTTGTTCGCCCCGGGACAGACGCTCTTTGGCGGCTTCACCGTCGCAGGCCAGGTACAGGTCTGCTTTATGCGGTCCGGGCCCGGTTACACCTCTCTCCATATCTTTTACACGTGACAATTGTAATGATTCCGACAGCTTATCTGCAGACCAGCCCTTGCGATAATTCAGATTGACTCCCGCCAGCGCTTCATTGAACCGTGGCAGCTGCCTTTCCAAAAGGATCGACAGACGTTCTGCCTGTTGCTTCCGTTCGCAATGAAGTTGTTCTCCAAGCTTGACAAGTTGGGGGTCCAGGCTCTCTATCACACGCTTGTTTTGTTGCCGCAATGCGGCGTTTCTTTGTTTCAACGCGCGACTGTACCGCCGCCATAATGATAGATAATCAGGTTTCACGTGAAACACACCCCAATCGAGGTATTTTCTGCGGCCCTCCGGAGGCCCGCTTACCAGGGTATGGCTGCCAGGCTCCAACAACACGTGTGGCAACAGACGTGTAAGTTCGCTCAGCTGTGAGACATTTTCACCATTGTGCCGGGCCGACCAGTGCTCTTTATCGCGCTCCATACCCAATTTGTGCCGTAAACCACCACTGCTTTGAATATGACTGAATATGCGGAATTTGGAATCACTTTGACCGATTAAGGCGGTGACCTGACCAGCACGAAATGAACGTCCTTTGGACAAGACAACCAGTGCTTCAAAAATAGATGTTTTGCCCGCACCGTTGTCGCCAATAAAACAGTTTAATTCAGGGTTTGGTACGATGTTAGCTGTACGTATATTTCTTATGTTATTGATTTCTAAAGTTTTTATTAACACGTTTAGTGGCTGCTCCAAAAATTCACCAACCTGTTAATAACATTTCGTTACAGCTCATACATTATAGTTTCAATGGCATCACCACGTGCCGGTTGATATCAGAATCTGGGGCGCACACAAGGCAACTGCTGTTGGCGTCTTTCAATTCCAGTGAAACCTGCTCTGTTTCAATCGCCATCAATGCATCCAACAGGTAGTTCACATTGAAACCAACGGCCAGGTTATCAAAATTGAGTTCTGCCTCTATATCTTCTACAGCTTCTTCCTGCTGTGGATTGTGGGCGATTATTTTAATTGCACCACCATCTGCCTCCAGGCGGACGCCTTTATATTTCTCGTTTGATAAAATAGCAGCACGCTGCAGTGCATTCGTGAAAGTCGACCGGTCCACCAGTATTTGCTTATCCGCACCAATAGGAATAACGGCTTTGTAGTCTGGAAAGCGTCCATCTATCAATTTGGAGGTAAAAATAGTGCGCCCTCTGACCAATCGAATGTGGTTGTTACCCACCGCCAAGGTCACTTCATCGTCTTCGGTTGACAGCATACGCAGCAACTCCATCACGCCTTTTCTCGGAACGATGATTTGTCGGTCAATGGTTGATTCAACCGGGTTTTCCAAATCACAAATTGCCAGACGGTGTCCATCGGTGGCAACAGCACGCAGTTTTTTTCCCCCGAAATCAAACAAAAGACCATTCAGGTAGTAACGGACGTCCTGATTGGCCATTGCAAAAGCAGTCTTGTCCATCATTTTCTTCAGCGCAGATTCACACACGGTTATTTTTTCCAGCGATTCAAATTTGTCGGTGGCCGGAAACTCACTAGCCGGTAGCGTCGATAATATAAAACGACTGCGACCAGCACTTAGTGTGACCCGTTCGTCATTAACGCTAAAGGTGATAACCGCACCGTCTGGCAATGCCTTGACAATGTCTACCAGTTTTCTTGCCGGTACCGTTATTTCCCCATCACTATCCACATTCGCAGGCGCGGAAGAAACCAGTTCTACTTCCATATCCGTTCCGGTAACCGTAATTCCATTATCACGGGCCGTCAGCATAAAGTTTGCCAGTACGGGTAAAGTTTGACGTCGCTCGACCACACCGACAACCTGTACGAGGGGCTGAAGAAGCGCTTCTCTGGAGATTGTGAATTTCATAAACGGGTCCTCTTATTACTGTTATTAAAAATTATATATATAAACAGTAGTAATAATAAGCCTTGTTAGTAAAGTTAATAAAACAATAAATCTATTTAAAATCAATCAAATAATTTGAATATTTATTGTGTAAACATGCACGGGAAAGCTGTGTACAACTTGTGGATTAAAGACATCCACTTTAACAGAGCAATTTTTGCACAGTTTATTCACACCTTTTACCCAACTTTTCGTACTACCTGTCAAGTGGTCAGCAAACGCAATAACTGGACCTTGTCTTCACGCAAACGACCATCGGTTTCACACAATTCTTCTATCTTGCGGCAGGCGTGCAAAACAGTTGTATGGTCGCGACCGCCAAAGGCATCTCCAATTTCCGGCAGGCTATGCTGGGTAAGTTCTTTCGCCAACGCCATGGCCATCTGTCGGGGGCGCGCAATACTTCTCGGTTTGCGTTTTGATAATAACTCTGATACCCGCATCTTGTAATAGTCGCATACTGTTTTTTGAATGTTTTCAATCGTTATCAAACGGTCGTGGACTGTCAACAGGTCTCTAAGAACCTCACGAGCAATAGTCTCAGTGATGTTTCGCCCGGTGAACCTGGCATTTGCGATCAGGGAGTTTAAAGCGCCTTCAAGGTCACGAACATGCGAACGCAAGCGCTTGGCAATCAAGAAAGCAACAGATTCTTCCAGTTGCACACCACGTTCCTGGGCCTTGTTCATCAGTATCGCCACACGGGTTTCAAAATCTGGAGGTTCGATGGCGACGGTGAGGCCCCAGCCAAAACGTGACCGCAAACGGGCTTCAAGACCGGCAACCTCTTTCGGGTAGCGATCACAGGTCAGCACAATTTGTTGCTTGCTATTTAATAAAGCATTAAACGTATGAAAAAATTCTTCCTGTGAACTTTTTTTACCAGCAAAAAACTGGATATCATCGATCAACAGTGCCCCGGCGGAACGATAATGTTTTTTAAACCTGTCAATATCACCATGGCGAAGCGCGTGAATCATGTCGCTGACGAACCGCTCGGAACCCAGGTAAAGAACCTTCATTGCAGGGTATTGAACCTGGATCTGGTTGCCGATGGCGTGAAGCAGATGGGTTTTACCGAGACCGGTGCTACCGTAAAGTAACAACGGGTTATAGGCGTCACCCGGTTTCTGGGCGATTTGTGAGGCAGCTGCAAAGCCAAGTTCGTTGGATTTTCCCTGTACAAAATTGTCAAAACGGTAACGTTGGTCAAGACCGGTCTTGTTGGCTTTACGTTTTTGCAGCGGCGGGCCGTTTGGGGTTGATGAAACGGGCAGACCATCAACGATGCTTACAGACTCACGCTTATCGCCAAGGTGCTCAAAAATATCGCGGATACGTTCAAGGTAATGGGTCGTTATATGGTCCTTGATATAGGCGTTGGGAGCAACCAGACGTGTCCTTGTTTTACTATTTACAACTTCCAGGGGCCGTATGAAGGTATTGATGTCTTCAGCCGGTAATTCCCGTTCAAGGTGTTGGAGACATTGCTGCCAGTTGTCTTGCGTCATGCTGCTCTGGGTCCTGGCCCGGTTATTTCACCAGGGCGGACGATATTATTGAAAAATTGTTTCAGTTCATTTAAACGGTTATGTCTTTATGGTGACAACATATCGGCTCTATATTCGAAGTTCTAACTGCTTTGTGTTGTCCGGTGTCGCAGTCTGACTGCAACCTTTTGCCAATTTTATTATATATATCATAGGTATACGCTACGTTCGCAGTGTGCAAGAAAACAAGGCAAATGGTAAGTTTCATCACACAGCACGCCGGAGACTAGTCTAACGTGCTGTGGATAACTTGGCTATAGTTTGATTCACACACCTGCATATTGAATCCTTCGGACCCGGCACGGGAACAATCGATAGAATTTCAATGAAAAACAGACATTATAACTTGAACAAAAATAATATACGGGATACCATCCGCCTCTTGTGTCGGCTGTGTGTAAGAACAGAAAATCAGCCCGTTAATGATTTAAAGAGGTATGGGAAATGAAACGTACTTTTCAACCAAGTAATTTGAAGCGAGCCCGCAGACACGGTTTTCGGGCACGCATGGCCACCCGTGGAGGGCGCGCCGTCATCAACGCGCGTCGTGCCAAGGGTCGTAAACGTCTGAGTGCCTGAGTACTTGCTGCCAGGTTTATTATTATCACCGGATAAATCTGGTCAGTAAGTGGTAATAAAACCGGGAACACGGTCAATCATTAGGTGAGCAATTTTTCAGCGGGTGTTTAAACCCCAGATCATGAAATTCTCCAGGCAGTTCCGTTTATTAAAGCCGGAACAATTTCAAAGAGTTTTCAAACAGGCGATAGGCTCTGGTGATCGCTGTTTTCGTGTGTTAGCGCGTGCCAACTCACTACCACATCACCGTCTGGGAATGGCCGTTTCAAAAAAAAAATGTCCGCTTGCCGTAGGTCGTAACCGCATCAAGCGGGTGGTGCGTGAAAGTTTTCGCAAACATTTGGCCGAACAATTACCGCCATGTGCACTGGATATCATTGTGTTACCAACAGCCTTGGCCAGCACGCACAAAAATGCAGACCTGGAGTATTCTTTGGCACTGCATTGGCAGAAATTGAGTACTAAAACGATGACCCAGAAGCCCGGCAGGGACAGCGGTCAAAATGTTCGCACCCGACCCATCAAGGACCGAGGACAATGACAAACTTGCGCCCGATTTTGTACGTACTCCTGTTGTTTCTCTCCTATACCATTTGGGTGGAATGGCAAAAGGAATATGGCCCAAAACCAGAAGTAGTCAAAGCAGAGGAGACACAGGATGCGGGTGTTGCACCGGTAGTAGATACGCACTCGAAATCCCCCACGCAGACGGGTTTACCACAAGTTGAAACGCCTATGCCCGACAACGGTGATTTACCGGTAGCTGGTGAGGTCAATCGTGTTGACCCCCAGGCAACTGACACCACGGCCGTTATGACCAGCGCGAATGATCTGTTGACGGTTACAACGGATGTCCTTGCGGTCAGTATAGACCTGGTGGGTGGAACGGTTGTATCGGCCAAACTCTTGAACTATCCGCAGGCACTGAAAATACCGGATGTGAAGGTCGATATGCTTAACCAAAGTGGTCCGGATATGTTCATCGTGCAATCGGGTCTGTTAAGTCATAACCCTGCGCCCAACCACACCAGTACCTACCACACTGATAAAATGCATTACATGCTGCAAGGTGGTGCGGATGAAGTTCGTGTGCCCCTGAGTTGGGAGGATGATAGCGGCATTCATGTTACCAAGACGTTTATATTTAAGCGTGGCCGTTATGACATCGGAGTGCGTCACACCGTCGATAATGAGGGTGGACAGCTTTGGTCGGGTAGCGGGTATGGACAAATGCAGCGCTCTGTTCCAACCGATAAAGATAATGGTGGGTTTACCAATCCCGGACGCTACAGCTTTTTCGGTATCGGTTTTTACAGCCCCGAAGAAAAATTTGAAAAGCTTAAATTTGATGACGTAGCCAGTGAGCCATTCAAACGTAGCTTTGCAGATGGTTGGGTCGCAATGGTTCAGCATTACTTTTTCACCGCCTGGATACCACCCCAGGACGAGGTCAACAGTTATTCTACGCAGGTCTATACACCAACCGGCCAGCCACGTTTTATCGCCAGGGCCATCTCGCCTGTGGTTGAAGTAGAGCCTGGTAGCGCCAAAGAGTTTGAAAGCCGTTTGTTTATAGGGCCGAAACTACAGGACACCCTTGAGGAAATTGCACCGGGGCTGCGCTATACCGTCAATTACGGTATTTTTACGGTATTTTCCAAACCGTTGTTCTGGTTGTTGTCCCACATCCACACTTTTGTCGGTAACTGGGGCTGGGCAATCCTGCTTTTGACCGTGCTGATTAAGTTGGTATTTTTCAAACTGACAGAAGCGCAGTATCGCTCCATGGCACGTATGCGCAAGTTGCAACCACGCATCGAACAACTCAAGGAGCGCTACGGGGATGACCGTCAGCGTATGAGTCAGGCAATGATGGAGATGTACAAGACCGAGAAGGTCAATCCGCTGGGTGGTTGTTTACCCATCGTGGTACAGATTCCAATTTTCATCGCACTTTACTGGGTATTACTTGAATCGGTCGAATTACGCCAGGCGCCGTTTATCCTGTGGATAAGCAACCTGTCAGTACGAGATCCCTATTTCATTTTGCCGGTTCTCAACGCGGCCTTTATGATACTGACACAGCGCCTGACACCGACAGCCGGTATGGACCCGATGCAAGCTAAAATCATGAAATTTATGCCCATCGGTTTTTCATTCATGTTTGCGTTTTTCCCGGCCGGGCTGGTGCTTTACTGGGCAACTAACGCAGGCCTGTCATTGGCGCAACAGTGGTATATCACCCGTAAAATTAATGCTGACAGTTAGTCTGGACAATTCACCAAGGCCGGCGTCCAGTCGCATCTGACCTGCACCATCATCCGGGATACTGGTGAAATATACGGGTTAGCCCGGTCAAACCGCCCGTCGGCGGAATCATCATGCACTGGCACAACAGCTTG
>CAZYVH010000084.1:0-13221 GCA_964650905.1 uncultured Wenzhouxiangellaceae bacterium | reverse complement strand
TGTATTATATTGTGCTCTATTAAGAACTGTTAATTAAGGATATCGAAAAACCATGCCCACCCATTCTAAACCCCAGGCCGGCACCGCTAACAAGACCGAAACGGTGCTGGAGGCACAGGCCCCGGCGTTTTCAACCCGGCAGGCCGAAGCGATCGCCCGGCAGGCCTTCGACATCCAGGCATCCGCCCACCCTTTGGATAGTGAGCGAGACCAGAACTTTCGATTGCGCACCGAAAACGGGAGTGATTGGGTACTCAAAATCGCGAACCCGGCCGAGAACCGGGCGCTGTTAGACATGCAGACCCAGGCGCTGGCGCACATCGCCCAAATCGACCCGGGTTTGGGCATTCCACGGGTCAAGTCGACGCCCGGCGGTACCCTGTCGCATGAGATCGATGGCATCGACGGACGGTGTTACATCGCCCGGGTACTCAGCTTCCTGCCGGGCACATTGCTCGATGACGCCACACCCCACCCGGCGCTCATCCGTGATGTCGGTGCCATGGCCGCGCGCCTGGGCCGCGCCTTGCGTGGTTTCTTTCATCCGGCGGCCCGCCACGAATTACTCTGGGACCTCACCCAGGCGCCGGGGTTGCGCGCGCACACACACCATATTAAAGACCTCTCACGCCGCCACTTCATCGAGAAGCTTTTAGCGCACTTCGATGCCCATGTGCTCCCACGGTTGAGGCAGCAGCGCGCGCAGCTCATCCATAACGATATCAGTGGATTGAATACCCTCGTCGACGGTAACCACGTTATCGGTGTTGTTGATTTTGGTGATCTCATACACGCGCCACTGATCTGTGATCTGGCAGTGCCGGTCGCGGAGTTGATCCGCGAGCACCCCGATCCCATCGCTGCCGCGGCCGAGGTCACGGCGGGCTATCACGCCGTCACTGCATTGGAGGACGGTGAGATTCGCCTGATTTTTGATCTCGTTAAGACACGCTGTGCGATGGAAGTTACGATTGCAAGCTGGCGAGTCTGTACTCACCCGGATAACACCGATTACATCATGGCGCGCATCCGGGAGGCATGGGCGCAGCTCGAGCAGATGCACGAATGGGGGCAAGAGCGTATGTACACCGCGCTGCGACGTGCCTGCGCGACACCGGTTTCCATCGAAGTTTTGGATTTCCCCCGTGACCGGTCAGATGAAGAAAACCTGCAATCGACCATCGAACGGCGCAGGCTACGACTCGGGCCGGAATTGGAACTGTCCTACGACAACCCTGTTCATGCTGTACGTGGTGAGGGTGTCTGGCTCATCGATGATACCGGGCGCTCTTTGCTGGATGCCTACAACAACGTACCCTCAGTTGGACATTGTCATCCCACAGTCGTGCAGGCTCTCGCGCGACAGGCGGCGACACTGAACACCAATACGCGTTACCTCCACACCGCCATACTCGATTACGCGGATCGTCTGACCGCTACCATGCCCGGTGATCTTTCAGTCTGCATGTTCGTATGCTCAGGCAGCGAAGCCAACGATCTTGCCTGGCGTCTCGCCAAGGCACATACCGGGAACACCGGCGGCATCGTCATGGAAGACGCCTATCACGGCACCACCGATGCGGTTTACGAGCTCTCCCCTGCCGAACACGAGGGAAGCGGTAAACCAGCCGCTCACATCGTCACGGTCCCCGCGCCGGATGGATACCGGGGTCAGTTTCGCAGGGATGATCCCCGCTACGCGAAGCGCTACGCCGCTTGTTTTGACGAAGCCATCACATCCCTGGAAACCCGCGGCCTTGCACCGGCCGCTTTCTACCTCGATCCGATCCTCTGTAGCAATGGCATTATGGTTCCGCCCCCGGGCTACCTTTGTTCTGCCTTCCAAAAAGTCCGTGCAGCCGGGGGGCTGTGCGTGGCCGATGAAGTCCAATCCGGCTTCGGGCGGACCGGTGATCACTTCTGGGGATTCGAAGCCCATGACGTGGTTCCGGACATCGTCACCCTTGGAAAGCCCATCGGCAACGGACTCTCGATGGCAGCGGTGGTGACAACACCTGCCATCGTAGCCTCACTTATGCGAGAAACTGGTTTTTTCAGCACCACGGGCGGCAACCCTGTGTCCTGTGCAGTTGGGCTCGCGGTACTTGATGTGTTAGAGCGCGAAGGTTTACAAGCGTGTGCGTCGCGTGTCGGGGCCAAACTTCGTGCTCAGATCGAGAAACTCCGAGAGCATCACCCGCTGATCGGTGACGTGCGCGGGGCTGGCCTTTTCATCGGTGTGGAATTGGTCCGTGATCACACAACCCTCGAACCGGCGAGGAAAGAGACGGCGGCTATCGCCAACCGAATGCGGGATTTGGGGGTGCTCGTGGGTGTCGAAGGTCCTTACGGCAACGTATTGAAAATTCGCCCGCCCCTGGTCTTCAATGAGAACCACGCGCTGCAACTTACAGATGCGCTCGATCAGGCCCTTCAGGGGGTTGTTTCCCCGCCCTCATAATCGATTGCTTCGAGCACCAATACATTCGGACCAAATGTTTCTACAACGCATTGATATTTGGATAATATCCTGACTCCTGAGTTCCAGGTCAATAAAAATCCACACGCACTGAAGTGTCGTATTTGTAATTAATTAAATGTTTAATTAATATATATCGATGACGACCCGGACCAAGACACTGAAACCTGCTCACAGACCGCGTGGACGACCACTGGATAACGATCAGGGAGACCTGAGAAATCGGA
This sequence comes from uncultured Wenzhouxiangellaceae bacterium, assembly GCA_964650905.1. Classification (GTDB taxonomy): domain Bacteria; phylum Pseudomonadota; class Gammaproteobacteria; order Xanthomonadales; family SZUA-36; genus SZUA-36. The sequence continues at coordinate 10,515 of CAZYVH010000084.1, read as the reverse complement.
TACTTGAAGTAGCGGAAACCCTGTTTGCCGAGCAAGGTTATGCGGCGGTTCCCATACGCCAGATAGCCGCCTGTGCCGGTGTCAACCCTGCGCTGGTGCATTACTACTATGGGAAGAAGCAAGCATTGTTGCAGGCGGTTCTCACACATGCGCTCAAACCACTCAGGGATGCACTGGCCGCCTTGAAGGCAGGCCCTGCGGCACCCGCAGGCACCATCGCCGGTCTGTTGCTTTCAATGGCCGCCGAACACCCCAATATTCCACGTTTGATGACCCGCGAGGTATTGCTGCCGGGCGGGCATATGCAGGACTACTTTATCCAGCACATGGCGCCACATCTCGGTGGCGCCCTGCCCGTTCTGTTGGCCAGGGAAAAATCTGCCGGCAGACTACGTGCAGATTTCGACCCTGCCATTTCCACCCTGTTGATCATCGCACTGTGTGTGTTCCCTTTTGTTGCGAGGTCGCTGGCTGAATCGGTGTTGGGGGTCGACTTTAAGACCAGTGGTATCGACAGCCTCAGCCGGCATGTTTCTCAATTACTTAACAATGGAATGACAACATGAAACGCACTTATTGGCTGAGCAGCATGCTCTTTTTGACCCTGGTCGCGTGCGACAATAAAGAAGAAACCTTTATGGTCGGCACGCTGGAGCGCGACCGTGTCGAGGTCAGCGTCGAGAGCAACGAACCCATCATCGCCGTACATGCGATTGACGGCCAGATGCTTAAATCCGGTGAGTTGATCCTGGAACAGAACCCGGTGCGATTACAGGGGATACTCGCACAACAAACCGCACTGCGCGACCAGGCAGCAGCGCATCTGGCCGAACTGCAACGTGGCCCGCGGCCCGAAATCATCCGCCAGACACGCGCACAACTGACAGCCAGTCAGGCACTTAGCCAAAATGCGGCGAACGACCTCAAACGCGCACGCGATATTTTCGAGCGTGGGCTTTCCAACCAGGCAAGCCTGGACGCCGCACAAACTGCCTGGGAAACGGCCGTTGCATCTGAACACGCAACGGGTGAAGCCCTTGAAAGCCAGTTGAACGGGACTACCATGGAAGAATTGCAACAGGCCCAGGCGGCACTGGACGCCGCCAACGCGCGTGTCGGCCAGGTGCAATTGGACCTTGCACGTCTCAAGGTACGCGCACCGGTCAGTGGTATGCTGGACAAACTTTTGTACCAGCTCGGTGAACGTCCCAAAGCAGGCTCAACCATTGCGGTCATACTGGACGAGGCGAGAACCTTTGCACGTATTTATGTACCTGAAAGTCAACGCGCTTTCGTGCACCCTGGCAAACAGCTCGACGTCAGGATCGACGGTGTCGGGGCCCGCATGCAGGGTACCGTTCTCTGGGTCTCGTCCGACGCCAGTTTCACCCCCTATTTCGCCCTCACGGAACACGATCGTTCAAAACTGAGTTATCTCGCGAAGATCGATCTGCCGACCGCGGCAGACCTGCCCGCCGGGTTGCCGCTGGAAGTGGACTTTCCACGGGCAGTCAACAGCGATGACTGATCTCGCCATCCAGACCCATGAACTGGGGAAAACGTTTGGCAAACTCAAAGCCGTACAGGCATTGAACCTGGAAGTACCGCCTGCACGGATCTACGGTTTCCTCGGTCCCAACGGTTCAGGAAAATCCACCACCATACGCATGCTTTGCGGGCTACTGACACCCACCACCGGTGAGATGACCGTGTTGGGTCTGTCGATCCCCGCACAGGCCGAAGTCCTGCGCTTGAAGGTCGGTTACATGACACAGAAATTTTCTCTGTTTGAAGACCTGACGGTCACCGAAAACCTGCAGTTCATGGCCGACATCTACACGCTGCAACGCAAGCAGCAACATGAGCGCATCGGCCGGGCGTTGCAACGCTATGACCTCACAGGCTTGCTCAAACAAAGAGCCGCGACCTTGAGCGGTGGTGAAAAACAGCGTCTGGCACTGGCCGCTGCGACCTTGCACAAGCCGGAGTTGTTATTCCTGGATGAGCCCACCTCTGCGGTAGACCCCGAAAACCGGCGGGCCTTCTGGGAGTCGTTGTTCGACCTGGTTGCCGAGGGCACGACCATCCTGGTTTCGACCCATTACATGGACGAGGCCGAACGTTGCCACACACTGGCCATCCTGGACCGCGGTGTGCTGGTCGCCCAGGGCAGCCCGGCTGAACTCGAAGAACGGATCGACGCAAGCATCGTTATTTTACGCGCCGCACATCCGCGCCAGGTCGGCAAGCTGCTGGAGCATGAGGCATGGGTGCACAGCACGGCCCAGATCGGCAATGAGCTGCGTGTGATGGTGGCCAGCGATGTGGCTGATCCTGCCCGTTCGGTCCGCGCCAGTATAGAAAAGTCCGGTCTGGTGCTGGATGATTGCCACATCACCGGTGCGGGTCTGGAGGACGTTTTCGTGGCCGCAACCCGGGACCGGCGGAAGGCGGCATGAAATCCCTGCAACGCATTTTTGCCATCATCAGGAAAGAGGTCAGGCAACTGCGCCGTGACCGTTTGACCTTCGGCATGATCGTCGGTATCCCGGTTATCCAGTTACTGATGTTTGGCTACGCCATCAACATGGACGTTCGTCACCTCGATGCAGCCGTGGTCGATCTGGCCGGCACTTCGGCGTCACGTCAGATTGTCATGGACCTGTCGCAATCACAGATCGTCAGGGTCATCGCCCAGGCCAGCGATGCCGCTGAGCTGGAGTTGTTGCTACGACAGGGAAAAATCAGTGTCGGTATATTCCTGCCGACGGATTTTGACCGGCGTTTGGAACAGCCTGACCGTGCGGCCGTACAACTCTTTGTAGACGGATCAGACACCGTGGTCCAGGGCGCGGCGGCACAACTGGCCCAGGTCGCACAGCACGCCAGGACGTCCCCTTACAAAGACCGGCCACCGGTGCTGGAAATCCGTACGTTTTACAACCCGGAAAGACGCTCACCAGTCAACACGGTACCAGGTCTGGTCGGGGTCATCCTGACCATGACCATGATCCTGTTTACCGCCGTGGCCATCGTGCGTGAGCGTGAACGTGGCAACCTGGAATTGCTCATCACCACACCGGTCAAGACACCGGAGCTGATGTTTGCAAAAATCGCCCCCTATGTATTGATTGGTTTATTGCAGGTCACACTGGTACTGGCACTCGGCCATTTCCTGTTCCACGTGCCGATGCGTGGCGACCTGCTGGATGCCTATGTTGTGACCCTGGTGTTTATCATCGCCAACCTGGCGCTGGGTCTGGTGATTTCCACCCTGGTCAGCACCCAGTTCCAGGCCATGCAGTTGTCGTTTTTCGTGTTGCTGCCGTCGATCCTGTTGTCCGGCTTCATGTTCCCGTTTGCCGGTATGCCGCGGCCCGCCCAGATCATTGCCGAAGCCCTGCCTCTGACACATTTCATACGCCTGATCAGGGGTATTGTCCTACGCGGCGCCAGCGTGCAAGAACTGAGCGGTGAACTGCTGATACTGGGTGGCTTTATTGCTGTATTCATGACGCTGGCCATCCTGCGTTTCAGCAAACGGCTGGATTGATTTTGCAGGTTGCCGATGTGCTGCTGCCCCAAGAGCTCGGGTCACTGGTGGGTGTCCCCGCTTCGAGCTCGCGTGTGTGGTAAACCTGCCTCAAGTCTGAAATAATCTGGTTCTGAAATACAAATTTAACAGATCATGCTGACCGCCATCACACGCGAGATCAATACAGAGTTGAACACGGGCGAGTTGACCTATCTTACCCGGGTCGGTATCGATATTGACCTTGCCCAGACACAACATCGAGAGTACCGGTCAGTACTGGCGGCGCTTGGCTGCGAACTGGTCAGTGTGCCGACAGCGCAGGGTCTGGCGGATTCGGTCTTTATCGAGGACACCGCCATTGTCCTGGATGAAATCGCTGTGCTGTGCCGGCCCGGCGCCGTGTCACGGCGAGCGGAGGTCGCGGGTGTTGAGGCAGTGCTGCAGGAATACCGGTCACTCAAGTCGATTCAGCCACCGGGGACCTTAGATGGTGGCGATCTGCTTCAAATCGGCAAAACGGTCTTTGCCGGTCTGTCAACACGCTCCAACCAAAGCGGTATCCAGCAGTTGAGCGACTTCGTTACCGAATACGGCTATCGCGTTGAAACCGTTGCGCCCCGCCAATGCCTGCATTTGAAATCAGCCGTGTCAGAGCTCGCACCGGGTATGCTGCTGATCAACCCGGACTGGGTCGAAAAATCTGCTTTTGACGGCCTGGAATTGATCGAAATCGATCCGCGCGAGGCGCACGCCGCCAACGCACTGCGGGTGGGGCAAGACATCATCTACCCCGCCTGTTTTCCACACACGCAGGAAAGACTGCTCAGGCTGGGTGTTGATGTTCACCCGGTCAACGTCTCTGAATTACAAAAGGCAGAAGGTGCGGTAACCTGCTGCAGCCTGATCCTGACCTCCGTATTGACCGCCGGCTAACTAACCTCAGACCATCATTTAACCATGTCTCTACACCGAAAATTCTATAGCGGTAAAGATTACCACCACGCACTATCTATTGAAGAACTCCGTCGCATCGGACGGCGCAGGGTGCCCAACTTTGCCTTTGAGTACGTCGAAGGTGGCGCTGAAACGGAGACTACGCTGAATTGGAATCGAGAAGCCTTCAAAAACTACCGTTTTAAACCTTCAACCCTGGTCAATACCCATCAACGGAAGCAAACGATCAGCCTGTTTGGCAAACCATCCACTTCACCGCTGCTGATCTCACCCACGGGTCTCAATGGCCTGCTGCACCACCGGGGTGATATGGCCCTGGCCAAAGCCGCCGCTACTGCCGGTGTTCCGTTTAGCCTCAGCACGGTATCCAATATCCGGCTGGAAGACATCGCCAGCGAGGCAGGCGGGCGCTTGTGGATGCAACTCTACATGATGGGCGAGCGGAAGACGGCCCGGGACATTATTTCCCGCGCCGATGCCGCCGGCTACGAAGCCCTGGTTTTTACCACCGATGCCAATGTCTTCGGTTACCGCGAATGGGACCAGAGAAGCTACCGCCACCCCGGCAAACTGACACTGCGCAATGTGTTCGATGTCATCCGACACCCACGCTGGCTTACTGATGTTCTTGTTCCCCACGGTATACCCCTGTTTGAGAATGTGGTCGACTACATGCCACCCCAGTTGCGCTCCGCCAGGGATGGAGTCGCCCTGCTACCCAAAATGCTGGCGCCCGACATCTCCTGGCATGACGTGGAATGGATCAGGAACGCCTGGCCACGCAAGCTTGTCATAAAAGGCGTGCTGAATGTCCCGGATGCGCAACACGCGGCCGATATGGGCTGTGACGGCATCATCCTGAGCAACCATGGCGGCCGCCAACTCGACAGTTGCATTGCCCCGATCGAAGTTCTGCCGGACATTGTGAAAGCAGTTGGGGAACGTCTGACCGTCTTGATCGACGGCGGCTTCAGGCGTGGCACCGATATCATCAAAGCCCTGGCGCTGGGCGCCGACGGGGTCATGCTCGGCAGACCCGTGCTATACGGTCTGGCAGCGGGTGGGCAGGCAGGTGTCGAACACGCACTGGCCCTTTTGACGAGTGAAATAGACCGGGTTCTCGGTCAACTCGGTTGTCGTTCATTACAGGATCTAGGTCCGCATCTACTGGTTAGAGGACCATGCAGGAAGGGTTAAGCACAAACTTTCTCCATTGGCTCGAGTCGCATATAATGGATGTGTTATATTTTTAACCTTGGCTACACAGCTGTGTAACTGGCGGAGACAAAAGCATGTTTCTCTCAGTTGAACCGGGGCCCAAAAGCACCCGGGCCCGTCGGATCATAGAACGACTTTTCAGGGACTACCCCGGAGTTTTAGCTGTTCACCTATGGGATGGTGAAACACTAAAGTTCGGCCAGGGAACACCCACCGTAAAATTGGTTTTTCATACACCAGACACCCTTCGTAAATTGATTCTTCATGGCAATGCCCTGGATTTGGCCGAGGCCTATTTCTGCGGAGATGTCGACATCGAGGGTGACATTTACCAGGCCCTGCGATTAAGGGATCATTTTAAATCCCTGGCACTGCCCCCCCTCGACAAAGCAGGTTTACTGCTGAGCGCCTTGTTACTGGGCAATGCACCTGCCAACGAAACGGAGCCTGTACTCTCTGAACCAAAACGCTGGCTGCAAAACTGGTCGCACAAGCATTCGAGAACAACTGACCGCAAGGCGATCGCATTTCACTACGACATTTCCAACGATTTTTACCGGCTCTGGCTGGATGACCAAATGGTTTACTCCTGTGCCTACTTTGCAAGCGACAGCGATACACTGGAGCAGGCACAGCGTAACAAGCTGGAGCGTATCTGCCGCAAGTTGCAATTAAAACCAGGCGAGCGCCTGCTGGACATCGGCTGTGGTTGGGGCGCATTGATACGCTGGGCAGCGCAACATCATGGTGTTGCGGCGCACGGTATTACACTGAGCCGTGAACAACGGGCATATTGCCAGTCAGGTATCGATGCAGCGCACTTGCAGGATCAGGTCACGGTGGAACTAAGGGATTACCGCGATCTGCCCTCTGAAACACACTATGACAAGATCGTCAGTGTCGGCATGTTCGAACACGTCGGCCTCAAGAACCTGCCGCGCTACTTCACCATTGCCAGGAAACTGCTGAAACCCGGCGGGCTGTTTCTGAACCACGGCATAACCCACGATGAAGCGGGTTGGGGTAAATCTGACAGTACACGCTTTATCAACCGTTACGTTTTTCCGGATGGTGAACTCGATACCGTCAGCAATATACAGAAGGTCATGGAAAACTCGGGTTACGAAATTCTCGACGTGGAATCGCTGCGGCCACACTACGCCCGCACACTGCGCCATTGGGTCCGGCGTCTTGAGACCCAAAGGGTGAAGGCAAAACAGCTTGTGCAGCAATCGGTCTACCGAATCTGGCATCTGTACATGGCCGCCTGCGCCCTGGAATTCGAAAAAGGCGGTACCGGGGTTTATCAAATACTCGCGGCCAATCGTGACGATTGCAATGCAACCATTCCGTGGAACCGGTGGGTGTAAGCACTTGCAGATTTAGTAGACTGCTTCACTTTCATCTGCCGCAAAATTCGCTTACCCTGCCCCAATGTTTTATTCCCCAAGCTAAACAAATTAGCAGGTGACAAGCCATGAAATCCATCGAAACCGGTGACACTCCATTGGTGTTTCCCGTACACCCGGTTGCCGCACCAGTGCCTGTACAAAACGGGGACGACGTGGCCATTCGCACGATTTGCCGATCGCTTGAAGGTATGCAAAAAGAGGCCGTCGTGCAAGTGGGCACCGCTGGCCAGGCCTGGCGCATGCTGAGCGACGAAGGCCCGTGGTTGAACGGCACCGACCTGGCGCCCTTTCCGCTGGCCTTTTTCACCGCCGGGCTGGTCTCTTCCTATCTCGCTGAATACACCGCCGAGGCTAAAAAGCAGAACATTGAGATCGACGCGCTTGGTCTTTCAATGGACAATTACTACGCCATGGAAGGCTCCGCGGTGCAGGACACGATGCAGGGCTCGGCGTTACCAGTGACCATAACTTTCCGGGTCAGGGCCGACGCCCACCGCAATCAGCTGTTGCAAACAGCCTATACGGCAGCGGCCAATTCCCCAGCGGACGCCTATCTCAGGAACAGCCTGCAAAGCCGCTTCAGCCTGACCGCCAACGGTGCCGGGGTCAGTCTGGGTGAAGAGTTGTCATCCGTACAACAGCTACCCGCCGATCCACAACCCCTGTTTGCGGGTGTTGAGCCCGATACCGGGGTCAATTCAGTGTCCAACATCATCGAAAAATGCGCTGGCCCGGATGACGGTTTTGCCAGTGACGGCGCGGTGGGTCTTAAGTCTGAGCAGAAAAGAATCGTGCACGTTAACGGCAAGGGTGTCGTGCGTTCTGACGGACTGAATGACATCAGCGTCGGCTGTGTCAAACCGGCCGGCAGCGTATTCAGGTTTCTGAGTGATGAATCACCGCACAGTGGTGGTCCGGGTCGTGCACCCTGCTCTCTTGCCTACCTGTCGGCGGGTCTGTCCTTTTGTTTCATGACGCAACTGGGCCGTTATGCCCAGTTGGCCAAGCAGGACCTTGTAAGTTACCGCATCAGCCAGGACACCCGCTTCACCCTGCCGGGACCGAACGCAGATCAGCCTGTGGCCGGGGCGGGGGCGATTGACACGCATGTGTTTATTGACAGCGGCGAAGACGAGCAAGCATCACGCAGGCTGGTGGAGATGGGGGAACAGACCTGTTATCTGCACGCAGCGGCACGCGTGGCATTAAAGAACCGCATCAAACTTGACCGCGTAACGGGCTAAGCCTCAAAAATTTCCTGCATAACGGCTCCCAGCTCGTCGATGGCTTGTGCACCATCGCCTGAAAACGCCGACCCGTGCATGGCGGCGAGTGTCTTTGGCTCGAGGTCTGCAAGCCGCCGCAAAGTTGGCAACGTATGCGCGGTGAAGGGTAGATAATCGGCGAATGGGCCTTGCTGATATTGTCTTAAGGTCGCCTGGCAACGCCCCACGACATCCTTTTGGGTCAACGCTTCCACGTCACCGAGTTGATGAAACAGGTCGGAACAAAACAGTGTGCCATTGCGTTCTTCAAACATCAGACCGGCGTCCCAGGCGTGGGGCACCTGCGGTGTCTGTAGAAAACGGAAACGGTACTGACCGGTATTAATAACTTCCTCATCGGCAAGCGCCCGTGCGGGTCTGACGCCGATCATGTCATCGACATTGACAAACTTGGCAATGTTACTGCACACGGTCGTCGCACGTGGTGCCAGGGTCAGCCACTCGTGCAGTGAACCACACTCGTCCGCTTCAAAATGACTGAAGCCGATAAAACGCAGCGATTCGGGTTTGATAAGCCTGGCAACGGCATCACGAACCTCGTTGAACAGACCCCGCATACCGGTATGGAACAGCAATGGCTGTTCATCCCTGACGAGAAATTGATTGAACTGCAAATCCAGATCTGAAAAGAATGTCGATATTCGATAGACGTTGGGTGCGATTTCAGTGATTTTTGTAGGTTCTGTCATGACAACCTGGCAGTGTGTATAAACTCTAAATATAGCAAAAAAAAGGGCGCCTGGTTACCAGGCGCCCCGGTATGACGTATCAAATATGACTGATCAGCGGCCAGCCTTGCGCAGGTTCTGCACGGAGAACAATTTTGGCTGGTTTGCCTCATCGGTCACCTGGCTCTTGAATTGCAAAGTCGTGCAGTGATTGGCCTGGACATCGATAACCACCGCAAAATCATCCAGTGCAACACCCTTGCCTTTATTGACCGGCAAATGATGATCGGAATGCGCCTTGCCGATCGGGAACCACTTCCACATATCACCCTTACGGTCATAGGTAACCAGTGATGCCATCGTCATCGTCTGTGCATCAAGGTTGATGACGCGTTTGCCAATCGGGTGGTTCGGGTCTTTCGGCTTACCGACCAGGGTAAAGCTCTTACGCAACTGGTAGGTGACCTTGGGAAAACAGTTGCCCTGACCTTCGACGTCTATAAATTTGTAACCGTCAGAATCCTTTTTTGGAACATCGGCCAGATCCATATCGTTATGATAATAAAACGGCAACAACAGGTTACGCGTGCCTGCATATTCCCAGGTGTAATCCGTCACCCGGCCGTTATAACCTTCAAAGTCCTCGATCATCAGGTCACTGCCCAGGAAGGCGTCGGTGATTTGACCCGCTGCCAGACGGCGAACCCGGCGCTGAAAACCGACATACAGCCAGGCATTGTCACGCTGGGTGTCGTCCTGGTAGCGATGGATCAGTATCTGCGTGTTGGCAAGATCGAACGGCTCTTTCACGATACCGTAAATACCACGGTAGATTTTCGCCGGGTTGTCCTCATAAGCCGGTTTTGGATCAAACGTGACCCGGTGGTTGTGATTGAGGAAATGCCATTCAAATTTCAACTGGCGTTCCACCTTGCCGGTTTTCACATTACGAAACGTCCACCAGAAGGGGTAAATGGTCTCACTGTCGCCTGAATTGAAACCATATTGATAGTCCCACACCAGCTTCTGGCCCGCCAGTGGGTCATCTGCCTGTGGTTCCTGGGGGAACGCGCGTCCGGCCACGAAGTTGTTCAGCGTGCCATCAGCCGCGACACTGACCTCGGCGGCGTGTTGGCGGGTCGCTTCCACGTAGTCGCTGGTGAGTGGGAAGTCGGTGGTAGGCGCGGTTCTTACGGTCACCCAGCCATCCTTGACGAACCTGTACAACGCTTCATCGAGTATGGCCTTGTATTGTTCAACATTATTCTGGTCAACGACATCACCGGGTGTGTAACCTTCTGCGGTCGGTGTCCAGTCGTTGTATGGATAAAAGGACGTGTTGATGTCCTGATCAGTGAATGGGTCGGCGGCTACGGTCTGTGAAAGCCCGATTAAGCCGGTCATTAAAAATATTAATTTGCCTTGTTTCATTGTGGCCTCCT
>CAZYVH010000083.1:0-13414 GCA_964650905.1 uncultured Wenzhouxiangellaceae bacterium | reverse complement strand
CGAGAGCAAGATGGATTCCGGATCGCGCTGCGCTTGTCCGGAACGACGGAGGTTTGGTGGATTCCGGATCGCGCTGCGCTTGTCCGGAACGACGGAGGTTTTCGTCATCCCGGCCCCCGAGCCAACGTCATCCCGGCCCCCGAGCCCCGTCATCCCGAAGCATTGCTAATCGCTGACCCACTTTAACGCGACTTCCGGTTGTCAGGCTGGGTGGTGTTTGCAACGACGCTTTGGGCAGCAGCAAGATAACCGTTGAACCCATATTGAAACGGCCCATCTCAGCGCCTTTGGCAAGCGCGATGTCCCGGCCGGAATAGTCCGTCACGCTAATGTTTTTACGTTTGTTGGGCGTAATCTCACCGGCCCAGACAGTTTCCATACTCGCGACCAGCATTGCACCAACCAACACCATGACCATGGGCCCTGAGTCGGTGCTGAAAACACAGATGACACGTTCATTGCGGCTAAACAAATGTGGCACCTGGCGGACCGTGTACGGTGCAACCGAAAACAACCTGCCCGGTACGTGGAGCATGCGTTGCACTACACCATCATGGGGCATGTGGACGCGGTGATAATCCCTGGGTGCAAGGTAAATGGTGGCAAAAAAGCCATCGGATAACTGATCACAAACGGGGTCATCGGCTAATAGATCACGGAGCGAATAATCCTTACCTTTAGCCTGCAGGATACGCCCGTGATGTAAGCCACCGGTTTCGCTGATGGTGCCATCACAGGGACACAGCAGGGCTGCAGGTGCTTTAGAGAAAACCCTCGCATCAGGTTTCAGTTCACGTGTGAACCATGCGTTGAAACTGGCATAGTGGGCCAAATCTGAAGACAAGGCCTCGTCGTTGTTGATCCCGGCCAGGTGGCTTATCACCCGAATCAGGAGATTCTTGACCCCGGCGAATTCACAGTGCATCACAACGTAAACAAGGCGTGACAGTAAGTGGTGCGGCAGAATGTATTGCAACCCTGTCATTATTTTTTCTATTACTGTCTTCATCTTTACCTGGGATATGACTGACCGTCAATTATAATGTTTATCAGGAACTACGTACCCTGAAATTTGGAGAGAACACTGATAACCGCGGCTGAGTGGATTGAATATTGCGCCCGGGAAATGATCCGTGCCGGATTATTTTTCGGACACGGCACCAGCAATGCACACGACGAAGCCGCCTGGCTGGTCCTGTACGTACTCGGGGCACCGCTGGATGGGTGTTTTAAGGATTGGGAGCGTATTCTTGACGCTGGCCAGCGAGAACAGGTAAGACAACTTTTAAAGCACAGGATCAGTCAGCGTTGTCCACTCGCCTACCTGACCGGGCAGGCACGTTTTTGTGGTCTTGATTTTATCGTCACACCCGCCGCACTGGTACCCAGATCACCATTAGCCGAGCTGATCCGGCAGCAGTTTTCGCCGTGGCTGGGCAGGCGTGGCCAGCGGGGCAGGGCGCTGGATATGTGTACCGGCGGTGCCTGCATTGCGATTGCCATGGCAGTTCACATACCGTTTGAGCAGGTTGACGCGGTAGATATTTCAGCTGAAGCGCTCGCGGTTGCAGCGCAAAATGTCTCGTTACATGGCCTCGGTGAGCGTGTCAGACTGTTGCAGTCAGACCTGTTTGGGTCAATGGCTGATGAACCCCTGGATGATGGGTGCTATGAGCTGATCGTCAGCAACCCTCCATATGTGCCCGTGGATGCACTTGCAGATTTGCCACCTGAATACCATGCCGAACCCGGTATCGGGCTCCTCAGCGGCCGGGATGGGCTGGATGTGGTGCTGAAAATACTTGTGGGGGCTCCCGCAAAGCTGACTGCACATGGCATACTGGTGGTCGAGGTCGGAGAAAGCGCACCGGTGCTGGCTGAATTGTTGCCGGCAGTGCCTTTTTTGTGGCTGGAATTTCGTCATGGCGGGGACGGTGTGTTTCTGCTTGAATACGAACAATTGATTGCATGCCAAGCGGATGTGCATGCTGTCGTGGAGCAACGGGAACATGTCTGATAACACCTTCGGTCGAGTATTCAGAATGACGACGTTTGGTGAAAGCCACGGTCCGGCCATCGGTTGTGTCATCGATGGTTGTCCAGCGGGGCTGGAAATCGATGTCACTGAAATTCAGCACGAACTGACACGCCGTGCCACAGGTAAGAGCCGGCACACCTCGCAACGCAAGGAGAAAGACGAGGTACAGGTGCTGTCCGGTGTGTTCGAAGGCCGCACCACCGGGACACCGATTGCCCTTCTAATAGAAAATACCGATGCGCGTTCTCGTGATTACACCGATATTGCGCATAAATTTCGACCGGGTCACGCGGATTACACTTACTGGAAGAAATACGGTGTCCGTGATTATCGGGGTGGTGGGCGTGCCTCGGCCAGGGAAACCACCATGCGGGTCGCGGCCGGTGCGATTGCAAAAAAATATTTACGCGAAAAATTTGGCATTGAAATCAGGGCCTGGCTGGCACAGTTGGGGCCAATCCGTACCGATAAGAATTTCGCCCTGGACGTGGTTGAGCAAAACCCATTTTTCAGTCCAGATGCAAGTGTTGTAGCACAGCTCGAGAAACATATGGACCGATTGCGTAAGTCCGGTGATTCTTGTGGCGCCAGGATATCCGCGCTGGCGCGAAATGTGCCTGTGGGGCTGGGAGAACCGGTCTATGGCAAGCTGGATGCCGACCTGGCAGCGGCCATGATGGGTATCAACGCGGCAAAGGCAGTTGAGATTGGCGCGGGCTTTGATTGTGTTGCACAGACCGGCACCCAACACCGGGACGAAATTACACCCGATGGGTTCTTAAGTAACCACGCTGGCGGTATACTGGGCGGTATTTCCAGCGGTCAGGATATCCTCTTGAGTGTTGCTTTCAAACCGACCTCCAGCCTGCGTATTCCATGCCGGAGTATCGACACTGAGGGCAACGCGGTCGAGGTCATAACCCGGGGCAGGCATGACCCCTGTGTCGGTATCCGGGCCACGCCCATAGTGGAGGCCATGCTGGCATTGGTATTGATGGATCATGTGCTCAGACAAAGGGCGCAAAACAGTTGAGGCACAAGTATGCATAAACAATTAAGAATCGCGGTTGCGGGGGCGACGGGGGCAGTCGGTACGACAATGTTGTCCATCCTGGCAGAGTCCGGTTTTAAAGACAATAAGGTTTATGCGCTGGCGAGTGAGAAATCGCTGGGCAAAACGGTTGAGTTCGGTAAGCGGTCGCTGGCAGTCGAGGTACTCGAAGACTTCGACTTTGGGCAGGTTGATTACGCCCTGTTTTCAGCCGGGGCCAAAGTCAGTCTGCAACACGCGACACGGGCGGCAGCCGAGGGCAGTATCGTCATCGACAATACCTCTGCATTTCGCCGCGATGATGACATCCCGTTGGTTGTGCCGGAGATCAATGGCGATCTGTTGTCTGGTGTGAGCGCAGGCAGTATCATTTCCAACCCCAACTGCTCAACCATCCAGATGGTGATTGCGATTGCACCCATTCACGCCGCAGCGGGTATTGATCGTATCAACGTGGCGACCTATCAGTCGGTTTCAGGTGCTGGTCAAAGAGCAATGGAGGAATTGGCTCAGCAGACCATGGCACGTCTGAGTTTCAAAGAGATAAAAAGTACCGTTTTTGCACAACCCATTGCCTTCAATGCGCTGCCGATGATCGATACATTGCAGGACAATGACTATACGCGTGAGGAAATGAAGCTGCATTGGGAGACCATCAGGATTCTGCGTGACGAAAATATCAAGGTCAACGCAACAGCGGCACGGATACCTGTATTTTATGGTCATTCCGAAGCCGTACACCTCGAAACCCGTGAGGACATCAGCATTGAGGCTGTGAGCGAACTACTGCACCAGGCGCCTGGACTTGTATTGATCGGCGACAAAACACCTGTCGCCCAGGCCACCGCTGTGACCCACGCAGCCGGAAAAGATGAGGTTTTCGTCAGTCGTTTACGTCGTGATCACACGCATGCACGTGGTATTGACCTGTGGGTTGTGGGTGACAATATCCGCAAGGGCGCTGCACTGAATGCGGTGCAGATACTGAAAAAATGTTGTGCTATGTAAATTGGCGGTGGAAACCTGATGAAAGCAAACGTACACTCATTGCAACGGGCTGTGAAATGTCATCACTGTGAAAACGGGTGTAAAGGTCAGGGAGTGACGGTGAAAATCATACGCAAAAGAATTTTATGGATGCTGGTCGTTATTCTTAGCCTGGTCAGCCAGACGCTTTATGCGCTGGGTCTGGGTGGTGCGACGGTTGAATCTTTTTTAAATCAGCCACTGGATGCGAAAGTGGCCCTGATCAGTCGGTCGGATGACGAATTGCAGAGCGTGAAAGCAGGTCTGGCCTCGGCAGACGATTTTAAATTGCTTGGCTTAAGCCGTTCAGCTATCTCCGTACCGCTGGAATTTGAAGTCTTCGCGGATACGAATAAGCCCTATATCCGTATACGCAGTCAGTTAAAGGTGCGTGAACCAGTGGTTCAGGTACTATTGGAAGTGACCTGGTCGAATGGCCGCATGTTGCGCGAGTACACGCTATTCCTGGACCCGCCAACCTTTGCATCGAAAGCGCCGCAGGCCAGGCCTTCAGTGCCCGTTGTTGCACCGGCACCGCTTCCATCGGCACCGCTGACGCCGGCGCGGGTTGAAGCCACCCCGGTTCAACAAGAAGCTGCAGTGGGTCAGCCTGTTCCCGCCGTTGAGACCACGGCGGGTGATACCTATGGCCCGGTCGCCCGTGGTGAAACGCTTTGGGGTATCGCCCGTGACTGGAGCAAGGGTACCCATTACAGTGTTAACCAGGTGATGATGGCGCTCCTGAGGAAAAACCCGGAGGCTTTTAATCAGGAGAATATCAATACGCTCAGACGAGGCGCCATACTACGCTTTCCTTCCTATCAGGAGGTCAGTGAACTGACAGGCCGGGAGGCCATGCTGGAAGCCATAAGGCAGGCCGATGAATTTCATAGTGGCATTCCGGGTGGTGAAGCTGATTACGCTGCACCCACGGTGGCAGACAGCGGTGAATACCAGGCATCAGAAACGCAACCCCTGACGGGAGCGGAAACGGATACCGACGGCGGTCATCTTGAGCTGGTGCCACCGTCGACGATCAGTGACGCAGAATTATCCGTGGCCGAGCCGTCCCAGATGCCGGATGACATGAGCAAAGGTGCAGGAAGTGCGTCTGAACTGGAAGTTCTGGCCCGTAGTGAAGAAGAATTGGTCAACGCGCGTCAGGAAAATGTTTACCTGCAGGAACGTGTCAGGGAACTGGAAGGCGAGATCGAGTCTAACAGGTCTGAACTGGCCAAAGTAAAGGATTCAGACCTGGCCAATATGCAGCAGGACATTGCCCGGCAGCATGCTGCTGACCAGCCCGCACCACCGGTAGCAATCACACCGGGTGGCGAGGAGCAACCATGGTATGCCGGCCAGACAAAATGGATCGTGGCGATTGCTGTGATTTTCATTGGTTTACTGGTGTGGGTGATGCGTCGCATGGGCGCAGCAAGGTTGCAGACTGTTGCAACCCAGGTCCAGGGTGAAACCGTGCATGCCACTACGGATGACGCTGAAGACCTGTTGCATATCCTGGACGAGTACGAGGGCGGTGGAAAGAAAAAACTGAAACGGAAACCTCGTTCTGAATCCAGGCCTGAGCCAGAACCAGTACCAGAACCGGAACCGGAACCGGAACCGGAACCGGAACCGGAACCAGAACCAGAACCGGAACCAGAACCAGAACCAGTACCAGAACTGAAACCAGAACCAGAATCAGAACCGGAACCGGAGTCTGAGTCCGTGCCAGAATCAGAATCGGAGCTCGGGCCAGAACCAGAACCAGAACCAGAACCAGAACCAGAACCAGAACCAGAACCAGAACCAGAAGATTCGGCTGATAAAGAAGACGACCCGGAAGTCAAACTGGACCTGGCTCGCGCTTACCTTTCCATGGGTGATAAAGAGGCTGCTGAATCCATGCTGGACGATGTTGTTGCCGGGGGCAATGATGCACAGCGGGCCGAGGCCAGCCAGATGATGAAAGAACTCTGAGTTTTTCCTTTTGACGTATGCGGTATGCACTTGGACTGGAGTACGACGGCGCAGGGTTTTGCGGTTGGCAGCGCCAAACCCACTCCCCGAGTGTTCAGGCGAGCGTTGAAGACGCTTTAAGCACGGTTGCAGACCATCAGATAACTGTCACCTGTGCGGGTCGTACCGACACCGGTGTACATGCACGTGGACAGGTTATCCATTTTGACAGTGCTGCGCGGCGTTCTGAACGGCAGTGGCTTCTGGGTCTTAACTCAAATCTTCCGGACGCTATCAGTTGTGTGTGGGTACACCCGGTCGATGACAGTTTCCACGCCCGCTTCGGAGCATTTTCACGAAGCTATCGGTACAGCATCATTAACCGCTGGACCCGACCTGCTATAGGCGCGTACTACTACGGCTGGTGTCGCCAGCCACTGGATGACAAAAAGATGCATGCGGCGGCTCGCTTACTGCTGGGTAAACATGATTTCAGTGCTTTCCGCTCTGCCGGTTGCTCAGCAAATCATGCCGTGCGTGAGGTACTCGACATCGCGGTTACCCGTGCGCAAGATGTCGTTGCGGTAGATATCACGGCCAATGCGTTTTTATACCACATGGTGCGCAATATTGTCGGCAGCCTGATCATGGTGGGTACTGGTGAAAAACAGCCTGAATGGATGGCGGACGTTTTGCGTGGTAAGGATCGTAAACTGGCGGGTGTCATTGCAGATCCGCAGGGTCTCTGTTTTCTTGGGGTACGTTATGCTGCAAGCTACCAATTGCCGGTCAAAGCTGAGGCTTTCCCATTCGTGGATGATACCCGGTGACCCATATTGTGGTTAAAATCTGTGGTTTGACACGTGCCAGGGATGTCGATGCAGCAGTCGCTGCGGGTGTGGACGCTGTGGGATTTGTTTTTGCATCGAGCCACAGACGTATTTCCGTGGCACAAGCTCGACAATTGGTCGAACGTATACCAGCGGGCATATTGCGGGTGGGGCTGTTTCTTGACCAGGACACCGATGCCGTGACAGCGGTACTCAAAAGTCTAACACTGGACCTGTTGCAATTTCACGGGCAGGAAAACAGTACATATTGTGAGACCTTCGGTTTACCCTATCTGAAAGCGGTCAGCATGCAGGATAATCAATCGCTGTTAAGGGCGAAACATGAATTTCCCGGCGCCGCAGGTCTGTTACTCGACAGCCACGTCAGCGGTGGCCGGGGTGGCAGTGGCAAGCGGTTTGACTGGCGTCTGGTGCAAGCTCAAGCGAAGCATGTATGGCTCGCGGGCGGACTGAACGCCGACAATGTTGCAAAAGCTGTGGAAACTGTCAAACCCTATGCGGTGGACGTATCCAGCGGGGTCGAGTTGAGACCCGGGATCAAGGATCCGGATAAGATCAATGCGTTTGTAAATGCGGTCAGAAGGGCAGAAAAGTCAGCGTAAAGAGGTTAATGGTTGATGATTGATAAAGACATCGTCCTGCCGGACAAGCGGGGCCACTTCGGTGAATTTGGCGGGCAATTTGTATCTGAGACATTGATGCACGCCCTGCAGGAATTGCAGGAGGCCTATGGGCGTTGGCGATGCGATAATGAATTTGTAGCTAGGTTGGATAAAGACCTGGCACGGTATGTGGGGCGGCCATCTCCCGTGTATTACGCACAACGTCTGAGCGAGGCCGCCGGTGGTGCAAAAATTTACCTCAAGCGAGAGGACCTCAATCACACCGGTGCACACAAAATAAACAACACCATGGGCCAGGGTTTGTTGGCGCATTACATGGGCAAGCAGCGTGTTATCGCTGAAACCGGAGCGGGTCAGCATGGTGTTGCATCGGCCACCATCGCTGCCCGCCTGAACCAGTCCTGTAAGGTTTACATGGGTTCAGTCGATATCGAACGTCAGGCAATTAATGTCTTTAAAATGCGTTTGCTGGGGGCAGAAGTGGAGGCGGTGTCTTCCGGTTCGGCAACGCTCAAAGACGCCCTCAACGAGGCCATGCGTGATTGGGTGACCAACATTGATGACACCTATTACATCATAGGCACTGTCGCCGGGCCACACCCATACCCTGAAATGGTTCGGGATTTTAACGCCGTGGTTGGACGCGAGGCCCGTCGCCAGATGCTGGAGTTGTGTGACTGTCTGCCGGATGCTTTGGTGGCCTGTGTCGGTGGTGGTTCCAACGCGATGGGTCTGTTTCACCCCTTTATAGCGGACAGCGGTGTGCAGATGTTTGGCGTCGAAGCCGCTGGTCGTGGTCTTGAAACGGGTGCACACGCGGCCTCGCTATGCGCTGGCAGAGCGGGTGTATTACACGGTTGTCGAACCTATTTGCTTGATGATGAGGGTGGCCAGATTCTGCATACGCACTCAGTTTCAGCAGGGCTGGACTATCCTGCTGTTGGGCCTGAGCATGCATGGCTAAAGGAAACTGGCAGGGCCCGCTATGTCAGCGTAAGCGATGAGCAGGCGCTTGCGGCCTTCCATCAACTCACCCGTCTGGAAGGTATCATGCCGGCGCTGGAAAGCAGTCATGCTGTCGCCTACGGTTTCGAACTGGCGGCAGGTATGCGGCCTGACCAGCATGTGCTGATCAATCTTTCCGGGCGTGGTGACAAGGACGTACAAACCGTCGCAGCCATAGAAGGATTAAGTCTGTGAGCCAGCGTATCGAAGTGTGTTTTGCAAATGCCAGGCAGAGTGGAAAAACGGTGCTCGCCCCGTTTATTACTGCAGGTGACCCCGACCCGGAGTGGACGGTGGACATCCTGCACTCACTGGTCAGCGCCGGTGCCGATTTGATCGAACTGGGTGTGCCGTTTTCAGACCCGATGGCAGATGGTCCAGTGATCCAGGCGGCCAGCGAACGTGCCATCGCAAAGCAGGTCAACCTTGCGATGGTGCTGGAAATGGTACAGACATTTCGCCGTTCCGATAACACGACACCCGTGCTGTTGATGGGGTATATGAATCCGGTCGAGCGTTTTGGTTTGAGTCGCTTCCCGGCAGCGGCCGTGGCGGCCGGTGTAGATGCTCTGCTACTGGTTGATTGCCCACCTGAAGAACGCGGTGAACTTGGTGATGCCATGGCGGCGTGTGATCTGGATGGAATCTGCCTGGTGGCACCGACAACCACCCATGGGCGGCTGCAAGTGATAAGCGGTGCTGCGACCGGTTTCATCTATTATGTGTCATTCAAAGGTATTACTGGTGATGGCCAGCTTGATTCGGCGGCGCTGGCGGCACCGCTGGCCCGCATACGTTCATTGAGTGATCTGCCTGTAGCGGTAGGCTTCGGCATTAAAAATGCTGAAATGGCTGTTGCGGTTGCTACATACGCAGACGCCGTGGTAATGGGCAGCGCACTGGTCGCTGTATTGAGTACGGCCAGGTCATGTGCGCAGGCGATGGATGCAGCCAGGGCATTTGTTGCACCGGTGCGCGAGTCATTGGACAATACGCGTTGAAGTGTCACTGCAACAGACGAACGAGTACCCATGAGCTGGTTTAAGAAATTAAGACCGTCCAGGATACGCACCGAGGGTGGTAACAAACGCAATGTACCGGAGGGCTTATGGACCAAGTGCTCTGCCTGTACCGCTGTGCTCTACAGGCCTGAGTTGGAGAGAAACCTGCAGGTCTGCCCCAAGTGCTGTCACCACATGCCGATCAAGGCACGTACCCGTCTCGAGCAGTTCCTGGACCCTGGCGAGCACCACGAATTCGCCGCAGAGCTGGAGTCTGTCGATGTGTTGCAGTTCAAGGATTCCAAACGCTACAGGGACAGGCTGGGCGCAGCGCAAAAGAAAACCGGTGAAACGGAAGCCTTCATCGCCATGTCCGGCAAGCTCAAAGCTGTCGATATCGTGGCGTGTGCATTTGAATTCGGTTTCATGGGGGGGTCTATGGGTTCGGTAGTCGGTGAAAAATTTGCCCGCGCCGGCCAACAAAGCCTGCGTATCAAGGCACCATTGGTGTGTTTCTCCGCAAGCGGCGGTGCGCGTATGCAGGAAGGCTTACTGTCTTTGATGCAGATGTCCAAAACCAGTGTGGTGTTAGCCAGATTGAGTGAAGAGGGTCTGCCTTTCATCTCTGTGTTGACCCATCCGACCACAGGCGGCGTATCTGCCAGCCTTGGCATGCTCGGTGATATCAATATTGCTGAGCCCATGGCACAGATTGGCTTCGCGGGTCCCCGTGTGATCGAACAAACCGTGCGGGAGAAACTACCGGAAGGGTTTCAACGCAGCGAGTTCTTGTTGCAAAAAGGTGCCATCGACATGATCCTGGACCGACGTCACCTGCGGGACGAAATCGCGGCGATTCTGGCATTGCTAAGCGGCACCGGCAAAACGCGACCCATCAGCGGCGAACTGCTGGAGCATTGATTTCTGATAACGCTGGCCCGGAAAACGCTTGAAGACTGGCTGGTACTACTGACTAAGCGCCACCCCAAAAACATAGACCTTGGTCTTGATCGTTGCGGTGAAGTTTATCAGCGCCTGGGTTCGCCCAAACCCGCAGCCAGGGTCGTCACCGTGGCGGGCACCAACGGTAAAGGCTCAACGGTGGCCTACCTCGCCGCGATGAGCGCAGGCATGGGTCAACGTTGCGGCACCTATACATCCCCACACCTGTTGAGGTTCAATGAACGCATATGCGTAGCGGGTGAGCCGGTAACCGATGCAACACTGTTGGGGGCCTTCGAACGGGTGGAAGTAGCCCGCAAAAATGTTTCACTGACCTATTTTGAGTTTACAACTCTGGCAGCCTTTGTCATTTTGCAACAATCATCACTGGATTTTGCGGTCCTTGAAGTTGGGCTTGGCGGGCGTCTGGATACGGTTAACCTCGTCGATACAGATTGCGCTGTGATCACAGCCATCGGTCTTGACCACCAGGATTATCTCGGTCCCGATGTCGAATCAATTGCGGCGGAAAAGGCGGGTATCATGCGGCCCGACACGGTAGTAGTTTGCAGCGCACGACAGACTCCGGCGGTTATCCTGCAGACGGCCCATCGCTTGGGTGCGCATATCTACCGTCCCGGCACTGAATTCAACTTGATACCACTGACTGATCAAGACACCGTGTCGCTTCGATTTTCTATGGGTGATGTTTTGATTGACGTGGCCATGCCCCGCATGCAGGGCCAACACCAGGTCGATAACCTGGCCGGCGCCCTGGCCGCGTTTTTTCTGCTTAACCCCGAGGCGGTTGATGCACAGGAAGAAATCTCGAGCGCCATTCGTCTTTGCGAGGTGTCTGGCCGCATGCAAAGGGTCGGCGACGCGCCTGTTATCCTGCTCGACGTGGGCCATAACGCCCTGGCCGCGCGCGCCGTCGCGGCACAACTGCGCGCTGGTGGGGTTGCCAGTACCGCATGTGTCATCGCCATGCTCGCGGATAAACCGGTGGAAATGGTCGCCAGGGCACTGGATCAGGTCTGTCGCTGTTGGATCTGCGTGGACAGTCATGGCGATAGGGGCCAGCGTGGTGCCAGGCTGGCAAAACGCATACAAGCGGTCTTGCCGGAGACCGATGTGAGCGACATCGCCACTTTCAGCGCGGCTATTGAGAAGGCCATTGACCTCGTGGGTGAGGATGGTACCGTCCTGGTGTTTGGTTCTTTTTCCGTGGTTGCCGACGCCACCCGCTGGTTGCAAAATCGTATTCAACATGGGTTCAATGATGCTGCTAAAATGACCTGAAGTACTGGATCGGATAACACAATGGATAAGGCCCTAAAACAAAGACTGGTCGGTGCGAGCGTGATCATCATCCTGGCGGTTATTGTGCTGCCTATGCTGCTGAGCGGGCGCTCTGACAGACTCAAGCAAGAATCTCGCAAAATCGAGCTGCCCCCGGCACCGGAAGAGCTGTCATTTGATACCCGTCGCTTCCCGGTGGGTAATGGGGAAAGGCTGAGTATCCCCAACGCGCGTGAAGCAGCCGACCGTGGTGTCAAAGATAAGCCGGTGCGGGTCAAAAAAGTTGCAACTGACTCAGCTGCCGGTAAAAATGGTGTGGCGAATCCACTCGTGGAACCGCTATCCACACAGGCAGAACCAGCCATCGATATACCTCGTTACCTGGTACAGGTGGCCAGTTTCAGCAGTGAGAAAAAGGCCAACGAACTGGCGCTGCAACTGAAGGCAGACAAGCTTTCGGTGTTGATGGATGTCGTCGACCGTGATAGCGGGCGTTTTCACCGCGTACGGGTCGGACCTTTCACCCAGCGGTCGGAGGCGGAGGCGCTCGTCAGAAAACTCCAGAGCCAATCGAAAGACCTGAGTCCAAGGGTTCTGGATTTACACCCTGATGAAAGTACTCCGGTTTCCACTCCGGCCGACCCACTGGTGCGGTGGGTGGTGCAGGTCGGGAGTTTTAGCGATGCCAAGAACGCCGACAAACTGGTCATTCGGTTGCGGCAGGCCGGTTACGCAGTCTTTACCGAGCAGGTCACATCTTCGAGCGGTCGCGTTTTCAAAGTCCGTATAGGTCCAGAAATTGAACGCAAGGATGCGGTCGCATTGGCTGAAAAGGTCAAGACGAAAGAAAAGATTGCAGGCATCGTGATGACCATGGAATGAGCCGGAAACTGTGATGGAATATGTTGACTACCTTGTACTGGGGATTGTCGCGATCTCGGTTTTGGTAGGTGCAATACGTGGTTTTATACGCGAAGCATTCTCGCTGGCAGTGTGGGCAGCGGCGTTCCTGTTGGCTTTTCAGTATTCGGGGGCGCTGTCCTTGGAACTCGAGGGTCATGTTGAACTTCCGTCGGCACGCGTGGCCATTGCGTTCGCCGGGTTGTTTATAACCGTATTACTGGTCGGTGGTCTGGTGACCTGGTTGTTGGGCAAGTTGGTTGAAAAAACCGGCTTAAGTGGTACTGACCGCCTGCTGGGTGGTATTTTTGGTGGCATAAGGGGTGTGGCGCTGGTACTGACACTGGTGCTGGTTGCAGGCTTTACACCCCTACCTCAGGACGACTGGTGGCTACAGTCCCGTAGCATTCAGAGTTTGTTGCCGCTGGCGGATTGGAGTACACAATTTTTACCGGATTACCTGCTTGAACACCTGGATTTGTATCCTGAACCGCCTGCCGGAGAGAAGACCTCTGATGGCGGTGACACAACACCGGCACAGGCATGGGAAAACACAGGTAAAATACCTGAGGAAAATCCAGTTGTGGTGTGAGTTTTTAACCTTGTTGGACCACCAGGAGCCTGTCCGAGAATGGAGAACCTACTGTGGAAAAGCTATTTGGGCCCATTTCTCCGCTCATTTTCGTTAAATATGAGTAAAATTCGCCTCAAATGAC
>CAZYVH010000082.1:12028-13859 GCA_964650905.1 uncultured Wenzhouxiangellaceae bacterium | reverse complement strand
GGGGCCGGGATGACGGGACTCGGAGGCCGGGATGACGGGGCTCGGGGGCCGGGATGACGGTGTATTTTTGTCAAAGATCGTAAGAAAACGCCAGTACGAGCGTCAGTATGATCCACATCAAGATTGTCAGAGGCGTGCCCACGCGGACGAAATCGTTGAATTTGTAACCGCCCGCGTTCATCACCAGTAAGTTGGTTTTATACGCCATGGGTGTGACAAAGCTGAGGTTGGCGCCGAACAGGACCGCCAACACGAAAGGTTCCAACGGCATACCCAGTTGTTGGGCGATGCTGATCGCGACCGGTGTGCCAATCACGGCCGCGGCATTGTTGGACACGATATTGGTCATCACCGCCATCAACAACATCAACAATGACAGTATCCATATCGGCGCAAAGCCATGCGTGACATAGAGAAATACCTGGGCGATGTATTCCGCGCCCCCTGTTTTCATCAACGCGGTGCCCAATGCCAGTGAAGCGACAATAATCAGGATCACCTGGGTGCTGAGTGCGCGGCTCGCCTGTTGCCATTGCAAACAACCGGTACCGATCAACACCAGACACCCCAGTACGGCACTCACGGCGATGGGCATGACACCAAAGGCCGCCAGCGCCACGATCATGGTCATGGTCAAAAGGGCGATCGGCGCCTTGGCGGAATGCGGCAGATCCGAGGTGCTGTCCAGCACCAGCAGTTCACCACCCAGCTTGAGTGTGCGTATATCCTCGGCCTTGCCCTGTACCAGCAGGACATCACTGGCGCGCAATTTTTGCCGATTGAGTCCTGGGGTGCCGGTAGGTGTCACGTCACCGGCGCGGTGAACCGCAAGCAAATCCAGAGCGTAACGCGATTTCAGACGGGCATCACTGACCTTCAGACCGTGCAAACGTGAACCACCGGTCACCGCCACTTCGGCCAGTTGCAAATCACCCTCATGCAATTCGTTATCTTCATCAGGCCCGGCCAGTAATCTGGCGTCCAGCAAAGCCTCGTACTCCATCAGTTCTTCCGAGGTTCCGGACACCAGCAACCTGTCACCCGCATTGACCTGTACATCCGGTAGCGGCGAAATGAACAGGTTGTCGTCCCTGGTAATATGCCCGACCTGCAGGCTGTCACCGGTTTTATGCAGTACATCCGCCATCGTTTTGCCGACCAGCGGGTTGTCTTCATCGATCAGCAAATGGGCATGGAATACACGGTTTGAGGTATCGGCCATCGGTGGTTTGCGTTCCGGGATCAGACGTGGCGCAATCAACCACAGATACAAAATGGCTGCCCCCGCCGCGACGGCCACCGGCCGCATGAAATCGAACATATGGAAGCGCTCCATACCCATTTCTGCGGCCACCGACACAACCAGGAGGTTAGTGGACGTACCGATGGTCGTG
Source organism: uncultured Wenzhouxiangellaceae bacterium (assembly GCA_964650905.1). Lineage (GTDB taxonomy): Bacteria > Pseudomonadota > Gammaproteobacteria > Xanthomonadales > SZUA-36 > SZUA-36. The sequence continues at coordinate 12,465 of CAZYVH010000082.1, read as the reverse complement.
CCCATACCGCCGATCAGGGTCGCCAGACCCATCGGTAGCAACACGCCGGAGGTCGGGCTGCTGCTGCGTGCGGCAGCGCCGATCAACATCGGCAACATCAATACCACGATGGGCGTGTTGTTCATGAACGCGCTGAGTACGGCGCCGACCACCAGGGTCAATAACAATGCCAGCATCGGACTCCATTTCCATAACCTGGCAAGCCGTCTGGCGACCGGCTCCAGTGCTCCGGTACGCACCAGTGCCGCGCCCGCAATCATCAACGCACATACGGCCACCAGGGCCTCGTGACCAAAACCATGGAAAAATTCCAAAGGGTCAACGACGCCACGCGGACCTTCAAACGGAAAAATTTCAAATCCGATAACCAGCATCACCAGGATGGCGAGACTGGATGATTCCAACGGAATTTTCTCACGTGTAAAAAGAAACAGTGC
>CAZYVH010000082.1:0-11928 GCA_964650905.1 uncultured Wenzhouxiangellaceae bacterium | reverse complement strand
TGGCGAGACTGGATGATTCCAACGGAATTTTCTCACGTGTAAAAAGAAACAGTGCAACACCGGTCATCAATAGCATGGCCAATGCATGGGTATTTGGAATGATGGGAAAGTCCATGTTTATCTCAGTTTTGTACCTGCGTCATGATACCGATGTTTTCTGCCAGCTGTCACAGGTATTCGCAACGGGCAAATGACTATTTTCGCGGGCACGATTACAATGCGCCATGCCTTTTATCAAATTGCTGCCAGCACTTGTTGCCCTCAGCCTGTTACCGGGCTGCGAACGGGCTCCCAAACACACTTCTGATATCAAGGTTGAAATGACAGGCTCGCTGGCATCTGCCCGGCTCAATGAAGCCAGTGGCCTACAGGCCAGTTTTTCATACCCTGGAGATTACTTCATCCATAATGACGACGGCGAAACCATGATTTACGCGGTCAATGAAAAAGGTTCGGACCTGGGATCTGTGTCACTGGTACCGGCAAAAAACCTCGACTGGGAAGACATCACATCGGTACCAGTCGACGGAGGCCGCTGGCTGGTCATGGGTGATATCGGTGACAACCTTGCCAGGCGTCCCTATATCACCCTTTATTTTGCCAGGGAACCTGTTCCGGGAAAGAACCAGCGCTACAGCGGCGTGCTGGTGTTGGAACACCGTCTCGATCTGACCTACCCGGACGGCCCGCGTGATTGTGAATCACTGGCATTCGATCCCATCGGTAAACAACTGCTGTTGCTCAGTAAACGCGACAAACCGGCCCACCTGTACACTGTAAACCTTGACACGGCACTGTCGCAAGACCAGCTTGAACTGGATTTTCTGGGCAATATCCGTCCACTGCGCCCACCCACCATTACCGACCGTGCCAAATGGGGCGGCCGGGTGGATTGGATATCCCAGCCAACCGGCCTGGACATCAGCGCTGACGGTAGCCAGGCCGTACTGGTAACCTATCGCAGTGTGTACCGTTTTCAACGCGGCACAGGTGCAGACTGGCTGACCACGCTACAGGGTGACCCCTTGGAACTCATCGGCCCACCGGGCCCGCAAAATGAAGCGATTGCCTATTCAACGGATGGAAAATCCGTGTTGGTTACCAGTGAAAAACTGCCGGCCCCGGTTTACCGGGTTCAGTTCAATCCAGACGCTGGCCATGACGCTCCGCCAGGTCGATAAAGTCTTGCTCTGAAACGACCCTGACCCCGAGTTTTTGCGCTTTGGCGAGTTTGGAACCGGCCGCCACACCCGCCAGCACGACGCTGGTCTTCGCGGAGACACTGCCCGTGACCTTCGCGCCCAGTGACTGCAGCACATTTTTTGCCTGTGCCCTGGGCATGGACAGAGCCCCGGTCAATACCCAGGTCTCGCCCGCCAGCGGTTGTGCGTCGGCGACCACCTCGAGCGCCTGCCAGTGCACACCCGCTTCAGTCAATTCCTCGATGACCTGGCGGTTCCTTTCCTGTTGAAAAAATGTCGCGACATGACCGGCCACCACCGGGCCGACGTCAGCAACCGAGGTCAAGGCCTCTTCGCTGGCCTGCATGAGCGCGTCCAGGCGCTTGAAGTGGACGGCCAGCGAATGGGCCGTCACTTCACCCACTTCACGTATTCCCAGTGCGTACAGCAAGCGGTCTAACGGTGGCCGTTTACTTTTTTCTAATGCCTTCAAAAGGTTAGCAGCAGATTTTCCCGCCATGCGTTCGAGAGATGCCAGTTGTGTATGTGTCAGGCGATAGAGGTCGGCCACGCTATGCACCAGCCCGGCTTCGACCAACTGGTCAACCAGCTTGTCGCCCAGGCCCTCGATATCCATGGCCTTGCGGGTGGCAAAATGCCGGATACTTTGCTTTCTCTGCGCCGGACAAAATAAGCCACCGGTGCAGCGAACCACAGTTTCACCGTCGAGACGCTCGACCTGTGAACCACAGACCGGGCAGTGAGTGGGCATCTGAAATACGGGTAATTCGTGACGGCGGCGTTCATGCATGGCACGCACCACTTCGGGTATGACGTCCCCTGCCCTGCGTACAATCACAAGGTCGCCAGTGCGGACATCCTTGCGCCGGATTTCATCCTCGTTGTGCAGGGTCGCGTTGGTCACCGTGACACCACCAACAAAAACTGGTTCAAGCCGTGCCACCGGTGTCAACGCGCCCGTGCGGCCGACCTGGATGTCGATTGCCAGCAAACGGGTGATCTCTTCTGCGGCCGGGAATTTGTGCGCCAGTGCCCAACGCGGTGCACGACTTACAAAGCCAAGGATGCGCTGGCCGCTAAAGTCGTCCAGCTTGTAAACCACGCCGTCGATATCATAATCGAGGCTGTCTCGATGCGCCGCCATGTTATCGAAATAGTTAAGACAGCCCTCAATACCCTCAACCCGTCTTATCTCCGGGTTGACGGGTAAACCCCATTTTTTCAGCAACTGCAAGGTGTCAAACTGGTTGTCCGGCCCCAGGCCCTGTGTTGGTGTCGCATAGGCATTAAACATCAGCGGCCGCAGCGCCGTTATTTTCGGGTCCAACTGACGCAGACTGCCGGCGGCACCGTTACGCGGGTTAACCAGCGGCTTCTCACCGTGCTCACGGGCCCTGTGGTTCCAGGCCTCGAAGCCAGAACGCGGCATAAAGATTTCACCACGAACTTCCAGTCTGTCCGGCCAACCACCCGGGTTGAGCCGTAACGGAACGGCGTCAATGGTGCGTACATTGGCCGTAACATTTTCACCCCGTTCACCATCCCCGCGAGTAGCCGCCTGTACCAGGCTGCCGTGAGCGTAACTCAGAGATATGGCCAGACCGTCGAGCTTGGGCTCGGCGGTATAAATGATTTCGTCGGCTTCAAGCATCGCGCGCACGCGTTGATCGAAATCAATCACTTCCTGATGTTCAAAGGCGTTGCTCAAAGACAACATCGGTGTGGCGTGACGAACTTCCTCAAAGCCACCGGCCGGTGCACCGCTGACCCGCTGTGTGGGTGAATCAGCGGTGATGAGTTCAGGGTGCTGGGCTTCGATTGACTGCAAAGCCCTCATCAGGCGGTCGTATTCGGCGTCCGGTATCTGTGGCTCATCGAGTACGTAGTAACGGTAATTGTGCTGCTCGATCAAACGCCGCAATTCCTCAGCGTCTGACGGTATCATGGTGATTCGTTCTTCTGCCTGTCAAATTCGCGCAACTCCTCCTTGATTTGCAGGGTCCGTTCACGGGTCAGGGGGCGTTGTCCTTCATCCAATAAATCCGCGTGTAACAGCTCTGCAAGCCTGCGACTGGTGGCCAGCATGGCGTCCCACGCATCCAACGCGGTCCTGGGCCCGGGTAATGTCATAAACAAGGTCACACCGCGGATCTCCATGGTGCTCCATGAGGCCTTGTTAAAGGTGCCTGGCTTGGTCAGGTTTGCCATACTGAATAATGGACGTGGTTCCTCGTCACCGCCATCCTCGTCGATACGATGAAAAATATCATGACTACCGAAGACCAGACCAGACTTCAATGACGCGTCCAGCAATTCCACACCGCTAATGACGTGATTGTCCCGGGCCTCAAGAAACAGCGTAATGATCTTGTCTGGTAACGGTGCCGTGGACACGCTGGATGGATGATCACCATCGCCACCCAACTGTGGTTCGATACGCTCGCCGCTCACACCTGATTCACCGATGGGTAATTCTGTTTGTAAACCATCAGCACTGCCGGTCTCGCCCTTGTGTTCATCCTGATGATCGGAAACCAACCCAGGTTCCCGCCGAACCCTTGCCGCGTGGATACGTTTACGTGAGGCCCTTGGTTTGCGTTTCCGGTCCGGCTGACCGAGCAAGAAAATACCGGCGATGATGATGACGCCGACAATAATCAATATCCACCTGAACGTCGTAATGTCCATCAGGGGTACTCCTTACTCGCCCGCCAGGCTGGCGGCTTCGTTGATATCCACCTGTACCAACCTCGAAACACCGGGTTCACGCATGGTAACACCGCTGAGTTGGTGGGCCAGTTCCATGGTGATCTTGTTATGCGTCACCATGATGAATTGAACGGTTTCCGACATTTCTTTAACCAGCTCTGTGAAGCGGGAGACATTGGCATCATCCAATGGTGCATCAACTTCGTCAAGCATGCAAAACGGCGCCGGGTTCAAGCGGAATATGGCGAACACAAACGAAACCGCAGTCAGCGCCTTTTCACCACCTGAGAGCAGTTGGATGTTACTGATACGTTTACCCGGTGGACGCGCCATGATCGCAACCCCCGTGGTCAGCAGATCTTCGCCTGTCAGTTCAAGGTAGGCATGCCCGCCGCCGAACAGGCGCGGGAACAATTCCTGGATACCCTTGTTAACCCGCTCATAGGTGTCTTTGAATCGCGTTCGGGTTTTACGGTCGATTTTCTTAATGGCATTTTCCAGTGTTTCCAATGCCTTATCGAGGTCCGCGTGCTGGGCATCCATGTATTCTTTGCGCTTGAGCTCCTCTTCGTACTCGGAAATGGCTGCCAGGTTGACGGGTTCCATACGGCTAATACGCAGCGCCAGACGTTCCAGGTTTTCCTGCCAGAGTCCTGCATCGGCATCTTCCGGCAATCCAGCCGCCAGTTTTCCGACGTCCTGTCCCAGTTGTTCGACCTGTCGTTGCAGACCACGGGCATTGAGTTCCAGTTCCTGTTGCTGCAAGCGGGCTTTTTCCAGTGAACTGCGGATGCCCTCCATGTGTTGTAAGGATTGTTGCCGCGCCCCATCCAGTGTTCGGTATTCCTCTTCAAGTTGTTGCAGGTTTTTGCGCGCTCCTGCCAACTGCTGCTCAACTTCGATACGCGTTTGTAACAGGCCATCCATTTCCGCGCGGTGTTGCTCCTCTGGATCCCGGTTGTGCGCAATTTGCTCACCCAGATCAAGGAATCGCTGCTGCAAATGAGCAAACTGTGTATCCATGCGCTTAAGAGACTGGCGCAGTGAGTCCAGGCTGGCACGCCGCGATTCTGTTTTCAGCGCCAGCTCGTGGCGCTTCTCACGTGCTTCGCGGGCACCTGACCTGGCACTGTTGCGCCGTTCCAGTATTACCACACGCTGCTGGTCCAGGGCGACACGCTCTTTTTCCGTTACCACCATCTTTTCCAGCACATCCTCAAGTTCAGACCGTGAAGTCTTTATCTGTGCCTGGTCGCCGTTGTATTGCTTCTGCAAAAGAACGGATTCTTCAGTAATTTGCCGTTGGCGATCATCCATGTCAGCGACCCGGCCCCGGCCCGCCTGCAAACGGCTGGACAAATCAGCGGTGTCCTGATGCAGGGCGTTCACCCGCTGTTGCAGCTCGTTGCCGGCCTGCTCCAAAATCGGCAAGGCCTCACGCTCCGCCCGGTTACTTTTCTCGAGAGCCGACCATTGCTTCTTAAGCCCGGCAGCTTCTGCCTCCAGGTCCTTGATCTCCTGCTTGCGTGCAAGCCGGCCAGCCTGCCCCGACTGGCTGCCGGCAACGCGTATCCAGCCGGGCCCAAGCCATTCCCCCCGGGCAGTAATCACCGAGCCATCAGCCCCACAACCACCCACAGCCGCAACCGCTGCTGTCAGTGAGTCGGCGGTGTCAACCTTGTTGAGGCGTTCAAAGACAGCCGCAGGAAATACCGATTTTTCCACTTGGACCATTTCAGCCAGACTGCCTTTGCGAGCCCCGGTCTCGCCGGCATGCGGACCAAGCAATGTCAGTTCAACAACACCGGGGTCATTGGCAAGTAACTCGCCGATGCCGGCATGATAGCTGTCCGGGTCGTCCACCAGGATCGATTCCAACCAGAAGCCCAGTACCGTTTCCACCGCGGTCTCCCAGCCCTTTTTCACCACCAGTGACTCCAGCAAACGCGGTGCCGCTGACAAGCCGTTGGCCTCCAGCCACGCGAGGCTGCTGCCGCTTTCACGGGCGGCCTGCTGCAAGGCTCTGAGAGATTCCAGGCGGCCTTCGCGACGGCTGAGCTCACCCTGCAATTCGTGTTGCCTGGCCGTTTCATCACGTAAATTCTGCCGCCGGTCGCGCAGCTCATCGCGACTTTCCTGCAACAGGACCTGTTTCTCTGCCAGTGCGCGTGTGGCCAGCCCGCTTTGTTCTTCGAGTGTTGTGAGTTCGCTGCTCAAGCACGTGGTATCGATACCCCTGGCTTCACCGCCCAGCTTCTCAAGACGCCTGGCGGCATCCTGCATGCGTTCCTCAAGCATCTCGATGGTGGCGCGCAAGTGGTCAGCTTTGCGGTTTTCATCACTGCTCCTGTCGTGGTGTTTCTCCAGGCTTTCCTGCCATTGCTGGGTCTCACTTTCTGCGGCCTGCATTTCCGTATCTGCCACGCTCTCCTGCCGACTGGCCCGTTCCAGGCGTGGCTCAATTTCGGCAAGCTTCAGCGTCAGGTCCTCCACCTGTGCCCGGTCCAGCACCATGTGTTTTTCCATGTCCTGAAGTTCGCTGGAGGTTTCCTCGTATTCCTTCTTCTGACGGGCCTGCAAATCACGGTTGTGGGCAATGGTCTGTTCAAGACGCGCGATATCACTGCCGATGGTGTACAAGCTGGCCTGTATGGTGTTGAATGCTTCGCTTGCGACTGCCTGTCGCTGGTGGATATCTTCCAAACCGGCTTCTGCGCGGCGTTGTTCCGCCAACTGCTCCTGCATGGCCGTTTCCTGGACCGAAAGGCCAGTGCCACCGATCACCATGTTTTTCTGCAGGCCTGACCATTGCAGTGCCAACAAGCTGGCTTGCTGTTCACGCTGCGTGTTTTTTAGCTTCCGGTAACGTTCAGCAGCACGCGCCTGGCGTTTGAGTCGATTCAAATGCCCGGTTATTTCTTCACGCAGATCGGTCAGCCGGTCGAGGTTTTCACGCGTACGCTTAATACGACGCTCGGTTTCCCTGCGGCGATCCTTGTAACGTGAAATCCCGGCCGCCTCCTCGAGGTGGAAACGAATGTCCTCCGGCCCGGCGTCAACGACCCGGGATATCATGCCCTGCTCGATGATGGAATAGCTTTTTGAGCCCAGACCCGTTCCAAGGAACAGGTCGCGGACATCCTTGCGTCGGCAACGCGTGCCGTTAAGGGCATAATATGACAGGCCATCCCTACCGACCTGTCGCTTGACTGAAATCTCATTGTAACCGGCAAATTCACCGGCAATACGGCCATCTGAGTTATCAAAGACCAGTTCGACGGTGGCCGTGCCGACTGGCTTGCGGGCGCTTGATCCCGAAAAAATGACGTCCGCCATGGATTCACCACGCAGCACCTTGGCAGAGCCCTCGCCCATGACCCAGCGCACGGCATCGATAATGTTGGATTTGCCGCAACCGTTGGGTCCGACCACGCCGGTCAGGTTGGTGGGCGCGCTGAACGTGGTCGCATCCACAAAGGACTTGAAGCCCGCCAGTTTGATTGCAGTCAGTCGCATAGATTGAATCTGTGGTCAGAGATGAGTAAAGTTCTCATCCAATTTTTATTTTCCGGAGTCATATTATGGCGACCCAGCCCAATCGGCAACTGGAACTGTTTCCTAACCCCCAGCCATCGCGGGATTATACCATCCGAATTCGTATTCCGGAGTTTACCTGTCTGTGCCCAAAGACCGGTCAGCCCGATTTCGCAACGTTGTTGCTCGAGTACATCCCAGCAGCGCAATGTGTTGAACTCAAATCGCTCAAAACCTACGTCTGGAGCTACCGCAACGAGGGTGCATTTCACGAGGCCGTCACCAACCAGATCCTCGATGACCTGGTGACCGCCACAACACCCAGGTTTATGCGCCTGACGGCGATATTCAACGTCCGCGGCGGGATCGACACGACTGTTATCGCCGAACACCGGGCACCCGGCTGGCAAGCGCCGGAACGCGTGGATCTGCCCTCATAGCTTGCATCTTACAGTTCGTCACTGGCAACGGCATCGATGGCGAGGGCATGAATATCGGTCTGCATCAGTGTACCCAGCGCTGCATACACCGCCCGGTGCCGGGCCAGTACCGGCAACCCATTAAACTGCGCGCTGACAATGCTGACATTGAAATGACCCAGACCGCCTTTGGCGCCCTCGTGTCCGGCGTGCAAATGGCTCTGATCCTCGACCTCGAGAAACTCGGGCTCAAAGGTTGATTCAAGTCGTGCGCGTATCTCATTGACACGTTCGGCGGTCATTTAATGTAGCCTTTCAGACTGGTCAAACCGGCTTGTTCACAGTAAATCATGTTAAATCCAACAGGCTCTCATCAAACAAAAATAGATTCCGGGTCCGTCATGCCGGGCTTGATCCGGTACCGGAAAGACGGGAGTATCGTCACCCCGGGCTTGACCCGGGGTCCATTTTAACTGTTTGCTGCCTGATAGTGCAGCGCCACCGGCGGTTATGGCAGCACCTTGATAAAGGGCCTGACATCGACCTTCCGATACACGCCCGCCGCCATATAGGGGTCCGCATCAGCCCACTGCTGCGCATGTTCCAGTGTTTCGAATTCCGCCACAATCACGGAACCGGAAAATCCCGCCGGACCTGGATCTGGCGAATCTATGGACGGCATCGGCCCGGCCAACAGCAGGTGGCCCTGTTGCAATAAGCGCTGTAGACGCGCGAGGTGTTCAGGACGGGCTTTCAGACGTGCATCAAGGCTGTTTTCATGGTCCTGTGCAAAGATCATGTACCACATTTCAGCTAATCCTTTTGAGCTTTCAGAAGTGTACCTGACTGGTAGCTTTTTTGGGGTAAAATATTAAGCTTATGAGCGAGTGTCTTGAAATATCGGCCCACGGGGTCAAACCGCGTCAGCTGAACCACATCGTGGCCGTGCTGGTACGTGGCGGTCTGATTGCCTACCCGACCGATTCCGGCTATACCCTGGGTTGGCGAGCCAATAACCGCCAGGCCCGCGACCGTGTGATCCGTTTACGTGAACTCAATCGTCATCACCATTTTACCTATTGTTGCCGCAGCCTCTCAGATATCAGCAAGCTCTGCAGACTGCAAAATTCCGACCACCGTCTGATACGCCAGCTGACACCGGGTCCTTATACCTTTATATTGCCATCCACAAGCAATGTGTCACGCAATGCGCGGTTGGATAGCCGCCGTACCATCGGCGTGCGCATACCGGACCATGCCGTCGTGCAGGGCTTACTGAAAACACTGGATGAACCGCTGCTGAGCTCCTCCCTGATTTTACCCGACCTGGAGGGCAAAATATTTGACACCGGCGACCTGTATGATGAGGTTTACGGTCAGATAGATCTGTTCGTCGATGCAGGTTACTGCCCGCTTGAACCAACCACGCTGGTTGATTTGACCAGCGGTCAACCGGAAGTCCTGCGCCGTGGCCGTGGCATGATCGATTTCCTGTAAACTAGTGTGGTGAATCATCAGATAAACCATCATGAAGATACCGGGGTGCGGCAGGAGGAAATGCCCTTTGCCATCGTGCGGGGTCAACCGGTCACTGAGGTACCTCAAGACCTGTACATACCGCCCGATGCCCTTGAAATTATCCTGGATGCCTTCGAAGGCCCGCTGGATTTGTTGTTATATCTGATCCGCCGTCAAAACCTGGATATCCTCGACATACCCATCACCCAGATAACGGAGCAATATGTCGAATACATCGGCATGTTGCAGGACATGCAGTTTGAATTGGCCGCAGAATACCTGGTCATGGCCGCGATACTGGCCGAAATCAAATCCAGAATGCTGTTGCCCCGGCCCGTTGCCGAAGAAGGTGAACAAGACCCCAGGGCCGAACTAGTCAGACGCCTGCAGGAATACGAGCGCTTCAAACAGGCTGCCGAGGACATGGATGATCTGCCCAGGGCCGGTCGGGACTTTACCCTCGCCGAGGCCTATGTGGAGGATAAGTCGGTCGTCCGTCTGCCACCGAAAGTGGATTTACCGGACTTGCTGTATGCACTCAGGGATGTCATGGGGCGGGCTGAACTTTTCAGCCGTCACAATATCGACCAGGAGCCCTTGTCGGTCCGGGAACGCATGTCACGCATCATGCAAAGTCTACGCGAGAAGCCTTACCTGGAGTTCCAGCAATTGTTCAATGCAGTCGAGGGCCGCATGGGCGTGGTGGTCAGCTTCCTGGCGCTGATGGAACTGACCCGTGAACAACTGGTTGATCTGGTGCAGCATGAGCCATTTGGACAGATTTATGTCAAGTCACCGGAGTGAGAGCGGCAACCCCATGTTCAGGATCGAATGCATGGCGACACCCATAACATGGCAGAAACAACAATGATTGATGGGCAACAGCTCAAGAAAATCCTGGAAGCAGCATTGCTGGCGGCCGGTCAGCCGCTCTCTCAGACACAACTGGCGGCATTGTTCAGCGATGAGGAGCGCCCGCCAGGTGGTGAAATAAACAAGGCGCTTGAGCAACTAGCTAGCGATTGTAAGAACCGCGGCGTGGAACTCAAACAGGTCGCGAGCGGCTACCGCTTGCAGGTCAGACAGGAATTACATGGCTGGGTTTCGAGGTTGTGGAAGGAACGTCCAAAGCGTTATTCCCGCGCCTTGCTGGAAACACTCTCACTGATCGCCTACCGCCAGCCGATCACGCGCGGCGAGATCGAAGCGGTGCGCGGTGTTTCCGTGAGCACCAACATCATACGTAATCTGCAGGAACGGGAGTGGATTCGGGTGGTCGGGCACCGTGACGTACCCGGCAAGCCTGCCCTGTTCGGTACCAGCAAGGCATTCCTGGATTATTTCAATCTCGAAAATCTCGATGACCTGCCGACGCTGGCCGAAATCCGCGACATGGAGAACCTTGAACCGGAACTTGAACTGAACCCCGCTCCACTGACAGAGGATGAAGACCAGGATTCCAACGGGGACACCGGTGCCAGTGAACCAGAAATCGATTAAACCTGAACGACTACAAAAGATCATGGCCACTGCCGGTCTGGGTTCCCGGCGTGCGCTGGAACGCCGTATCAAAGCCGGCGAAATCCAGCTCAATGCACAAACCGCCAGCCTGGGCCAGCTGGCACAGTTGGGTGACCGTATCGGCATTGATGGTGAGGTCTGGAAAGTCATCAGCCACAACATGACGCAGCGCAGCCTGGTCTATAACAAGCCACTGGGTGAGATCACTACCCGTGCAGACCCACAGGGTCGACCCACCGTGTTTGAGCGCATGCCACCACTTAAGGGTGCACGCTGGATAGCGGTCGGACGTCTCGACATCAATACCAGCGGTCTGCTCCTGATGACAACCGACGGTGAATTGGCGAACACCATGATGCACCCATCCAGCCAGGTGGACCGCGAGTATGCCTGCCGAATTTTCGGCGAAGTCAGTGCAGATCAACTACAACAATTGCGCACGGGTGTCATGCTGGACGACGGGCCTGCCAATTTCACCGATATCGTGGCATCCGGTGGTGGCGAGGGTAACCGCTGGTATCACGTCACACTACTCGAAGGCCGCAACCGTGAAGTGCGGCGTCTGTGGGCTTCCCAGCGGGTCACGGTCAGCCGACTCAAACGGGTCCGTTATGGTGCGGTCTTTTTGCCAAAACGTCTGCGTATGGGTGAATGGTCAGAATTGTCCCCACAGGACCACACTGTATTGCGTGAAGACGTGGGGCTCGGTCCATTACCACAGCAGTTGGGCTTACAAGCTGTAAGAGGCCACCGTCAGGCCAACAAGCGCAAAGGCAGACGTTCCACACGCGATTTGCGGGAGCGCAGGTAAACCGGGCCACGACCCGGGGTCCATACCCGATAAAGATGGATCCCGGATCAAGTCCGGGATGACGGTCTTTCGCCGGGATGACGGTCTTTCGCCGGGATGACGGACCTTCGTCGTTCCGGACAAGCGCAGCGCGATCCGGAACCCACCTAACCTCCGTCGCCCCGGGCCACGACCCGGGGTCCATACCCGATAAAGATGGATCCCGGATCAAGTC
>CAZYVH010000081.1:0-14092 GCA_964650905.1 uncultured Wenzhouxiangellaceae bacterium | reverse complement strand
TGATGGGTGGACTTGAACCACCGACCTCAGCATTATGAATGCCGCGCTCTAACCAACTGAGCTACATCACCATGTGCACACACCGGCCATTGCGGTCGGGGGCGTGAATTTTCCTTTTCCGCCGGGCGAATGTCAACCTCCCGCGTTTAATTTCCATTGATAAAAGTGTAGCCATAAGCCTGCCGAAACAAGGCGACGATGTCGTCCAGGGACGGTGTATGGTTCTGCGGGCCCTGTTCGGCTACTTTCAGGGCGCCCATGACCGAGCCGATGCGACAGGCGGTCACCAGGTCGAGGTTGTTCTGGATACCATAGATCAGACCGGCGCGGTAGGCGTCACCACAACCCGTCGGGTCGGTCACGGATGTTGACGGCGCAGGCTCAATCAACTCCTGGCCATCACGCGTGATGATACAGGAACCTTCCGCGCCCTTGGTGACGACCAGAGCCTCTACCTGTTTGGCGACTTGTGCCCGGGTCATACCGGTACGCTCCTGGATCAACTGAAATTCATAGTCATTACAAACAACCCAGTTGGCCTCATCGATAAAGGTTCTCAGGTCTTTTTCATCGAACATGGTCATGGCCTGGCCGGGGTCAAAAATGTGTGGGATACCGAGGCGCTCAAAGTCCCGGCTGTGCTGCAACATGGCGCGCCGGCTATCCGGGGCCACGATACCAAGCGTGATACCCTCGGCCATTTCTATCTTGTTGAGATAGCTTTCCTGCATCGCGCCGGGGTGGAAAGCCGTAATCTGGTTGTCGTCCACGTCGGTAATAATGAAGGCCTGTGGTGTAAATTCACCCTCGAGGTGGTGTACATAACGGGTCGAAATACCGAGTGAATCCAAACGTCTCTGGTACGGGCCGAAATCATCGCCAACCGTAGCCATCGGGTAGGGCTCGCCACCGAGCAGTTTAAGATTATAGGCAATGTTTCCGGCTACGCCACCGAATTGACGGCGCATTTCAGGCACCATGAAGGCCACATTGAGTATGTGTACCTTGTCCGGCAGGATGTGGTTTTTGAAGCGTTCTGGAAACACCATGATGGTGTCATAGGCCAGTGAACCACAGATGAGTGCTGACATACTTTTGATCCGTTTAGTTAGTAATGAAAAACAGGAGTGGAAAACGGCATTCTAGCGGATTTCGGTGAATGGTTTAAAAATTTCGTTAAAAACCATTGTTCCCGCCATTGAGCTTGCCCAAAGGCAGGCTGACTGATACATTACTCGTTCTGAATGTGGGTTCATTCCCCGGAATATAACAGTATGATTTTCAAGAGTCTCCGCGGCCTTTTTTCCAACGACCTTTCAATAGATCTGGGGACGGCCAACACACTGGTCTTTGTGCGTGGTCAGGGCATTGTCCTGAACGAGCCGTCGGTCGTCGCCGTGCGTATGGACCGTGGCCCGGGCGGGCCGCAATCCGTCGCCGCTGTCGGCACAACGGCCAAGGGTATGCTGGGCCGCACCCCCGGTAACATACGCACCGTGCGACCATTGAAGGATGGCGTTATTGCCGATTTTAATATGACCGAGGCAATGCTCCAGCATTTCATCAGGAAAGTGCACGAATCGCGGTTTCTGCGCCCCAGCCCGCGGGTACTGGTGTGTGTGCCCTGTAGTTCCACCCAGGTCGAAAGAAAGGCCATCAAGGAGTCGGCCGAAGGCGCAGGGGCACGTGAAGTGTTCCTGGTGGAAGAGCCCATGGCAGCAGCCATCGGCGCGGGTATTCCGGTGCACGAAGCGCGTGGCGCGATGGTGCTGGATATCGGTGGCGGCACCTCGGAGGTTGCGGTCATTTCCCTCAATGGCCTGGTTTATTCGAACTCGGTACGGGTGGGTGGCGACCAGTGTGACGAAGCGATCATCAATTTCGTGCGACGCAATTACGGTACCCTGATCGGCGAGACCACCGCGGAAAGGGTCAAGATCGAGATCGGCTGCGCCTGGCCGGACGAGGAGGCCAAGGACATATCGGTATCCGGCCGTAACCTGGCCGAGGGGGTACCACGACGGATTACCATCAACAGCAACGAGGTGCACGAGGCGCTCACCGAGAGCCTCACCAGCATACTCGTAGCGATCAAAGTCGCGCTCGAGCAGACTCCGCCGGAGTTGTGTGCAGATGTCGTCGAAACCGGTATCGTATTGACGGGTGGCGGTGCCCTGTTGCGTGGCATGGACCATTTGATCAGTGAGGAAACGGGTTTGCCGGTGTTTCTCGCCGATGACCCGTTGACCTGCGTTGCCCGGGGGGGTGGGCGTGCGCTGGAGTTGATGGATGAGAACCACGGTGATTTTTTTACCATCAATTAGTCACTGAAACACACCGCCGGGTCTGGGGGTCCGGGCGCATGGACACTCGATAAGAACTTGGCACATAAACAACCATCAGGTTCCAGTCGCTGGTTCGGCGAGGAGGGTACTCGTACAGCGCGGCTGATGGTGTATATCCTGCTGGCGATTGTGCTGATGTCTATGGACCAGCATAACCACTATGTCCCGCGTTTGCGCACCGCCGTGGAATCGGTACTGGAGCCGGTTTTCCGCCTGGTCGGCTGGCCGGCCCAGGCGCTACAGTCATTGCACGATATCAGTCGTACACACCGTCAATTGCTGGAACAAAACCGGCAGTTGCATAAACAATTGCTCGAGACAGCGGGCGCCGTTCAAACCCAGGCTGCCCTTGAGAAAGAGAATCAGAGGTTAAGACTTCTGCTCAATGCCACAAAGGGGCGCAACTACAATTTCCTCTTTGCAGAAATGGTTCGCGTAGACCTCGATCCCTTCTCGCACAAGGTCTGGATTAACCTCGGCGAGAATCATGGCGTGGTGCCCGGCCAGGCCGTGATTGACGGCCTGGGAATCGTTGGTCAGGTTGAGGACGTACACCGCTATTCCTCCACCGTACGTCTGATCTCCGACCCCGACCATGCCCTGCCTGTGCAGATCAATCGTACCGGCTTGCGCAGCGTGGCCTTTGGTACCGGTCAGACGAGCCATTTGTTGATGCCCAATGTACCGCTACAGGCGGATATTGCCGACGGTGACGTGATCGTGACGTCGGGTCTCGGTGACCGCTTCCCACCCGGTTTCCCGGTCGGTGAAGTGGCGCGGGTAGAACGTCGTGGTGGCGGGACCTTTGCCAGGGTCTATGTGCGTCCATACGCGGCACTCGACCGTGGTCGGGAGTTACTCTTGATCGTGCCAGCACCTGCAAAGCCACAGTCACGGGCAACGCAACCATGATACGTGACCGCAGCAACCACCGCCTGATAGTCTTGACGTTACTGGCCGCCTTGTTGCTGACCGGACTGCCCCTGCCGCAAATCCTGTTGCCCCTGAAACCTTACTGGGTTGCGTTGGTCGTCATTTACTGGACACTGGAAACCAACGGCAGGATAAGCCTTGGACTGGCATTCCTGATCGGCCTGACACTCGACGGGATGAGTGGCAGCCTGATGGGTTTGCACGCATTGAGTCTTGTAATCATGGTGTTTCTGGTGCAACACTTTCGTTCACGTCTGCGTTTTTTCCCACCCTGGCAACAGGCTCTAAGCGTACTTGCTTTGCTGGTGAATGACCGCATCGTCCTGATCTGGATTATCGTTTTGATGGGTGAACCGCTACCGACCTGGACCTACTGGTTATCACCACTCGCTGGTACGATCCTGTGGCCCTGGTTATTCCTGTTACTGGACCGGGTGCGTGTCAGGCAACACCGGTTGAAAACGTGAACTATCACCCCACAGGCAGTACTCTCAAGGATGATTGGGCAGAGCGGCATGTGTTTATCAGCCGTGCCAGAACAGGGTTTGTCATCATCGTTTTTTGTATGTTGGCGCTGCTCAGTCGCTATGTCTGGTTGCAGTACACGGCCCATGAACAGTTTGCAACACGCTCAGAAACCAACCGCGTCAATATGCGTCCGGTGGTTCCCAATCGTGGATTGATCTATGACCGCCGCGGACGGATAATCGCGGACAACCGGCCGGCCTATCGTCTGGAAATAGTGCCGGAAAAAGCCGGTGATCCGGCAGCCTTACTCAAAGCGTTATCCGGGTTGATAGACATCAGCGAAGATGACAGAAAAAATTTTCGCAAGGCACGTCGCCAGTATCGGTCGTTTGACGCCATACCGGTCAAATTGAACCTGAGTGAGAAGGAGGTGGCCCGGTTCGCAGTCAACCGGCATCGGTTTCCCGGTGCCAACGTGGTGCCATACCTGTCCAGGTATTACCCCTATGGTGAACTCCTGACCCATGTGCTCGGTTATGTGGGGCGTCTGGATACGGACGATGTCAACCGTGTGGAAGCAAGCAACTACCACGGCACCTACAGCATAGGTAAGACGGGCGTTGAACAGTTCCGTGAAAAAGTGCTGCATGGCACGAGCGGCTTTGAGCGTGTTGAGACCAATGCCCGTGGCCGTGTGCTACGGGTACTGGAGCGCCAGAATGCTGTGGCTGGCGATGACCTCATTTTGTCCATCGATGTGGCGGTACAGCAGGCGGCCTGGAATACCCTCGGGGAACGACCGGGTGCAGTGGTCGCGATTGATCCACGCGACGGCAGTATTATTGCACTGGTCAGTAAACCCGCTTTCGACCCCAACATGTTTGTCCATGGTATTGGAACACAGGCTTACCAGGCAATTCTCAAGACCCCCTATCGGCCGTTGTTCAACCGGGCCATCGGGGGTGGTTATGAGCCCGGTTCCACGCTCAAGCCTTTTGTCGGCCTGGCCGGTCTGGAACTGGGTCTGGTGACACCCAAAACGCGGGTGTTTTCCAATGGCACTTTTTACATTAAAGGCTATAACCGCCCCTACCGGGACTGGAAGGAAACCGGTCACGGCTGGGTCGATATACGTATGGCTCTGGAACAATCGGTCAACACGTATTTTTATAGTCTGGCAATGAAGATGGGTATCGACCGCATGCACGACTACCTGGCGCAGTTTGGCTTTGGTGCGCTGACGGACACGGATCTGCCTGCTGAGGGCAAGGGGTTGCTGCCCTCAAGCACATGGAAGCTTGCCACACACAACGCACCCTGGTATCCGGGTGAGACTGTGATCGCGGGCATAGGTCAGGGCTATAACGTGGTCACGCCACTGCAACTGGCCAACGCGGTGGCAACCCTGGCCAATGGTGGCAAACGCTATGCGCCAAGGCTGCTGTATGCCGTCAAACACGCCGGTGATGCACGTGCTGAACGTGTCGTGGCACCGTTATTGCAAACGGTGCCGGTGAAGGATCAGCAAAACTGGCAGGCCGTGTTTGACGGCATGGAAAGGGTGGTGAACGGACAGCATGGCACTGCCAGGGGTATTGCCGTCGACGCGCATTACACGATGGCCGGAAAAACCGGTACCGCACAGGTCTACCAACTCGCTCAGGATAAGACAGAAAAGCGCGGTGAAGTCGTGGAAAAACTACGTGATCACGCTTTGTTTATTGCCTTTGCGCCGGTCAAAACACCCCGGATCGCCATCGCGGTGGTGGTGGAACATGGCGGCGCCGGTTCAAAAGTGGCTGCTCCCATAGCACGGGCCACTCTGGATGCATGGCTGGATGAGGGTTCCGGTCCGGTGGCCCAACGATGAGGCGTCTGCTACCCGCATGGACAGGCCTGCCACGGCTGGACCCGGTCATGCTGGGTCTGATTTTGCTGATTATTGGTTTTGGTCTGTTGGTGCTGTACAGCGCAACCGGTCAGAACATGGCCATGGTTTACCAACAGTCATTGCGTCTCAGTTTCGGGTTCATCGTCATGCTCCTCATCAGCCAGGTGCCGCCGCGTATTCTGAGGATCTGGACACCCTGGCTGTACGCGATCGGTATCGCTTTGTTGCTGGCGACATGGCTGTTTGGTGTCGGCCGTGGAACGCAGCGCTGGCTGGATCTCGGTTTATTGCGTTTTCAACCATCCGAAATCATGAAACTGGCGGTGCCGATGATGGTGGCCTGGTATTTACACCCCGTGGTGCAGCCACCGGCATGGAAAGTCATTGCCGTAACACTTCTCATACTGCTTATCCCGACGTTGTTGGTTGCGCGCCAGCCTGATCTGGGTACCGCGCTGCTGGTTGCCGCCAGTGGTGGTTTTACATTATTTCTGGCCGGTCTGCGCTGGCGTGTGATGTTTGGTTTTACAGGCCTTCTGGCAGTGACTGCACCCGCGCTCTGGCTGCTGATGAAGGACTATCAGCGCAACAGAGTACTGACCTTCCTGAACCCGGAAGCCGATCCGCTGGGCCATGGCTGGAACATCATCCAGTCCAAGATCGCGATTGGCTCCGGTGGGCTGACCGGCAAGGGCTGGCTGCATGGTACCCAGTCACACCTGGAGTTCATACCCGAGCGCCATACTGATTTTATCCTTGCCGTTTTGTCTGAGGAGTTTGGATTTTTAGGTGTGGCACTGCTGATGCTGGTCTACGTGCTGCTGATCGCTCGGGGTCTTTACATTGCCAGCCAGGCACGTGACACCGGTTCACGTCTGCTCGCCGGCAGCCTGAGTCTGACGCTGTTTGTTTATGTGCTGGTCAATGGTGGTATGGTTTCAGGCGTTTTGCCGGTTGTGGGTGTGCCGCTGCCACTCATCAGCTATGGTGGGACCTCAGCCGTGACACTGCTGACCGGGTTTGGCATCATGATGTCCATTTATGGTCACAGGAAATTCATTAAATGATGTTTCAATCGGCACCCAAATCAACGCCACGCCACCCGCCTCATCGGGTACACTCTGTGTGGTTGTGACTGCGGTCTGGCAAGAATTTAATTGAACGGATTGGTGAATTGATGCGAAAAATTTTCCTGCTTGTATTTTTCTGCACATCCGTATGCGCTGCTGAACACCCCGGCACGGATGCATTTGTGGCACGTGCAGTCTCAGAATACGGTTTGCCGGAGAAGCAAGTGATGACATTGCTCAACGAGGCCGAGTTCAAACAATCCATCGTCGATGCAATCAGCCGTCCGGCAGAAGCCAAACCCTGGTACGCGTACCGGCCGATTTTTCTTACCGAAAAACGCATTCGGGAAGGGGTTGAGTTCTGGCAGCGCAACCAGGAGCTGGTCAGTTCTGCAGCGCAGGAATTTTGTGTGGACGAGGAAATTATTGTCGCGATTATCGGTGTGGAGACATCATACGGTGGCAATACAGGCAGTTACCGGGTGATCGATGCGCTGGTTACGCTGGGGTTTTATTACCCACCGGGTCTGACCTCGGATCGTTCTGCGTTTTTTTCAGATCAGCTGATGCAGTATATAAAACTCACCGTTGAAGAAGGCTTACCGGCCGCCGGCGTCACTGGCTCTTATGCGGGCGCCATGGGTATGGGGCAATTCATGCCGAGCAGCTATCGTGAGTACGCGGTCGATTTTGACAACGATGGCAGTCGTGACCTGTGGAGGTCCACGCCGGATGTCATAGGCAGTGTTGCCAACTACCTGCACCGGCATGGCTGGCAGAAGGGTCAGCCCGTGACACAACGGGCCATGGCGGTCGGTGACGCCGCATTTGACAAGGTTTCAAACAATAACTTCAAACCCACGCTGAACGTGGCCCGATGGCAGACACTGGGATTCAGGAGTTCACCCGACCTGGGGCCGGAACAGCTAGCGGCTGTCCTGAAACTGGTTGAAAAAGACCGCGATACGTACTGGCTGACCTTTCAGAATTTTTATGTCATCACGCGTTACAACCGCAGCCCGCGTTACGCCATGGCGGTCTTTCAACTGAGCCAGGAAATCAGGGGCCGGATGATTGCTCAGTGATGAACAGGCTGCTTGTCTTCACTGCTGTTGTGATACTGGTACTGGCCGGTTGTGCCGGCAAAAAGACGAGGCCCGCTGCTGATGGCCCCTCAGGTCGTCATATCACGGCTGCGGATGTCACTGATGCCGTACCCAGGGATGAACCTCTGGCCCGCTATGGCAATCATTCGCCCTACACCGTGCTGGGCAAGACCTATACCGTTTTACCCACCAGCAGGGGTTACCATGAACGTGGCATCGCCTCCTGGTATGGCAGTAAGTTCCACGGCCGGCGCACATCGAGCGGTGAGCTTTATGACATGCACCTGGCGACAGCGGCGCATAAAAGTTTACCGTTGCCGACCTATGCGGAGGTCACCAACCTCGACAACGGCAGGAGGGTGATCGTCAAGATCAACGACCGCGGACCGTTCCATGCCGGGCGTATCATTGATCTGTCCTACGCAGCAGCCCTGCGACTGGGTGTGGACAAAACCGGTACGGCGCGGGTCGATGTGCGCGCCATCGATACAAAAAAACGCCGCCACGCATCGGTCAAAGTGGCTGATGGGACATTTTTACAGGTCGGGGCTTTCAGTAAGCGCACAACCGCTGAACAGCTTGCTGGTAAAATGATGGCAGCGCGACTCAAACCGGTCTCCGTGGTAAAAAGTCGTGGCTTGTACAAAGTATGGATAGGACCTTATGTTTCAAGGTCGGAGATAAAAGCCAGTGCCCGCCGGGTCATTGAACTCGGCTATGAACGCCCGCATACCGTCAAACGATAAGGGAACCAGACCAGATCATGAAGAAAATCCTGTTAGTCATTGCATTGCTACTGGCCATCCCGGTTTCCAGTCCGGCACAAATCCCGCCACCGCCCAAGGGTATGCCAGTGCCGGCGGCGCCCGCACTGGGCGCCAACAGCTATATCCTGATGGATTTTAACAGCCAGCGCATACTGGTCGAAAAAAGCCCGGAACTGCGTGTTGAGCCAGCCAGCATCACCAAATTAATGACCTCCTACGTGGTGTTCAAAGAGTTGGCCGAGGGCAACATCAAGCTGGACGACCTGGTGCCGATCAGTGAAAAAGCCTGGCGTACGGGTGGCTCAAGGATGTTTATCGAACCGGGTATGAAGGTCACACTTGAACAGCTGATCAAGGGTATGGTGATCCAGTCGGGTAATGATGCGAGCGTTGCACTGGCAGAGTTCCTGGCGGGTTCAGAGGAGGCGTTCGCTGGCCTGATGAACCACTACGCACAGCAATTGGGTATGCTCAACAGTCATTTCATGAACGCGACCGGTCTGCCACACGCAGAACATTACACGACGGCCCAGGACGTCGCCCTTTTGAGCATTGCATTGATTTCCGCGTTTCCCGATTACTATCGCTGGTATTCGGAAAAAGAATACAGCTTCAATAATATCCGCCAGCATAACCGTAATAACCTCCTGTGGCGCGATCCGGCGGTGGACGGTCTGAAAACCGGCCACACCCAGGCGGCCGGCTACTGCCTGGCGGCCTCGGCCAAACGCGATGGCATGCGTCTGGTCAGCGTGGTGCTGGGTTCATCGTCAGAGTCCGCGCGTGCCAGTGAGAGCCAGTCCTTGCTGAATTATGGTTTTCGCTTTTTTGAAACCATCCAACTCTATAAAGCCCGCCAGGAACTGGCGCAAAGCAGGGTCTGGAAAGGCAAACAAGAACAGGTTTCGCTGGGGATAGGTGATGAGTTATTTGTGACCATTCCGCGTGGCCGCTATGAAGACCTTGAGGCCAAGGTTGAAATGCAACCAAATCTGATGGCTCCCCTGGGCGAGAGCCAGCAGGTCGGTCAGATAGTGATCCGCCTCGAGGATGAGGAAGTGGCCCGACGTGGCCTGATCGCACTCACAGCAGTACCGGAAGCAGGGTTTTTCGGTCGTACCTGGGATAGCATCAGCCTGTGGGCGGGCGGTCTGTTTGGTGATAACTGATGGCTACCGGTTACACCGGGGGTTCAAACGCAGAAGACCTGTTCGACTTTCCGTGCAAATTTCCCATCAAGGCCATGGGGCACAACCAGGATGGTTTTGAAACCCTGGTCCGGGACATCGTCCTGAACCACGCAGTGTTATTTGCGGACAGTGCCATCGTGACAAACGCCAGTGGCGCAGGCAAATACCTGTCCGTCACGATCCATATTGAAGCCCAATCCCGAGCGCAACTGGATCGGATATACCGGGACCTGAGCGATTGCGAACAGGTGCTGGTGGCGCTGTAATGACACACGACAATGCCCCGCATGGGCACTTCGTTGACACGGCATGCTTGCATGTGCGGCAACTGGGCAGGGTGGAATATGAACCAGTCTGGCGGGCAATGCAGACATTTACCGATAAGCGTGATGAGTGTACACCGGATGAACTGTGGCTGGTGGAGCACTCGCCGGTATTCACCCAGGGCCAGGCCGGTCGTGCTGAACACCTGTTGGCACCGGGTGATATCCCGGTCATCCAGGTTGACCGTGGTGGGCAGGTGACCTACCACGGGCCGGGGCAGATCGTGGCTTATCCCTTGCTGGATATCAAACGGCTGGGTCTGGGTGTACGCGCGCTGGTCAATGGCATTGAGGAGGTCATCATCAGGCTGCTCGCAAATTATGGCGTTAACGCGGCCAGGGTTAGCGGCGCACCGGGTGTGTACGTGGACGGTGCAAAAATTGCGGCGCTCGGTCTGCGTGTGCGCAGGGGCAGGACGTTTCATGGTCTGGCGTTTAACATCGAAATGGACCTTGAGCCTTTCGGGCGTATCAACCCCTGTGGATTCGAGGGTTTAAAGGTGACCCACCTGGCGGCGTTCAACCCTGTGAGCCTGGTGGATGTACAAAACCACCTGGTCCGCAAACTCAGCGTATTCCTGGGTTACAATGAACGGTTTAATTACGTGGCGGGCAATCTGTCCGGATTGAGCAAGAACTGTGAGTAAACATCATAAAATTCCGGTTCATGTCAGTGATCCAATGGAACCAGGCCGCAAGCAGGTGGGTGCCGACAAGCTGACACGCAACACGGCGCATTTTGAACAGGATGCACCGGTTTTGCGTAAACCACCTTGGATTCGGGTTCGCTTACCGGCCGGTAATGCGGTGGCTGAATTAAAATCACGTCTGCGCGAGAACCACCTCGTGACGGTCTGTGAAGAGGCGACTTGTCCCAATATTCACGAATGTTTCAATAAAGGCACCGCCACTTTCATGATCCTGGGCGAAGTCTGCACACGCCGCTGTTCGTTTTGCGACGTTGCCCACGGCAGACCGCTACCGCCTGACGATGGTGAGCCGGGCAAGCTGGCCCGCACCATCCGGGACATGCATTTGCGTTACGTGGTCATCACATCGGTGGACCGGGATGACCTGCGTGATGGCGGTGCCGCACACTACGCCCGTTGCATCGATGAGATCCGCGCGCTTAACCCCGGTATCAGGCTGGAAATCCTGGTTCCGGATTTTCGTGGCAGGAATAAGCTGGCGCGCGCACTGGAAATACTCAGCACCTCTGCGCCTGACGTTTTTAACCATAACCTTGAGACGGTCGAACCACTCTATCCGGATGTAAGACCGGGTGCGGATTACGGCTGGTCCCTGAAGGTGCTGCAACGATTCAAAACACAGCATCCCGATATACCAACCAAGTCAGGTATCATGCTGGGCCTGGGTGAAACCGGTAAGCAGGTGGAACAGGCATTGAAAGACCTGCGTTTACATGCCGTGGACATGGTCACGATCGGCCAGTACCTGCAACCGACGGCGCACCACCATCCCGTGTTGCGTTTTTGGACACCGGAGGAATTTGCAGATCTTTCGCAGTTAGGCTATTCACTCGGTTTTACCCATGTCGCTTCAGGACCGCTGGTGCGCTCTTCCTACCACGCTGATAAGATGGCAAAAGCATCCGGGCTTGTCATGTCATAGCCTTATATGCAAGACTTTTGCACCCTTGTTTTGACACCGGTGCCGAAACAGAATCATACTGCGGCAACTCATGACCACGTGTGTGGTCAATAAATGGGAGCGTTGTCACTTGCTTAAGAAAGACTAATGTTGGAGTAATAAGTTTGAGAGCTATCAAGTATTTTATCATTGTCATCATCAGTACATCGGTTTGGGCCACAACCCAGTCGACCGAACAGGTACTTTTCAAGCCCAGTATGGAACAGCGGTTGCGCAGTAACCTCGCGACCAAATTCCTGGCCAACTGGCACTACAAGGATACGCCGCTGGATGATGCACTTTCGGTCAAGATATTTGATCATTATCTTGATCTCCTCGACCCCAATTTCAGTTTTTTTCTGGCCAGTGATATTGCAACGTTCGCACCCTATCGTTTGAGCCTGGACGAGGCCTTGCAGCATTCCGACCCTTCACCGGCCTATGACGTGTTCAACCGCTATGTTGAGCGCGTAAAGGAACGCGTTGAGTTTGCTCGTGAGCAGATCAAGAAGCCAATGGATTTCAGTATTGATGAAATCTATCGATGGGACAGGAGCGAGGTCAAATGGGCGAAATCAGAACAGGAACTGGATGAGTTCTGGCGTTTGCGCGTCAAGAACGATTATCTGCGTCTACGCCTCGCTGGTAAGGACGATGAAGCCATCGTTGAAACACTGGATGATCGCTACAATGATCTTGACCGGCGTATTTCAGAGCTGAATTCAGACGATGTTTTCCAGTTTTTTATGAATTCCTATGCACAATCAATCGAACCACACACCGCGTATTTATCACCCCGCAATTCAGAGAATTTTGAAATCTCCATGCGTCTGTCACTGGACGGGATCGGTGCGTTGCTGGGCCGCAAAAATGAGTACACCCGTATCGCCAGCGTAGTCGCGGGTGGTCCAGCCGACAAGGACGGACGTCTGCAAGCCGGTGATCGTGTGACGGCCGTCGGCCAGGGTCAAGATGGAAAAATGAAGGATGTGGTTGGTTGGCGTGTCGACGACGTGGTGGAACTCATCCGGGGGCCGAAACACACCACCGTACGACTTGAGATTTTACCTGAAGATGCGGCGGTTGACGGCCCCACGCACGTGATTGACATCGTGCGCGATGAGGTCAAACTGGAGGAACAGGCTGCCAAAAGCCGAATTATCGATGTTCCAGGTGAAGACGGTGAAGCGGTCAAGGTGGGTGTGATTGACCTGCCGGTGTTTTATCTCGATTTCAACGGCCGGGCGAAAAACCTGCCTGACTACCGTTCCAGTACCCGTGACGTTCGACGACTGATCAGCGAAATGAAACAACAGGGCATCAAGGGCCTGCTGATCGATCTGCGTAATAACGGTGGTGGCTCACTGCTGGAGGCTACCACTCTGACCGGTCTGTTTATCGATCAGGGACCGGTGGTACAAGTACGAAATTCGAGTGGACGCATCTCCACCGAGGAAGATACCGAAGCAGGCATGGCCTGGGATGGCCCCCTGGCGGTGCTGGTCAACCGTTACAGTGCATCCGCTTCAGAAATTTTCGCCGCGGCCATACAGGATTATGGCCGGGGCATGATCATAGGCGAAACGACCTTTGGCAAGGGCACGGTGCAGAACCTGGTTGACCTTGACGATTATGCACCTGCCAAAGAGTCAGGCAAGATGGGCCAGCTCAAAATCACCATGGCACAATTCTTCCGGGTCAATGGTGGTTCAACGCAAAATCGTGGTGTGGAGCCTGACATTCATTTCCCGTCTGCCGGTGACCCACAGGACTATGGTGAGCGTTCACTCAAGAATGCATTGCCGTGGACCCGTATCGATTCGGCCGATTTTGAACGTGAGGGCAACCTGGGCAAAATGGTGGCGGTGACCAACGCACGTTACCAGAAAAGGATCAGTGGTGACCAGGAGTTTGGCTGGTTACTCAGTGATGTCGAAGAGTTCAACCGGAACAAGGATAAAAAAGAGACTTCACTGCTCGAATCCTTACGCCGCGAAGAAATGGATGAAGACACGACCAGACGTGAGGCTCGCAAGGCTGCACAGCTTGAACATGGACCATTGTTTGAGGCCTCGAATGCACTCGCGACCTCCAATCACCCGGAACCGGCTACGGTTAGCGATGAAGACGATGGAGATAAAGAAAAGGATGACCGACCGGATCTGTTGTTGCGTGAATCCGCGCAAATCGTTACCGACATGATTGAGCTGGGCGGCGACCAACCACTACTGGCAAAACAGTTCTCACTGCTCAGCAACAAAACGGGTCCCGGCAGTCTGAATTGACGTAAAACCGGGGTCAGACTCAAATGCCCTGGCACCTTTGTGATCATTGACGATCGTATCGCAT
>CAZYVH010000080.1:8476-14235 GCA_964650905.1 uncultured Wenzhouxiangellaceae bacterium | reverse complement strand
GTCAAGAACGCCAAGGTTGATCCAGGCCGGATCGAACGTTTTGTCCTGCCCGATGCTGGCGCGAAAGTTGGTAAACGCCAGCGCGGTCTCTCCCTGCAACATGTGCTCGACACCCATATTGTTGAAATAGTGTGCAAGGGCACGTTGATCGGAAACCACACGACGGTCATAGCTGGTGCGGAAATCATACATATTGAAATCAATCATCTGTTCCCTGCCCCGAGCCAGTTGCGCGTTTACATTGATATGTTGATTAAGGATAATAGTATCGCCCTCAGCCGACCAGTCCGGCGGGATGTCAACCTCCTGAAATTTTGTCTTCAGACCCAGGTGACGTGACATTGCCACAAACATGTTGGTGAATGAAAGACAGTTGCCACGTCGATCATCAAATGTCTGTTGCGCCGTGCGGGTCTTATCGTCATACACCAGGTCGAAGGTGCCATCACCCATGATCGCGTACAGCAGGCTGCGTAACTTGAAGTAATCGCCACCGCGCTCGTCAACCCACCGGTCCAGAAACCTGATCATGGCGGGACTGAGTTCGAGCACGTCGGTCTTCGACGGGTCGACCAGTTCAAAACCTGCTACAACAGGGTTGGCTTCGAGTAGGTCCCGGGTAGTGATCGGTTTGGCGCCAGCCAGGGAGGGTTGGGTAACCGCTGTGGTGCAGGCAGAAAGCACAACCGTTGTCAGTGCGGCAAGTGTCAATGTCATCGCGCGCATAATCACTCCGATTCAATCTTCATCAAATCGTCTGACCTGTCAGTATTCTAGCACGCATACCTCGGGTGCGCCGGCTATCAGGTTGCCCCCAATTGTGAACGGTAGCGAGCGATGGATGCCTTGAGTACGTCTTCTTTCATCAGTATGGTCTGCTCGTTAAAAAACACGTTCTTGAGCCAGTCAAACCCCAATTGCAGCAAGGCAATGTCATCCGACTTCAGTATCTCAATCGTTCCCGGGTCAATGGCATAGGTATCGAGGAAGCGGGTTTCGAAGACAAATCGCCGGAATGCATCAACGTCCGTAGAAACCATGAAAAACATCCTCTTGGCCTGCTGGCTGACCTGTTTTGCATTGGGTCCGCCAACAGAGCGCCACGAAACCATCTTCATCATGATGTCGATCCAGCCGCGGTTGATACCATCCAGTGATTCGACACCCTGTTCGTCACGGTACTCGGCAACGGTTTGGCTTTTGCTGTCTGCGTGGCCCTTGCAATGGGGTTCCCTTATGAGGAAATGAAAATCTTCCTTTTGGGTAGCGCCCCTCATTTTGATCGAGGCAAGGCCCAGCGGGTAATAACGGCAGGTGGCCGGGCGCGCCTCGTACACGCTGCAACCAGCCTCGCCGGCGAGAAAAACACACGCGCCAGAACCGGTATCCCCATCCGTGCGCAGTTTCGCTACCGGCATATCGGTTTTTTCCCAGAGGGCCGGTACGGTATAGCGGGCCAGGAATTCGGCCGGCCTCAGTTGCAACTGCCCCGACAGCTGCAAAATATCGGCCGGGGTCAGTGTGACATCCGCCTGGTGACAACAACGGTTCCAGCAACTGACAGATTTGTTGCACGAAAAACAAAAGCTGTCGTCAGCCTTGAGACGAACCGGATCTACCGGGCTTTTGCCGCTCCGACGGACGCTGTCAAAGATGTCCGCATTTACCTTCTCTTTGCTGGTCAAGAATTATCCGTAGTGTTTCTCTACCAGGTCTTTGTGCGGGACCTTTTTTATTTCCCACTCCTGGGTTTCCGGGTCCATACGCGAATTGACAAACACCTTCCAGTTGGCATCATCAAGTTCTGGGAAATCCACCCGATAGAAGAACCCGGGATAGCGTGTCTCCTCACGGAACATGATGTGCCGCAAATGTGCTTCAGCCGTCCGTGTGCGGTGGTAGTTTTCCCAGGCACGCAGCAGTTCGTGCAGGTCCTTGGCGCGCAGGTTCCTGCTGTCTTCTTTCAACATCTCCAGGTAGGCGAGTCCCATTTCCAGCAACTTGCCATTGGTGTTGTAATAGGTCGAAACACCGGCGACGTACTCGTCCATTATTTTTTGCAGGCGCATCTGGTATTGGCGCGGCAAAATATAATTCGGGTTGATGTCTTCTGCGGTTGTCTCGTCTTTATGCTCGAGGTATGTACGTACGGGCCGATAGATTTCCTCTGTAATTTCCGCAATATCACCCTTGATTTCAGGACTGAGGTCTACATGATCACGCACATATCGAACCATGCTTTTGGCCGCGATACGACCTTCCGCGTGTGAACCGGACGAGAACTTGTGGCCGGATGCCCCAACACCGTCCCCGGCGGTGAAAAGGCCTTTGACTGTGGTCATCCGGTTATAACCCCACTGCCATTCCCCGGGTGAAATATCTTCCGGTCCTGATACCCATATACCGCAACAGCCCGAATGCGAGCCCAGCATGTACGGTTCGGTCGGCATGAGTTCAGAAGCGCTCTCTTCCGGGCGAATATTCATACCTGCCCACACGCCGGCCTGGCCGATACACATATCGAGGAAGTCTTCCCAGGCCTCAGCTTCAAGGTGTTTCACTTCCTTGGGCGTCATGCTTTCGGTCAGCTTGCGCATGGCTGATGGGGTATCCATCATGATCGGACCCCTGCCGTCTTTCATTTCCTTGAGCATGGCGTGGTTACGCAGACAGGTGGGTACCACCGCTGCCGTATCATAAGGCGCGAAGTCCTTCAGCATATCGGCATTTTTGAGCATGTAGTTTTCACCGAAACCATTCACCGCCTGGGCTTTGAACAACAAGAACCAGGCACCAACAGGCCCATAACCATCCTTGAATCGGCACGGTACAAAACGGTTTTCCATCATGGTCAGTTCTGCACCCACTTCGGTCGCCATGGCGTAGGTCGAGCCTGCGTTCCACACCGGATACCAGGTGCGGCCCATACCCTCGCCGGTAGAACGGGGCCGGAAGAGGTTGACCGCACCACCACAGGCGATCATTGCTGACTTGCAGCGGAAAACATACAGCTTGTGTTCGCGCACCGAAAAACCGACCGCACCGGCGATCTGGTTATCATTGTTTGCATCGAGTAACAACTTGACGATGAATACACGCTCGTAAACATTTTCTATGCCCAGGGCTTTTTTCGCCGCCTCCGCTACGATGGGTTTGTAACTCTCACCGTTGATCATGATTTGCCAGCGTCCGGAACGTACAGGCTTACCACCGTCTTTCAACGCCACACCCTCGGTGCTCTTGTCTTTCCAGATGGGCAGACCCCATTCCTCGAACAGCTTGACGGAATCATCGACATGACGGCCAACATCAAACACCAGGTCGTCCCGGGTAATTCCCATCAGGTCGGCCGACACCATGCGGCAATAATCCTCGGGCGTGTTGTCACCCAGATAGGTATTGATCGCCGAAAGTCCCTGGGCAACGGCGCCGGAACGGTCCAATGCAGCTTTATCCACCAGCGTGACTTTTAAATCATCACCCGCCCAGCGTTTTGCTTCATACGCTGCACCGCAAGCGGCCATACCGCCACCGATAATCAGAACATCTGTATCAACTTCTACAATTTCGGGGTTTCCGAAGGTGCCCTCACTCATTTCCTAAACCTCCTGTCGAACGGACCGTCAAAGCTTTTTCCGCCCGACTTTAGTTAGGGAGCCTCTGATTTATTCTGAGCGAAGTAGATTACGATTCAAAATGTTCAGATTCAAGGCGTGAAGCGCAGGTAATAGCTCGCTATTGGCAAGCTTTGCAACGCAGAAACTGGATATTTTGGACGTAAGATACGAGTTCATGAATAGATCAGAGGCTCCTCAGATTGGCTTTACTATGCGTTGGCGTTGATCACCGGCAGGTCCTGACCCGCCTCGGTGAATAGTCGCTGGTCATTGATGTCACCCGAATCCGGCTTGCCGTCATACGGATTGATGGTTCCCACCGGGGTCGTCCGGTTACGGAATTTAAAACGTTTCATTCCACCATCGCGGAACTTGACGGTCCACATGATGGCAGAATCGGTACGCAACGGAATCGCCGCTCCGCCCATCGGAACCCAGTCCTGGAACGCGCGGACTTCAATCGCCTGCTGCGGACAAGCCTTGACGCAACATTGGCATTCCCAGCACTGATCGGGTTCCTGATTGAAGGCTTTCATTCGGTCGGTATCGAGTTTCATGAGATCGTGCGGACAGATATGAGCACACGCCGTAACTTCACCGCCTTTGCAACCATCACACTTATGAGTATGAACAAATGTAGGCATGAGATAACTCCCTGGATATTGTTATTGACCAGCGAAAAAACACCGCCAATCGTGATGAGATTAACATATATAAGGTTTTTGTAAAGTAAGCACCCCCGACACCGGGATTCACGCCCCTGACAGGCGGTTTGAGTTTACCGCCGGCGGAGCAAATCCTCTATCGCACATGCATTGCGTTTTATGGCCAGTCCAAGTGCAGTTTCTCCCTGCGGGTCTTCAACGGTTGTGTCGGCGCCATGCAAAAGTAAAATCCGCACGATATCGAGCTCACCAGAAGCCACTGCCCAAATGATGGCCGGCCGTCCTTCATCGTCACGGACATTCGGGTCCGCGCCCTGCGAAAGATAACAATGCACGATAGCGACCTGTTTGCGCTTGATCGACTGCAGAAAATTCTGTGTCAGGCTGAGCCGCTCTGCGCCCCAGCCACCCACACCCAGGATCCGCAACTGGCCACCGGCCACGCATTGCAACATCGGCGTATAAACCGGCGCTCTCGTATCCACCAGGTGTGCACCCTCTCCCAGCGCCAGCGCCGTCTGTTCAGCAGCGGCCAAGCCTTCATGCGCACTGAGCGTTTCACCATCGGCCGAACGCACGTAATACCGTCCGACCCGGCGTTTCATCCGGTGGTCAATCCGGCATAGTAATCGCGCAGTATTTGCACCACCTCCGGACGGCTGAACTCACGGGGTACCGGCGCACCTTCGGCCAGCATGGCGCGCTGCTCGGTGCCTGAAATGTGGATGCGGTCAGCCTCACCATGCGGACAGGTTTTGCCGGTCGCCATGCCATAGCACTTATTGCAAAAGAATGTGATATCAATTTTCAAGGCCTGTGCCTCCAGCGCGCCGTCCCACAACGTGTCAAAAATGTGGTGTGCATCGAAGGGACCATAGTAGTCACCCACGCCCGCATGGTCGCGCCCGACGATCAGATGTGAACAACCATAATTTTGACGAATCAACGCGTGTAACAGGGCCTCGCGTGGGCCCGCATAACGCATCTCAATGGGATAGCCTGCCTGGATCACTGTACCGGGTACAAAATAATGATCGATCATGGCCTGGATTGCCCGGGTGCGGACTTCGGCGGGGATATCTCCGGGCTTCAACTTTCCCAGTACCTGGTGTATGAACACACCGTCGGTCACCTCGATGGCAATTTTAACCAGGTGCTCATGTGCTCTTTGCATCGGGTTGCGGGTTTGGAAGGCCGCCACCCTGGACCAGCCATTTGCAAGAAACATGGCACGCGCCTGCGCCGGTCGGATATACAGATCGGGGTATTTCCCGGGATATTGACCTTCCGCGAGACAAGTCACCGGACCGGCCAGGTTGACATCGCCCTGATCGAGCACTTTTTTTACCCCGGGGTGATCGGTATCGGTGGTGCGATAAACGTGCTCACATTCCTGCAGTTTGTCAGGTGTATATTTTTCCTGCACTTGCATGATGGCCAGGATTTCATCGTTTTCAGCATCACATAATGCCACTTC
>CAZYVH010000080.1:5566-8376 GCA_964650905.1 uncultured Wenzhouxiangellaceae bacterium | reverse complement strand
CTGTGGTGCCAGCAGGGCCTTTAATCCGTCACCACCATGTGGTTCGACCAGTTTTGACATGTTTGCACTCCTTTTTACCCGGGCTGACCCGCCTTGTCCCATCCTCTAAATGAGCAATGGAAAAACCACTTTACCCCAATGGAATCGATTATATTATCAAAATCGAATATATTATCTTCCTGGGACTGTCCATTATGACGCTGAACCCAGTGGTAAAAATCGGGAAATGGCCCGTGCCATATAATGTAACAGGACTGAAATCAGCAGCCCGGGCAAACGGAGAAACACTTTGAACCAGGCACCAGTGAGCCAGACCATCCTGGTGGTCGGCGGCGGGATCGCCGGCATCACCGCAGCGGTTGAGTCCGCAGAAACCGGTTATGACGTCATCCTGTTGGAACAGGGTCCATCACTCGGCGGGCGCGTGGCGCGTTTTAACCGTTACTTCCCAAAACTGTGTCACCCGGGCTGTGGCCTGGAAATCAACTACCAGAGAATACGCAAAAACCCACGTATCAAGGTGGTCACCCTGGCCAGGGTCACATCACTCACCGGCCAGGCTGGAGATTATTCTGTCCTGGTCAAAACCAGCCCGCGTTACGTTAATGAAAAATGCACGGCGTGTGGAGACTGCGCCAAGGTAAGCCAGGTTGAGGTGCCCAATACTTTCAACTACGACATGGATACCATCAGCGCGGCCCACTTGCCGCATGAGCACGCCTACCCGCCACGCTATGTCATTAGCCCGCAGGTGATCGGCACCCCCGAGGCAGAAAAGATCAGGGACGCGTGTAAGTACGGTGCGGTTGATCTTGATGAGACTGAGGCATTTATTGAGTTAAAGGTCGGTGCCATCATATGGGCAACCGGCTGGAAACCCTATGACGCCGCCAGGATCACACCGTATGCCTACACCGCGAGCCCTGACATTATCAACAATGTCGAAATGGAGCGCCTGGCGGCTCATGACGGACCAACCGGCGGTAAGATACTCAGGCCGTCAAATGGAGAACCGGCCAGACGCATCGCGCTGGTGCAATGTGCCGGATCGCGCGATACCAACCACCTGCCTTACTGCTCGCGTATCTGTTGTCTCGGCTCTTTAAAACACGCGGCTTATATACGTGAGCAATACGCAGATGCCACGGTTGATATTTATTACATCGACATCCGTGCACACGACAAACTGGAGGCATTTTACACGCGTGTCAAAACCGATCCACAGGTCAACTTCATCAAATCCAAACCCGCTCATATCCGGTTTGAAGACGATGGTACACCGGTACTGTGTGGTGAAGACACAATCAGCCGTGAAATTTACGCACGTGCCTATGACCTGGTGGTGCTCGCGGTCGGCATGGAACCCAGCACCCTGAGAGATACCTGCAAAGCCGATATGGGTCGTGTTGATGATTACGGCTTCATTGTTCCCATGCCGGGAGATGCCACCGGTATGGCTTCAGCCGGTGTCGCAGCCGCGCCGCTGGATGTGTCCATGTCGGTGCAATCGGCTACCGCAGCGGCATTGAGCGCCATCCAGGCGGTCCGTTCAGCCAGCGCCGCGCAGACAGGGGGTGAAACATGAGCGGGCAACCTGTACAAACCGGTGTATACCTTTGTCAAGGATGCGGTATTGGCGATGCTGTTTCCATCGATGCGCTCGAGCAAATGGCCAACACCGAACACCATGTTCCGGTCTGTCGTCAGCACGAATTTCTGTGTGGCGACGAGGGCCGTTCAATGATGGAGGCGGACCTGGCGGATGGCAGGGTAAACCAACCGGTTATAGCGGCCTGCTCACCCCGGGTCATGACAGACAGGTTTACCTTTGATGGGAAATCTGCCATACGCGCCAACCTGCGTGAGCAGGTCGCGTGGTCACAGCCAGCGGGGGAAGAAGACACCCAGATGCTGGCCGAAGACAACCTGCGCATGGCGATTATCCAGGCCGCTCAAACCGTGGCCAGCGTAGCAGCACCGGAAGGCGAGTATAGCCATACCCTGCTTGTCCTGGGCGGTGGTACCAGTGGTTTGAACGCGTCGTTGCAAGCCGCCAGGACGGGTTACAAAGTATTGCTGGTGGAGCGTGAAGATCACCTCGGCGGTTGGGCGACCCGCTGGTCAAAAACTCTGCCGCACCTGCCCCCCTACCGTGATCCACAACCCAATACGGTCAGTGAATTGATCGCCACGGTGGAGGCCCACAGCGCCATCACGGTGATGACCGGGACACTGGTCAGCAGGACGGAAGGGGGTCCCGGCAAATTCACCGTTACACTGGATCGTGGTGGTGAATCACACACCCAACACATTGGCGCAATCGTGATTGCTACCGGTTGGCGCTCTTATGATGCCGACAAACTCGGTCACCTTGGATATGGTTTGAGCGATGATGTCGTCACCGCCATTGAACTGGAAGAGATGCTCGGTGAGCGACCGTTGCTGCGCAAGTCCGATGGACGGCCCGCACAGACAGTGCTGTTTGTCCAATGCGCCGGTTCACGAGACCCCGATCACCTGCCGTATTGTTCGTCGGTATGCTGTGGGGTTTCGATCAAACAGGCATTGCAGATTGTGCAAACGGACCCGGATGCCAATGTTTACATTCTTTTTGATGAACTGCGCACTCCCGGGACCGCGGAAGAATTCTATCGCCAGGCCCAGGAGGCGGGTGTCATTTTCATCAAGGGCAAGGTCAAAACCGTATCCGCCGACCTGGGACTCTGTTATGACGATGCCCTGCTCGGCAAAGAAGTAACACTCACGGGCCTGGACATGGTCGTACTGGCCACCGGCATGGTACCCAATTC
>CAZYVH010000080.1:3476-5466 GCA_964650905.1 uncultured Wenzhouxiangellaceae bacterium | reverse complement strand
GGGTGCTGAAACAGGCCATGAGGAAGCCACCGGTCTACCCGGCGGCCCGCTGCTCAACCTGCAGTATGTACAGGGACCACATATCCCGATCCTGGCTGACGGTTTTTCGGATTCCCACTATATTTGCTTCCCGTATGAGACCCGCAGAACCGGTATTTACACCTGCGGGCCGGTGCGCCGTCCGATGGATATGGCTGAGGCGTCCGAGGATGCTGCGGGGGCAGTGCTAAAAGCCATCCAGTCGATGGAAAATGCCGCAAGCGGCGCGGCCATGCACCCGCGGGTCGGCGATCTTTCATTTCCGAAAATCGGCCTGGACACCTGTACCAAGTGCCGCCGCTGTACCATCGAGTGCCCGTTCGGTGCGATCGAGGAGGACGAAAACAAATTCCCGCAACTGATTGAATCACGTTGCCGTCGCTGCGGCACCTGTATGGGCGCCTGCCCGGTGCGCACCATCAGTTTCGATAATTACAGCCCCAATATGGTGCTCGGTATGATCGATGCCATTGAGGTGCCGGATGAATTTGACGAAAAACCACGTATCCTGATTTTTGCCTGCGAGAACGATGCTTACCCGGCGCTGGACATGGCCGGGCTAAACCGCTACCAGTACAGTGCGTATGTCCGGGTTATTCCGGTGCGTTGTCTCGGTTCGGTGAGTCTGCTATGGGTTTCGACCGCTTTGGAAAAGGGGTTTGACGGGATCATGCTGATGGGTTGTAAATCCGGTGATGACTACCAGTGTCATTACATCAAGGGTAGCGAGCTGGCCAAAGAGCGTCTGTCAAAAATTGGTGAAACCCTCAAGAGCCTGATGCTCGAAGAAGAACGAGTGACAATGGCGGAAGTATCTATCGCTGATTCGGGTCAAATTGCCACGCTCATCAATGATTTCGTTGCAACCATCGAAGGCATTGGTTACAACCCGTTCAAGGGGTTTTAGCCATGGCCTCCCAACAAACATATGAACTGGGTTTTGCCCGTTGGGTATACGGGAACGTCAAGGGCGGCGACAAACTGTCCCTGTGCATGCAGTGTGGTGCTTGCTCCGGTTCCTGTCCGATCGGCACCGAGATGGACCACGGGCCACGCAAGCTGATCATGATGGTGCGCGCCGGCATGAAAGAGGACGTGTTGCGCTCCAACACGCTTTTTAACTGCACCAAGTGCTACCGTTGTACCGTGCGCTGTCCGCGCGGGATCCCCGTTACCAGTATCGTCCAGGGCCTGGCGGCCGCTGCAGCGGCGCAGGGTTACGTTGATACACAGGACACGACCCGTTTCGCGCGTTCATTCTGGTGGAGCCTGTCCCACTTTGGTCGCACCGATGAAAGACTGGTTACAGCGAAATACTACTTTTCATGTGGTCTGATCGAAGGTTTCAAAAGAGGGCTTGCAAACCTCAAAATCGCACTGGGTCTTATCAGGCGTGACCGTATGCACCTGGGTATGCCACACAGGATTGCGGACAAAAAAGGTCTGCAGGCCATCCTCGCCAAAGCTGCGGAAATCGAAGCACGCGATCGCCAGTCAGAGAACGGCTCATGAACGAAAAAGCCAAAAAGAAATTTGTCTATTATCCCGGTTGTAGCTCGCAGGGGAGCTCAAAGCATCTCGACAGTTCCTTACGTGCTATTGTTCCGGCACTCGGACTCGAAATGGAAGAAATTGACGACTGGAACTGTTGCGGTGCCTCGGTCGGCAATATCGGTGGCGGCCCCTTGCCCACCACGGCCCTTTCTGGGCGCAATCTGGCCAGAGCCGAACAACAACAGGCCACCGATGTCATCACCGGCTGCGCCGCCTGCTATTTGAATACCCACGGCGCCAATGAAAAAATCAAAGCCGATATCACGCTGCGTGGCAAGGTAAACGAGTCACTGGGAGCCGCTGATATGTCCTATGAAGCCGACCTGCAGGTCCGTCACGCCTGCGAGGTTATCGTCAACGAGGTGGGTATTGATAAAATCAGGGAACGTGTTACCCA
>CAZYVH010000080.1:0-3376 GCA_964650905.1 uncultured Wenzhouxiangellaceae bacterium | reverse complement strand
GCGAGGTTATCGTCAACGAGGTGGGTATTGATAAAATCAGGGAACGTGTTACCCAACCCCTTGAGGGCCTCAGGGTGGCGGGCTATGTTGGCTGCCAGACGGTGCGTCCTTTCGCCGCGACTGAATCGGGGGGTAACTACGATACCTTTGATGATCCGGAATTTCTGGATAATTTCACCGAAGCCTGTGGCGCTGAAGCGGTTGACTTCGATGTCAAAACCAGTTGTTGTGGTGGTTCGGTATCGGTTATTTCACCTGAGAAAACCCTGCACCTGATCAGGGATATCCTGCAGGCCGCGGAGGATGCCGATGCCGACGTGATCTCAACGCCTTGCCCCCTGTGCCAGACCAATGTGGAAATGTACCAGACACAGATCAACAAGGAATTTGGCACAAGTTTCAATATCCCGGTGGTGTTCTACAGCCAGTTGATGGCCAGCGCTTTTGGCCTTGACAGCAAAAAAGATGCCGGCTTGGACAAAAACACCGTGCGTTCTGAGAAACTGGATATCCTGGTTCTGGATACATGATTGGCAGCAGGATCGTGTTTTTGTAATTCTTTATCGATTGCTACGTTCTTTATGTTTTTGTGGTGCCGTGGCGGATACACAATGGGGGTTTAAATATTCGGTTTCCTTAATAAATATAATTTATATATACTCTGAGCACTTAACCTGCAATATGCTGGTTAGCCTCTCAACCAGGAGGGTCCACGTTATGACCGATCAAACAGCAATGAATACCGGCATCGATCCCAATACCATGACGATCATCGTTACCAAGGGTAGTCTCGACTGGGCATACCCACCATTTATTCTGGGCACGACCGCCGCAGCCATGGGGCTGGAGGTGACAATGTTTTTTACTTTTTACGGGCTTGGTCTGCTGATGAAAGACCTCGATCTGAAGGTCTCGCCGATGGGTAACCCCGCCATGAAAATGCCGATGATGGGTATGCATATGGGTATGCCGAACCTCGTCACCGCGATACCGGGTATCGAGGCCGGGGCCTCCAAGATGATGAAAAGCCTGATGCAAAAAAAAGGCATTGCGCCCATCAAGGACCTGCGAGAACTGGCGGTTGAGGCCGATGTGCGACTGATTGCCTGCCAGATGACCATGGACATGTTTGAATTTTCAACCGACGACATGATTCCTGGTCTGGAGTTAGGTGGCGCTGCTACCTATATCGAGGCTGCTACCAAGAGCCATATCAATCTGTTCATCTAAATTGTCTGTAAATCAAAGGAAACATCATGGCTGACCTAGTACTCGACACAAAAGGCCTCAACTGTCCGTTGCCCATTTTGAAAGCCAAGAAAGCCCTGAAGGGTCTGGCTGACGGCAACACCGTGGAAATTCTCTCGACCGATCCAGGTTCAGTGGCCGATTTTGCTGCATTTTGCCGCACAACAGGCAACGAACTGCTTGAGCAAAGCGAGGAGGGTGGGGTTTACAAATACCTCATACGAAAGGTCTGATGGTTATTTTCCAATACAGAAGCTGGCAAAAATAGCACCCAGTAAATCGTCCGGCAGGTACTCACCGGTGATTTCACCCAGCGCTTTTTGTGCCAGTCGTAATTCTTCAGCCAGTGTCTCCGGAGCGTTGTACTGCTGCAACTGCTGCTGACCCAGGGTGATATGACGACGGGTTTTTTTGAGTGCTTCGATGTGTCGTGTGCGCGCAGAAAAACTGCTTGCATCCACGTTCTCCGCACCGATGGTGTCCTTGATCAAACTGACCAGTTGATCCAGGCCCTGTCCGGTCCTTGCACACAGGTGCACGCGGGGAACATTGTGCCTGTCATCAACATCAGCCTTTACCAGGTCAGTCTTGTTATAGACTTCGATACAAGGGATGCCGGCCGGTACTTCAGACCTTAACGCCCGTTGAGGCGCCAGGTCCTGGCTTGAATCGATCACCAGCAAGGCGATGTCAGCACTCGAAAGCGCAGCCCTGGCGCGGCGTATTCCTTCCGCTTCTACACGATCATTGGACTCCCGGATACCGGCGGTATCAGCAATATGCACCGGCAAACCGTCGAGGGAAATATATTCACGCAGTACATCACGCGTGGTACCCGGAACCTCGGTCACAATAGCGGACTCGCGTCCAGCCAGCACATTGAGCAAACTCGACTTACCGGCATTGGGTTGACCGGCAATGGCAATATGGATGCCGTCTCGCAGCAGTTGACCCTGGTGAGCTTTGGTCAGCAATGCCTGTACCCGGTCGTCCACCCGGGCCATCCTTTCCAACACGTCGCTGCTGCTCAGAAAATCGATTTCCTCTTCAGGAAAATCCAGTGCAGCCTCGACAAACACACGCACATCGATCAGTTCCTGCTGGAGCATGTTGACCTGTTCTGAAAACACACCCTCCAAAGACCGCTGGGCTGCGCGTGCTGCAGTGGCCGTAGCTGCCTCGATCAAATCGGCAATGGCTTCTGCCTGCGTCAGGTCAATTTTATTATTCAGAAACGCCCGTTCACTGAACTCACCCGGCCGGGCCTGGCGGGCACCCAGAGAGATCGCCCTGGACATCAACATCTGTAATACCTGCGGACCGCCGTGACCCTGTAGTTCCAGCACGTCCTCGCCGGTAAATGACGCCGGGGCAATAAACAGCAGTGCAATGCCGGAGTCGATACCCTGGCCGTTTTCATCCAGGAAACGGGCGTATTGTGCCCGACGCGGAGGTAGGGGAGTACCCAGCATGGATTCTGCAATCCGGCCACTCAAGGGACCGGAAACCCGCACGATCCCCACACCGCCTGCACCGGGAGGTGTGGCGATAGCACAGATCGTATCTGTCTGGCTGACTTTAGAATTCTGGCCTGGCATGGCCACAGTTTAATGGATGTTCGGCAATGGGGCTTGTCTTGAAATGTGTGGGACAGCTAACTGTGAATTCCAGCAACGTTGTTTACGCCTGAGAGAGTGCCCGGTGGGGGTACCGGTGGCAGTCTCCGGGACACACTTCAGTGTACTGCATCGTACACATGGCCCTTTCAGCCAGACGCAAAGTGGTTAGCCGCAAGGCATGTTCCCGCCGGGCTAGCCCGTCTACCCCAAGGGGACATAACACAGCAGATGACCGCTTTGCGCCTGGCCCGAAGGGAGGCCACCTGTGACCGCACTGCTGCGTTGGGCCTCTTGGAAAGGACCAGCCATTCCCTGCGAACCCCGCCTTGAATTGCACTCACAGGTGGCCTCTGAAAGTACCATGTGTACGATGCAGTACACTAACCATCCATGGGCGTTCGGAATCCGTTCCCTACGGATTACGGTCCCGGACACCGCCACCGGCACCCCCTCTCAAGCTGTTGTGCCAGTGCATGATGATTCCGCCGACGGGCGGTTTGACCGGGCTA
>CAZYVH010000079.1:0-14353 GCA_964650905.1 uncultured Wenzhouxiangellaceae bacterium | reverse complement strand
TAACCACGTTTATCACCGTGTACCCATAACACTTCCGCGCCGCCATCGGCACGGGCCAGGCGCCGCGCAATAACGAACAATAAATCGGACAGGCGGTTCAGGTACCTGAGGCTCGCTTCGTTCACAGCCTCGGTTTTCGCCAGTGAAACCAGCAGACGCTCGGCCCGCCGGCAAACCGCGCGTGCGACGTGGCAGCGGGCAGCGGTTTCACTCCCCCCCGGTAGTATAAAATCCTTCAACGGCGGCAGGTCCGCATTGAAACGATCCAAATCCGCCTCAAGTTGTTCGACAAATTGCGTGGAAATCATGTTGTAGCCCGGCAGACAGATTTCTCCGCCAAGATCGAATAATTCATGTTGTGTGCGAGTCAGGCAAGCGCGTGTGCCGGCATCGGGCCCGGCGGCGATGAGCAGACCGATCATGCTGTTGAGTTCATCGATGGTACCAAAGGTCTCGACGCGCAAGCTATCTTTGTCCACACGCGAGCCATCACCCAGACCGGTGCTGCCGTCGTCGCCGGTGCGGGTATAGATTTTAGAAAGCCGGTTGCCCATCAGTCGTGGTTCACTCATCTGCTTATAATGGGGGCTCAATATAGCATTTTTACCATAAAGCATTTTTAAAAGTGGTCAATCATCAGTAAGTGACGCGCTGTGGATATCCCCATCCCGTGTCTGGGCCAGCCACACAAGTCCACTTTTGTGCAACATGTTGAGACCGTCCTGTTCTCCCATCAACAACGCCAGCGTACTGATGGAACCAGCCAGCAGGCAACTGGGTGCGAGTACCGAGACGCTGTGAAAACTTTCCATCGGCCAGCCCGTGTGCGGGTTGATGATGTGTGAGTAGGTCTTACCGTCGATGAGGCTGGTACGTTCATAGTCACCACTGGTCGCCATTCCCCCGCTATTGATCGGGACACTGGCGATGGCTGCAACACCTGGATCGAGCAGGTGTGCGGGGTTGCGGACACCCATATGCCACGGTTCACCATCCGGGCGGGGCCCGGTGACGTGGATGTCACCACCCAGTTCAACAAAGGCTGATTGCATACCACGACGTTTGAGCACCAGTGCTGTGCGGTCGGCCGCATATTCCTTGACGATACCACCCAGTTCAAGCTGCACACCCACAGGGAGTTGTAACCGTGGCGCCTGCCAGCTGACTTTTGACCAGCCTGTGGTCTGTAAAGCCGCAGCAATGTCATCTGCCGATGGCAGAGTGGTCCGCTGGTGCCACAAACGTGATAACGACCCGGCCGTTACATCAAACAGGCCGTTACTGAGTTCATGTTGCCGGGCTGCATAGTCCAGCAGAGCCGCTGTCTCCGTATCGACTTTGGTGCCTGTTGCCTGGCGTGCGTTTACTTGCAGATGGGTGATATCGCTGTCAGCACTAAAATGTGAATACCTGGCATCCAGTCTTTGGACTTCGTCTATAGCCTCCTCGATAGATCTTTCCACCGTCCTGGCCGACGTACCATAAACCCCAATTTCACAAGGGCAACCCATTGAGGAAAATTGCCTGCGGTGTAGGTTCAAAGGTAGAGGCTCCTTAGTAAATCACTGCCACTGGAGGCTCCAGCCAAGACTGAGACGCCAGAAATCGACCAGCGCAGGGGTTGCAAAATGTGGACCCGACAGGGCCAGGGCTTCGCTGCTGTTGTAAATATCAGCATTTAATGAGACAGACCAGATTTCAGCTCGCCAGGTCGCCGACAGGCGATAACGCAGGGCTCCAAAAGTTGACAGGCGATAGTCACTGCTCCAAAAAAGTGGTTGGCTGCCATCGGTGATTGCAGGGATATAAAAGTCGGCCGCGTGCTGGCTGTGGTAGCGGATCGATGGTGCGACTTCCAACGTGTTGCCAATGGGCTGATGCCACGCCAGTTCGAGCGTGTGCGCACGGATGCCCCAGTCATCATCGTAGTAACGATAGTCGGCGTGCAGCGCACCGTTGCTACCAATAAAGTATTGGCGGTAACGTGTGCTCCACGAAATAGCCGTACGCTGATCCGGTCGCCGGTCAAAAAAGAACAGGCCGTTGACATACATTTCCTTGTAGGGGTCGGACAGGTAGCCATGCTGGTAGCTTAGCTGGACACCACTTTGCAGTACCGCGTTGCGGTTCAGGATACGGCTGAGCCCAAAGGATGCCGAGGCGCTGTTTTTACCGGCGTGGGCGATACGCCCAAATAGCTCTGCTTGTGTGGGTGAAAGACGGTCATCGGAATAGCTTACACCCCACGACCAGGTGTTGTGTTTATTGTTTTGCTCGTATTCACCGGTGTAGGCGGCAGACACCGCTTCGTAGTCATTCTCATTGGAGTAGCCCACGCGTAAGGCGTGCCCAACGCCGTGACTTTGCAGACCCACGGTCACATCCAGTTCATTACGGATTTCACTGATAGTGGCGCCGCTCATCGCCTGCAACGGCCCGCGTACGGGGTCTGGCACGACGTACCAGGGCGAGGACCCGCTCATGGATTCGTGGATACCCTCGACGGTCAACGTAAAGTGCCCATTCATTTGCCGCTCAAGCCGGACCTGGTGAGATTTGATCCGGTAACGAACAGGATCACCCTCGGCCAGCAAGCTCGCGGGTAGGGGTTCTTCATCGTAAAACGTATAGCGGTACTGGATGTTGTTTGGATCGCTGTCAGCTGCCAGCAATTCGTTAAAACCGGGTAAACTCAGGCTGGAGATTAGAAGGGACTGTACGGTTCGGGACAAGCGGCGCATGTTGACGGATCAGCGTGTCAATTACAGCCACAGCCACCACCGGCCGGCCCAATGCCACCTGATGCGGCTTCCTTGGAGCTGTAGGTGTGTGCATCAATAGCGGACAGCAGGGTATCCGCGTCCAGTGCCATCTGTGGCCGTGCCAGTCTACCGCGTTCCCAGGGTTGTACCGTGGTGCAGGCCGTTAGTGACGCCAGTGCCAGCAACAGGCATGGCAAGCAATAGTGTTTTGATATCATGCTCGATCACCTCGATGTGTGAAGGTTCGAATCCGAAATAAACATTTTTTATGATGCCGCCGGGGTCCACCAGGTAAGAGGACGGCATGGCCGTGACCCCCCAGTCTCGTGCGCTATTTCCAGAGGGGTCCAGTAGGATCTCATAGCTGACCGGGTGGCGTTTGATAAAGTGCTCTGCGTCACCGCGCTCTTCATCCAGGTTGATTGCCAGAATTTGGAAGCGGTCATTGCCCATGCGTTTTTGCATGGCTTCATAAAGTGGCAGTGATTGTCTGCACGGAGGACACCAGGAAGCCCAGAAATCGACATATACAACATTGCCTTTAAGGTCAGAAAGCCGGAGCATCTCACCACTGCGGATGTCGGGCAATATGGTCGCCGGCGCCTCGTGACCCGGTGTTGCCGGCAGCGCTATGTCATAAATTCCGATGGTTACCAACAGCAACACCAGCCTGGTTGCCAGACCCGGAACGAATCGTGGCATGCAAAGATTCCCTTGCCCATAAATGCTGGTCATGTGTAGGGAGACCGGACAGCGGTGTTGAAACTTGCAGTGTGCGGGTTAGTAATCCTTGTCGAGACTCAGCAATGTCTGTAACAGGGCGTCCTGGAAATGACTGTTACTGGTCAAAGACTCATGCGTTTCGCACAGAAATATCGGGTAGTCGAGTGGGAACGAAACCCATTCATGACGGGGTACTGATGGGTCAAGTGATTCTCGTGCCAGTAGTGATGCCTTGGTGACCTTGCCGTCACCGGGTTCCAGCATCAGGCGGTTGTAGTCAATCGATGCAACCGGGTGGGATATCTGCCGGGGCCATAACCTGATTTCGGAGATTCCGTTGACCTTCTCCACGACGATACGCGCTGGTGTCAGTTTGCAATCACCGCCC
This sequence comes from uncultured Wenzhouxiangellaceae bacterium, assembly GCA_964650905.1. Classification (GTDB taxonomy): domain Bacteria; phylum Pseudomonadota; class Gammaproteobacteria; order Xanthomonadales; family SZUA-36; genus SZUA-36. Next base: position 10,480 of record CAZYVH010000079.1, on the reverse strand, counting down.
ATGACGATCAGTTGGTATGGTTGGGCCGGTAAAGGTACCGTCAAAGACCAGGTGAAACGCCGGGCGCGTTCCAGGTGCTTGGCAAAAAAGCGCTCAAGCAGATCAAGGTAAGCGGCACCTGCCGCCCGGTCTTCAAACCGCGCCAGGACCCTTGCACGCACCCTTGGATCAAACACAGACCACTGGAATCGCCGCCAGATGTTAACGTCATAAAGGTCGTAGTCCAGGGGTTTGCCCGTGGTGGTGACGAGCCATTCGTTGAGCGCGTGCGGAAACAGTTGATAGGTACTGGGCATTGTAACCATGACTTCGGTTGGAATGCTGCGTACCCCCAGTTGGAAGCCACCGATAAGCGATTGTAAAGCAGTGACCGAACCGAGGTTGGGTGTGCCCAGTAAAATAATCCTGCGAACGCGCTGAGCGCCGTACAGGTTGACGTCAAATGTATTGTCATCAAGCGTATCCACGTCTCCATAACGCAGGTAATAGCGGGCGATCAGACCACCCATGGAGTGCGCGACCAGATCGACTTTCAGGTCGGGGTTTTGATAATCGAGCCTGATTTGCTCGATGTAGCGGGAGAGTTCCTGAGCGGTTTTAGCCATGTCCTGACGCCAGTCGTAGACAAAAACGTAGTAATTGCGTGGATTAGCTGTCTGTGGGGTGCCTGGTTTTGCCAGATGGTAACCACCGGCAGACTCCAGTGTTTCGGTGATGCCGGCATAAAAGTCCTTGCCAACCACACGGTCAAGTAATCCGGTAGCAACCATCGATGAAGGCTTGTTCAACAGCGTTTGCGGGTCGATTTCAAGTGCAATGTCTGCATAGTGAGAGAAGGTCAACTTGGCCAGGTTACCGATCCAGCCCTCCTTTCCAGTGACACTGTCCGAGAGGCGGGAGCCCATCAGCCCGTGGATCAGAATGACCGGTGGTTGCCGGGTTTCCCGGCTTTGCCGGTAAAGACGTTCCAGGTCCGGTTTGACCAGTGCGTTGCAGGAATACAGCGCCGGTAGAAGCAATAATATGAGCAGACGCCAGTTTTTTGAGGCTATTACGATCAAGCGCTCAGGTACTCCTTTTTGATGACGGTATTTGTTTCTTATTGGAATCTATCTTCAGCCAAGTCAATAATAGATCATCCACGGGAGACTTTTTATCAAAAGGCAGGATCAATGCAGGCAAAAATTACATTTGCAAGCCGGATCGTTGCATTTTTTTCAGCGGACGCTATATTGTTCATCCTTTTGAGGATGGGGGAGATCCGGTTATGCCACAACGCACACCGCTCTATACCGCGCACGTTTCAGCCGGTGGCCGTATGGTCGATTTTGGTGGCTGGGAGATGCCGATCAATTACGGTTCGCAGATCAGCGAGCACCACCATGTCCGCCAGGATATGGGGATGTTTGATGTTTCCCATATGACGGTGGTGGATATCAACGGTCCGCAGGCACGCCCATTCCTGAGCTACCTGCTGGCCAATGACGTGGCCAAGCTGCAGACACCGGGCCGGGCGTTGTATAGCTGCATGCTGAATGAAAAAGGCGGCATTATCGATGACCTGATTACCTATTTCATGACGGAAGATTTTTTCCGTGTAGTGGTCAATGCCGCCACCCATGACAAGGACCTGGCATGGATCAATACCCAGGCGCGGTCCTTTGACATCAGTGTGGTGGAGCGTCCGGAACTGGCGATGATTGCCGTGCAGGGACCACTTGCCCGGCAGACCGTGCTGGCCCTGATGTCGTCTGCCGAAGCAGCGCAGATGAAGCCCTTTAGCGCCGGCCAGTTTGGTGACTGGTTTGTGGCGCGCACCGGTTACACGGGTGAGGATGGTTTTGAAATTACGTTACCCGCTGGCCAGGCGACGGGCTTATGGGAACAATTGCTGAATGCAGGCGTCGTACCCTGCGGTCTGGGGGCGCGTGATACGTTGCGTCTTGAGGCTGGTATGAACCTCTATGGCCAGGACATGGATGAATCCGTTACGCCGCTGGAATCGGCACTTGGCTGGACGCTGGGGATTGATGATGAGCGTGAATTCATCGGCAAAGACGCCCTGCTTGAACAAAAATCCCATGGTGTGGAACAGGTACTGACCGGTCTGGTTTTGGCCGGTCGCGGTGTGCTGCGGCATGCCCAGCGAATTGTTACAAACAAAGGTGAGGGCGTAATTACCAGCGGCAGCTTTTCACCGACCTTGCAAAGAGCCATAGCTTTTGCCCGTATTCCCATCAAAGCCGGTGATACCTGCCAGGTGGATATGCGTGGAAAACTCCGGGATTGCAATATTGTCAAACCGCCATTCGCGCGTAACGGCGCAGTTTGCGGGCACATCATTTAAAAGCTAGAATTATTTCAAACGAAAAGGCATGACAGCATGAGCAATGTTCCAACTTACCTGCAGTATACCGAATCCCACGAATGGGTGAGTACCGAAGAAGATAACAATGCCCGTATCGGGATCACCGATCATGCCCAGGAGGCGCTCGGTGACCTGGTCTACGTGGAATTACCTGCGGTCGGTGATGAGATATCCCAGGGCGATCCCTGTGCCGTAGTTGAGTCCGTCAAGGCAGCATCGGATATTTATGCGCCGGTCTCTGGTCAGGTTACAGCGGTCAATGAGGAACTGGATGCGGACCCTGCGATCATCAATTCCGACCCCTATAACGATGGTTGGTTATTTCAGGTTAAACTCAGTGATTCCACGGAGCAGGAAGACCTGTTGGATGCGGAAGCTTACGAGGCATCACTGGCAGAATAACCGCCTTTGGGGAAGCCTGACCGGTTTTGATTTCACCGGCCAGCGTGTTGCCGATTCTGTGCCTATGGGGTCTGTGTCGCTTCTCTCAGCAACGCTTCACACAATACCGCATTATCAATTGCTACGCGCTGGATCGGTACCACGTCAATGGCACCGATGGAGGGGATATCGTAACTGGCGTTACCCTCCCTGCAATTATTGAATTCCAGCGTGATGGTACCATCCTGGATACGGCTGACTTCGGCTGGGTCATCGAATAGTCCACCGGAGGTGACGGTGATATCCATGACCGAGTGGTTACCCTCAATGAGACCGAATGCGGTCAGCCAGCGCTGCCCTGGATCACCCAGATTGGCCGTTGCATCCATGGCTGGCTCTTCTGTGTCGTAGGTAAACCACGCCAGGGTAACAGCGTTCAGGTCAGGAAAAACCGTGATAAAAAATCCCTGGCCGTCGGTGACCGGGTCGAACCATGCATCGTTCAGACCAGCGTTGATGATGAAGTCCCTGTAGACAAAAATCGGGGCCGCATCAACATTGCTGTTATTACCCGTATTGGTGTCATCGAGGTCAATAATCGCACCGATAAAATAATCGCCTGCCGCCAGACTGGCAGGTAGTGTCAGGCTGGCTGCGAAGTTCTTGCTGGCGTCCATCGCAATGTTGGTGATGTTTTGTGTTGCCAGCAGGGTGTCCGCTGCAGTGATCGTTACGTCTGCGGACGCATAATATTTAATATTGAAGGCGCCTGAATCCTCACCACTGTTGTTTGTTAGTGTCGCGCTGGCCTCAAAAGCAGTACCGGTCTGGTAAGCGCCATCGGTTGCCTCAACGGCATCGACCCCGACATCGGTCATGGGTACGGCCGCCTGCACGTGGACGGTACCATTCATATTGACACCACCCTGGCTGGCGGGACGTGAGTGGACGGTGCAGTGATAGAGAATGTCGCCGGCCGTGTTGAACGTGCGCTCGAAAGTGAAGCCCGGGGACGTTACGGAATTCCAGCTGAAATCATCCGCGGTGACATCGTGGCGGTTACCACCCGAGGCGTTGATCCAGCGGACCGTATCACCGACCTCGATCGTGATTTCCCTGGGGCTGAACGAACGTGGGTCCAGAACCATCACTTCGATGGTTGCAGCCTGCGCCAGGACTGGCAGAATGAGTGTCAGTCCTGAAAAGAGCAGCTTGCCAAACGGATACTTGAATTTGAATGTGCATCGTTCAAACATGTCATGCCTTGAGGTTGAAATGAAACTTGTCGCTATTCATTTCAAGACCCGGCAAGGCCGTTTAAACTTTCAAATATTCACTACCACCCATTCCCGGCTTGCAATCTCAGACGTTACTCGTCAGACGCTGACAGGCTTCGGCATACTTTTTTACCGTCGCCGCTACGATATCAGCCGGCAGGGCTGGTCCGGGCGCCCGTTTGTTCCAGTCCAGCGTTTCCAGGTAATCGCGCACGTACTGTTTGTCAAAACTGGGCGGACTGCTGCCGGGCTGCCAACTTTCCTGCGGCCAGAAACGCGAGGAGTCCGGTGTCAGGACTTCATCCATCAGGTAAAGTTTGCCTGCTTCATCCAGACCAAATTCAAACTTGGTATCGGCGATGATGATGCCGCGTTCGAGCGCGTGGCAGCGGGCAAATTCGTAAATCTCAATACTTGCGTCCCTGATCGTGCTGGCCAGGTCTACGCCGATCAGACCGGCGACCTGTTCAAAGTCCACATTCTCATCATGATCACCGGCGGCCGCTTTTGTGGAAGGTGTAAACAGCACTCTGGGCAGCTTATCAGCCTGTTTGAGACCCGTTGGCAGGTCAATACCGCAGATGGCTCCGCTTTGCTGGTAGTCCTTCCAGCCGGAGCCGATGATATAACCCCTTACGATGGCCTCCAGTGGTACCGCCTTCAGACGCCGCACAATCACCGCCCGGTCTTTGAGTACTGCAAGCAGTTGAGGATCATCGATGACACTCTGAAGCGGTAGTCCGGTCAGGTGGTTGGCAATGATGTTGCGGGTCTGTTCGAACCAGAAATTGGAAATCTGTGTGAGCATGACACCCTTTCCCGGGACCGGGTTGGGTAAGATAACATCAAAGGCTGAAAGCCGGTCGGAGGCTACGATCAGCATGTGTTTATCATCGATTGCAAAGCAGTCACGGACCTTACCCTGGTGCAACAACTTCAGGTTGGTAACCATATCGGTAGTGTATGCCAGGGCATCCGCCAGTAATTCGCTGTGGTTCACCATTTTTCCTTTTTTACTGTGACGGGCGACGCGGCAATTATATACTTGCACGCTTATGCTTTTATAGGGAACAACATTATCTATGGGCACACAGGGTTTCAAAATACCCAATCACTGGTGGGGCAAGTTGATCGGCGCAGTCATCGGGCTGTTAAGAGGCGGTATTACCGGTGCCCTCTTCGGACTGTTTTTGGGTCACCTTGTCGACCGTTTCTGGTATGGCCTGGGTGGTGGTGTTAACCGTACACGTGATGCATTTTTCGGCGCCGTATTTTCCACCCTTGGTCATATCAGCAAGGCGGACGGGCGTGTGACCCAGGCCGAAATTGCCGCTGCCGAGCAATTGATGCGGCGCTTACAATTGACCGAGGACGAGCGCCAGCGGGCCATCCATTTTTTTCAACAGGGTAAAGCGTCTGACTTCAACCTGGAGGCTGTCCTCAGCGAATTTGTCCGCCAATCGATGTTCAGACAGGATCTGCGTATCATGTTCATCGAATTATTGCTCCAGGCCGCGCTGGCCGATGGTGGACTGACTACAGCCGAACAGGGCATCCTGGCTCGGGTCTGTGCCGTATTACACATACCGGAAAACATCTTCTCAGCCATGCTGCGTGCGCGCCAGGGCGGGGCTTACTCTGCCGCAGGTAACCGGCAACAACGTCGCCCTGATCAGGGTGGCTCTTTACAGCAATCTTATGCGACGCTGGGTATTAAGACCAATGCCAATGCCCAGGAGATCAAACGTGCCTATCGCAAGCTGGTCGCCCAGTACCATCCCGACAAACTGGTTTCACGCGGTTTACCCGATGAAATGATGGACATGGCCAAAAAAAGGGTGCGGGAAATCAACGCCGCTTACGACAAGATAAAGGCCTCAAAAGGGATCAGGTAACCAGGAATCCTCACACCGCCCGTGGTGCAAATGGATAGGGTGGGCATTTATGTCCACCGGGTTGCTGTTGAAACCTCAATTTACCTACACATGTTCAAGCCGGATTGCCATGTTCTTCCTGACCCGGGAAGTTTAAGGTAACTCTATGCCGTGCCCTGGTAAACAAAGCGTGAATTCGGACGTAACCAACAGTTTATTCCGCAGTGAATTCTCGCAAATAATCAGGGTATTTACAGGGGGGGAAGGCTATGTTGTTTTTGTTAAGATTGTTCCATCATCAAGGGTTCAAATTCACTGACCATCGTGTGTTCATCAGTGGTCGTTTGATTTTTATTTATGCAATTTGCCTCATTGCTTGTCCGCAGACATCCCGTGCCGGGGAACTGGAGGTTCGCTGGACGTCTGACTGGTCTGGCAATCAACAATACGCCACTCCAGGGCCGGCATTGAATGACATATATTACGCATCAGGAGCAGGTCAGCCAGGTTCTGAGTTGTCCAGACATTGCCCCGACGGGGATCAGTATTTCAAAGATATGATCTCCTATAAATATTGCGTCAGACCGGAGTACATACCCAAGGACCCATCTCAGTCGCCGCTTCTGTTCATGAGCGCAGACGCAATGCGTCATAACCCGTGTGGTGATTGCGCGATTGTTGACCAATTCGGATTCAACCGGTGTAGGGGCAATTCGCCACCTGGTCTGACAGATGCCGGTTTGTGTAGAAACTATCAGGATGCCATCACAGGAATAAATAACAATTACGCTTCATATTGTGCCCACGAAATTACGGAAGAAACGCCGTGGGAATTTGGTGGATACAACTATGGACCGGCACTGTCTGATGGTACCCAAACTTACGAAGTCAAGCACTCCCGCCGTGTTGTTGTTAAATACTGGCCTCACTTCAACAGTTGTTCAGATCCACAAAACTACAACCGCTACGCTACCCATGGCGTCATTAGTCTTTCTATCAAGGGGTGCCCACAAGGCTACTCCGATATCGGCACCCTGCCACCTTCGGGCCCGTCTTGCAGCAATCATTTTGAGGCCAGATTGAAACAACTGGGCCACCCGAAGGAGCAGGCACCGGGTCCGTGTCAGACCGAGCACCCTTGTCACCCCACAACCGGTGTGAAATCACTCAGGGAACCTGACTTCAAATCACCCACACTTGAACTTACCCGTTATTATCAATCAGAGATGTTTTACCCCGATTACGCTGCCATGGGCCGTGGCTGGTCACACAATTACAGCGAACGGATATTGCCTCTTACTACCGATGCCAAGCGGCACATCGATGGCAGGGGTAGTGTTGAGCGCTATCACTGTGTGGATGCGCCGACCTGTTCGGTTTATCGTTCCGAGAGCACTTCCGGCAAGTTACTAAAACCGCTAAGCTCTGGCTGGGAATTGTTGAGTCCAGGCGGCGAACTCAAGTCGTTTGATAGCGTCGGCAAGTTGGTCGGTATTGAAAACACGACCGGTGCTTACCACCTGACCACGATTTCTTATACTGCGGATGATACCGTTGATTTGGTTATGGACCAACAGGGCCGCAGCCTCAAGTTCAATTACAACGCGGACGGCCTGGTGGCTTCGGTGACCCTGCCTTCTGGTGACGCGATTCAATACCGGTACAAGCGCCCGGCGAGCGTACCCGCGTACATAGGCTGGAACCAACAACTCACCAGGGTCATCCGTGAGGACCTGAGTGAGCGTATTTATCATTATGAAGACCAGAACCCGGATCTTAGGCCACGCGGTGAATTCCTGGTCACCGGTGTTACGGATGAGAACAGTGTGCGCTATTCCACCTTTGAATATGACGAACGTGCCCGTCCGATCAGTAGCGAACTGGCCGGCGGGGCTGACCGGGTTACGCTGAACTACACCAAACGTGCCGGAGAAACTGAGAACTGGACGATGACCCGGGTCACAAGGCCCCTTGGCGAGGTCGAGACCTATTCCATGTCGGCAGACGCCTTCCGTAAACCCACCGCCATCAAAGATACGCGTGGTGATATCACCATCAACTACGACCCGGTAACGACCTGGCGCGCCAGCCGTACCGACCGTGAAGGCAACCAGACGACCTACACCTACGCCGACTCTCTGCACCAGACCCGCCGCACGGAGGCTGCCGGTACGCCGGCCGAGCGCGTGATCGAAACCGATTGGGACAATACCATCAATCGTATTATCGAGCGTCGTGAACCCGGCAAGACCACGCGTTACACTTACAACGCACGCGGCCAGAAACTAAGCCGTACCGAGATCGATACCAATACATTCGCCACCCGTAGCTGGACCTACAACTACCACGAGATACCGTCGATCATGGAACTGGTCGGGCAACTCAAGGTAGTTGATGGTCCACGCACCGATGTGTCTGATACCACCAGCTATGATTATTACACCAGCGATGATCCGGGCGGAGCGTTCCTCAAAGGAGACCTGCACACCATTACCAATGCCCTCGGCCAGGTCACCGAGTACCTTGCCTACGATGGCAATGGCAGACCCTTACAGGTCGAAGACCCCAATCATGTGGTAACAACATTGAGCTACCATCCGCGTGGCTGGATTCAGAGCCGCACGACCGATGGCCAGATGACTGCTTTTATCTATGACAACGTTGGCAACCTGATGCGTGTGACCCAGCCCGATGGCAGTTTTAGCCGTTATGAATACGATGCGGCCCATCGGCTGATTGCGATTGCTGATAACTTCAACAACCGCATCGAGTACACACTCGATGCCGCTGGTAACCGCACTGTTGAGAACACACTGAATGACGTGGGTGCGCTAAAACGCCAGATGGGCCGTGTCTATGACCAGCTCAACCGTCTGCAAAAAGTCGTTGACGGCAATCTCGATGAAACCGTTTATGGTTATGACAACAATAACAACCGCACCAGCATCAAGGACCCCAACTTCAACAACACCATGTTTGAATATGATCCGCTGGACAGGTTGACCAGAACCATCGACACCACGCTGGGTGATACCTTGATGACCTATGATGCGCGGGATAATCTTGCCAGTGTCAGCGATCCGCTGGGCAATACTACCCAATACAGCTACGATGGTCTGGACAACCAGGTGCAATTGAGCAGCCCGGATACCCGCACCACCACCTATGAATACGATGCTGCCGGTAACCGCACCACAAGTACCGATGCACGTGGTGTGCGGGTCGATTATGTCTACGATGCCCTCAACCGCCTGACAGTGATTGATTATGCCGACAACACGCTGGATGTAACTTTTACTTACGATGCAGGTGCCAATGGAACAGGACGTCTGACCAGCATGACGGATGCGGCGGGCAGTGAAAGTTACGGTTATGATGCACGGGGCAACGTCACCAGCGTGGTGCGGGTCATCGACGAAAGCAACTATACCACTGGCTATCAATACAACGGGGCTGACCGCGTGACAAAAATCGTCTATCCTTCCGGGATGGGGGTGGACTACACACTGGACGCCGCCGGCCGGGTGATTGCCGTTGACAAGACTGTCGACACGATGACCGAGAACCTGGTAAACGGTGTTGTTTACGAGCCTTACGGGCCTGTGAGCACATACGCCTATGGTAATGGTCTTGCCATGAACGCCACCTTTGACCAGGACTACGAACTCGCTCAACTGCAATCCGGCACAGGGCTCAGCTGGCTGTTCGGTCATGACGCGGCTGGCAATATCCTCAACATCACCGACCAGAACACACAGGCCGACAGCCAGACCTTTGGCTACGACAGTCTCTATCGTCTGACCACCGCTGCTGGCGGTTATGGTAACGAGTCCTTTGAATACGACGCCAATGGCAACCGCACACGTTACCTCAATGACATGGTGGATGATGCTTACACCTATGAACCCTCGTCCAACCGCATGACCACCCAGAGTGGTTGGAGCTTTGACCGTGACGCTGCTGGTAACCGTCTTAACAGGCTGGATGCCGCAGCTTACGGCAAGCTCTATCGCTATGGTGAGCATAACCGCCTGAGCCAGGTCAGCGACCGTGATGTTGGGGGCGATACCGTGGCCGCCACATATACCTATGACGGTCGCGGCCAACGGGTCAGCAAGACTGCGGGTGGCATTACCACACACTTTGTCTATGGGCTGAACGGTGAACTTCTCGGCGAAATCAATACCGATGGCTCTGCCAGGATCGAGTATGTGTACTTTAACGGCCAGCCAATTGCCGTTTACTCAAAACTTGCAAAAACATCGACACCACCACCTTCCGAAATCATTATTGACAACAATGATCCTTCGACCAGCAAAACAGGGCGCTGGAAAATCAAAACCAATGCTCAGCAGTATGGTGTCAATTACCGTGAAACCAGAAGAAAGAAAGGCGTCAAAACCTATCGCTGGTCAGAGGCAAGCGCAGGGGCAGGCACACGGGATGTCTATGCCTGGTGGGTCGATCACAAGAGCCATTCAAAGCGCGTTAAATACACGATTTCCTATGCCGGGGGCAGCCTGACCGATGTTGTGACCAAAAACCAAAGAGCCGGTGGTGGTCAGTGGCAATGGCTGGGA
>CAZYVH010000078.1:0-14563 GCA_964650905.1 uncultured Wenzhouxiangellaceae bacterium | reverse complement strand
ACCATGCAATCTGCTTCTTCCAAACCAATTTTAAGGGTCGCACTGGGTGTGCCGTTGCGGCAGTTGTTCGATTATCTGCCGGTCGAAAGTGAAGTCATGCCCAGACCCGGTATGCCCAGACCCGGTATACGTGTACGGGTGCCGTTTGGGCGCCGCAATATGATTGGTGTGATTGTAGAGATCAGCGACAAAAGCGATCTGCCGCACGACAAGCTCGCCCGTGTGCTGGCCTACCCCGATGGTGCGCAGCGGGTTCTGAGCAGCGAGTCATTGGAATTGCTCAAATGGTGCTGGGATTATTACAAGCATGCACCGGGTGAGGTGGTCTTCAACGCGCTGCCGCCACTACTCAGAAAAGCAGACGGTGTGATTCCCCCGCAACCGTTACAGTACCGGCTGACCACCGCAGGCCTGGAGCGTCTGGAAGAGCCACCCGGTCGGATCAAGGCCCAGTACCGTATGCTGGAAGCAATTGGCAAAGGGGCTGCCACTGAACCAAAGTTACGCGCCGTTGGCCCGGCGTGGCGTAAAACCCTGGCGCGTTTGCTTGAACAGCAGTGGGCCCGGTCTGAAAACTGTCAACCTGCGGCCTTGAACCCGGCGGCCGGGCCGGTGCTGCTGGATGAGCAAAAAACTGCAGTGACCGACATTGCCGCGACCCTGGGCAGTTTTCATTGCCATTTGCTCGACGGGATCACCGGCAGCGGCAAAACCGAAGTTTATCTGTGTTTGCTGGAGCAGGTTTTAAGCCAGGGTGGGCAGGCATTGTTGCTGGTGCCGGAGATCGGACTGACACCGCAGTTGCTCAGACGCTTCCACTTACGTCTAGGTTTTGAGCCCGTGGTCACGCACTCCGGTCTGAGCGAGGGCCAGCGACTCAATGCCTGGGCACTGGCGAAAAACGGCCAGGCCAGGCTGGTGATTGGCACGCGCTCCGCCCTGTTCCTGCCGATGCCGGCATTAGGGATGATCATCCTCGATGAAGAACACGATGCTTCCTTCAAACAGCAGGATGGCTTTAGCTATTCCAGTCGTGATGTGGCGGTCAAGCGCGCGGCCGGGCTGGGTATTCCCATTGTGCTGGGTAGTGCTACGCCATCGCTGGAAACCTATAACAATGCGGCCCGTGGCCGTTATGGTTGGCACCGGCTGAGGCAACGGGCTACCGGTGCAAGCGAGCCACGCTGGCGCGTATTGGACCTGGTCCAGCAAACCATGCACGCCGGCATATCGGCTAAGGCCATGGATGCTATCGGCGCGACACTGGCAAAAAACGAACAGGTGCTGATTTTTCTTAACCGGCGTGGTTACGCACCGGTGCTGTTGTGTCACCAATGCGGCTGGCACGCAGCCTGCGGGCATTGTGACGCCAACCAGACCTGGCACAGGGCGAGCCGGCGTTTGCTGTGCCATCATTGCGGCAGTACCGGGCGAGTGCCGGTGATGTGCCCGGCGTGCGGCGCCGATGCACTCGAGGGGGCCGGTGAGGGTACTGAGCAACTGGAACAAGTGTTAACAGGTATTTTTCCAGCAACACCGCTGTTGCGTTTTGATCGTGATACGGTGCGTAAAAAGGGTGAATTTGAGCGTCTTTCCAGACAGGTCAAAGCAGGTGGCCCCTGCCTGCTGGTCGGCACCCAAATGCTGGCCAAAGGTCACCATTTTCCCGAAGTTACCCTGGCGGTCATCGTCAACCTGGACCAGGCGCTTTACAGCGCAGACTACCGCGCGGTAGAACGCATGGGGCAATTGATGGTGCAGGTGGCCGGTCGTGCCGGCCGTGACAAACTGCCCGGCGAAGTGATCCTGCAGACCCATTATCCGCAGCATGAATCACTACAGACACTGCTTTCATCCGGCTACGAAGCCTTTGCAGGTGAAATCAGTGAGCAACGCCAGGCGGGCTGTCTGCCCCCGTTCAGTTGTCAGGCACTGTTGCGTTCAAACGCACACCAAAAAGACACCGTCCGCGCCTTTTTGAATACCGCAAAGCAATATTTTCCGGCGGGTGAAGCAACAATTTATGGGCCTTTTCCCGCCATGATGGAGCGCAGGGGCGGGCGCACACGCTGGTATTTGCTCGTCCAGGCTGACCGGCGAACGTCCCTGCACCGGCAACTGGATGCATGGCTACCGTTGGTCCAAAGGCTCCCCATGGCACGCAAGGTGCGTTGGTCGGTCGATGTCGATCCGCAGGATTACTGAGCCGATAAGCAATGCCAGAGAACTTTTTGGCTTATTTTGCATCACATTATGTGACCAATAGCACTGACAAAAGACAGTCATCCGGGAGAGGATGTACGGTTGATATTTTAACAATTCGCGCACATGGGTGTTGACGAATCAATAAACAGGCTTTAGCGATGGAATCAGCGGGGAAAAAACAACAAGCGGTCACACCTCAATATCCGGAACGGGCCGCCTTTACACAGCTTGGCATAATTGCCAACCAGCTCATCATTGGCCAGGAAAGGTTGATGGAACGTCTGATCATGGCATTGCTGTGCAATGGTCATTTACTCGTGGAAGGTGCCCCTGGTCTGGCCAAGACGACCGCAATCAAAGTGTTGGCCGACCGCATTGAGGGTGATTTTCACCGTATTCAGTTCACGCCGGATCTGTTACCGGCTGACCTGACGGGGACCGAGATATACCGACCCACCGAGGGTACGTTTGAGTTTCAGCGTGGGCCAATATTTCACAATCTGATCCTGGCCGATGAGGTCAATCGTGCACCCGCCAAAGTGCAGTCCGCGATGCTCGAAGCCATGGGCGAACACCAGGTGACGGTCGGCAGGGTAACCTACCCGATGCCGCCGCTGTTCCTGGTCATGGCAACCCAGAACCCGATCGAGCAGGAGGGCACCTACCCGTTACCGGAAGCGCAACTGGACCGCTTCCTGATGCATATATCCATCGGCTATCCTGACGCACAGGCCGAACAGGACATTCTCGAGCTGGCCAGGAGTCAGGCCAGGGACGAATTGGGTGAAAAAGCCGAACCGGCCACTCTGGTGACACAACAGCAGGTGTTTACGGCACAGCGACAGGTACTGGACTTGCACATGGCGCCGGCATTGCAGGAATATATCGTACAACTGGTACTGGCTACCCGTGATCCCGGTAAATGGGATGCGGAGCTGGGCCGCATGGTCAGCTACGGCGCCAGTCCGCGTGCAACGATTGCGCTGGACCGCTGTGCCCGGGCGCGGGCCTGGCTGGATGGTCGGGATTTTGCCGCGCCAGACGATATTCACTCCGTCACCCACGAGGTAATGCGCCATCGCGTGTTGTTATCTTACGAGGCTGAAGCGGATGGTGTGAGTGTGGATGAACTGGTTGATCGTCTGCTGGACCTGGTTCCGGTGCCATGAATGACCCGCGAGAAGGGGATGGCATTCATCTGGGTGCACCCGAGTTGATCGCATTAAAACCCCGTTGTAATGCTCTCAGACTGCCGATGCAGCGGCCGGCAGCCTCCTCCCTGGCAGGCGCTTACCGTTCCCGTTTTCGTGGGCGAGGCGTGGATTTTGTCGAGTCACGCAGTTATCTGCCCGGTGATGACATTCGTAACATGGACTGGCGCGTAACTGCACGCACCGGCAAACCACACACCAAGATTTTTCAGGAAGAACGTGAACGACCCGTCTTTGTCGTGGTAGATGCCAGCCCGAGTCTTTATTTTGGTACGCGCAAACGGCTCAAGTCCGTGACGGCCGGTTACCTTGCCGCCGCCATCGCCTGGGCCGCAGTGCGGCGTGGGGATCGTATCGGTGCATTCCTGTTCGCGCCCGGTCGGCACCGCGAGCTGCGCCCGGCCGGTGGTCGCCGAGGCGCCATGCGGGTGATCCAGGGTCTGGTCGACTGGCTGGACCCGGCTGCGTTGCCCGCTGACCCCGAGCCGCTTTCCATCTCACTGGAACGTGTCCGGCACACCGTACGTCCCGGCAGCCTGGTGTTGGTCATCAGTGATTTTTTTAACCTCGATGAACCATGCCAGCGCCACCTTTCGCGCTTGCGCCAGCACAACGATGTCTTTGGTTGTCAAATCCTGGACCCTGCCGAACAGAGACTGCCCCCGGGGCGTTTCCCCATTAGCGATGGTGTACACAGCAGCATGCTTGATACCCACCGGCAACAGGCACGCCATCGGTTTGACCGGATGAGTTCGCAACACACACAGACGCCAAGGCGTATGTTTCAGCGCCACCAGTGTGGCTGGTTGGTGATGCAAACCACCGATGACCCGGTCGAGGTGCTGGGGCGGGATTTACGCTTGCTGGTCGGGCGGGCCGCATGAACCCCGATCTGCTTGATCAGTTGCGTGACATCCACAGCGCACCACCACCCACATGGTGGCCACCGGCTCCTGGCTGGTGGGTGCTCACCGCCCTTCTGCTGGTTTTGCTCAGCTGGCTCGGATTACGCTTGTATGCTATCTATAAACGACACCGCAGGCGGCAAAGAATGCTGGCCTGGATCGATCAACTGACTACATCCACAGACCCGCACAATGACCCCGGGTCTTACCTTGCGACACTCAACCGGGTGTTCAAGCTGGTCGCAATTCGCGCCTTTCCGGGCCAGCATTGTGAGCTGATGTCGGGTTGCCAATGGAGCCAGTTTGTCAACGACAGGATTCACAAGACCGGTGCGGGCGATATACTGAGTGTCCTGGCGAGCGGGCCCTATGACCCGGCCCCGAAATTCGACCCTGACGGTATCAGCAAACTGGCGCGCGCCTGGATCAGGCAATATGGCTGAAGAGGCACTCAGCAGCGGTTTTGCGATTGCCTGGCCATGGCTGGCGTTATTACTGCCACTGCCGTGGCTACTGCGCAGATTGCTGCCACCCACACCCGCAGGGGACATGCAGGCCCTGCGGGTCCCCTGGTTCACTGCCGTGGCGGCGAAACAGGCGGGCTGGCTGCATCATCCATGGCTGGCAACGGTGGCAGCGATGGTCTGGTTGTTGCTGGTGCTGGCTGCTATCCGGCCACAATGGGTAGGTGAGATCGAGACGCTGCCGGTCACGGGACGCGATTTGCTGCTGGCTGTCGACATTTCCGGAAGTATGGATACGCAGGACATGATCCTCAACAGGACTGCGGTCAATCGTCTGCGCGTGGTCAAGAAAGTGGCCGGCGAATTCATTCAGCGGCGTCACGGTGACCGCGTTGGCCTGGTGCTGTTTGGCAGTCGTGCTTATCTGCAGACGCCATTGACCTTTGATACGCAAACGACAGCCACACTGCTGGATGAGGCAGA
The DNA here is from genome assembly GCA_964650905.1 of uncultured Wenzhouxiangellaceae bacterium. GTDB lineage: Bacteria > Pseudomonadota > Gammaproteobacteria > Xanthomonadales > SZUA-36 > SZUA-36. The sequence goes on along the minus strand of CAZYVH010000078.1, from coordinate 9,295 downwards.
AATTGGTTTGGCAGGTCGGGAAACAGCGATTGGTGATGCAGTCGGCCTGGCGGTAAAACGTATGCGTGACGACGCGGCGACCGACCGGGTGCTGGTGTTGTTGACCGACGGGGCCAACACATCAGGTGAGGTACAGCCGTTGCAGGCAGCAGCGTTCGCCGCCCGCGAGGGATTGACGATATATACCGTCGGGGTTGGCGCTGATGAAATGATGGTGCAGGACTTTTTTGGAAGTCGCACGGTCAACCCATCCGCTGACCTTGACGAGGACACGTTGCAAACCATCGCCAAGACGACTGGCGGTCGTTATTTTCGGGCGCGTGATACCGAGAGCCTGGAAAAAATCTACACCATTCTTGATGAGCTTGAACCGATTGCAAGTGATGTCGAGATCATTCGACCGGTGGATGAACTTTTTTACTGGCCCATGGGTGTCGCTTTCACGCTGGCGTTGCTGACCGCGCTGTTGTCAATCCGACCATTCAAACTGCAGGTGCTAAGGACATAATGGATATCCTGTCCCTGCATTTCATACGACCGGGCTGGCTGTTACTGATGCCGGCGGCTGTTTTGCTGCCATTGCTGTGGCAGCGCCTGCGACGAGCGTCGGGTGATTGGGCCAGGGTGTGCGACGCCCACCTGTTACGTTGGTTGAGTGTTGGCGGTGGTGCCGCACCCGCTCGCAAACGCGGGGCCCTGCTGGCGGGTCTTAGCTGGTTGCTGGCAGTGCTTACTCTGGCGGGGCCGAGTTGGGAGAAGTTACCGGACACCTCATTTTCAGCACACGATGCACGTGTAATGGTATTGGACCTGTCGCGCTCCATGCTCGCTGAGGATTTGAAGCCCAACCGCCTGACACAGGTCCGATATCGTCTTGCAGACATGCTCGATGAGGTACTTGAGGGCCAGATGGGCCTGGTGGCCTTTGCCGGTGACGCCTTTGTGGTGTCGCCCTTGACCAGTGATACAAATACGATCAGGAACATGCTCCCCGCCCTGCAACCGGACGTGATGCCACTAGCCGGCAGCCGCCCGGACCGGGCGCTGACGCTGGCTGCAGAACTACTCCATCGTTCTGGTCATGCCAGCGGTGAGCTGTTGCTGATTGGCGACAGCGGCAACCAGGCCGCAGCCGATGTTGCCACCCGACTGGCGAGCGCACGAATTTATACCTCGGTGCTTGCTGTTGGCACGGTGCGGGGAGCACCGATACCCAGCGGAAACGGCTTTGTCAGCGACAAGCAGGGTAACGTGGTGATTGCAGGCTTGCAGCGTGACACCCTTGAGGCGATCGCAACTGCCGGTGGCGGTAAATACACAGAACTGGTTACCGGCAACCGTTCAAATTCCCCGTGGGCGGGAACCGACAGCAGTGATTTTAAACGCCTGGACGACACGCTGGGAGAGCGCTGGAAAGATAGCGGACCGTGGTTATTATTGCTGTTGTTGCCGCTGGTCGCACTGAGTTTTCGGCGTGGTCTATTGTTCCTGCTGCCGGTTTTTGTCGTGCCTGGAATGCTTTTCAGCGCACCAGCCAGGGCAGGCTTTTGGGATGACCTGTGGGCCACCCGGGATCAACAGGCGCGGGCGGCGCTGGCAGGAGACCGTGCCGCAGACGCTGCAGCACTGGCGCACGATCCGGCCATTGCCGGAGAGGCCCACTACCGGGCCGGTGAGTACCCTCAGGCAAACGAGTCTTGGTCACAGTTGACCGATGCGGATGCCTACTATAACCGCGGAAATGCGCTCGCGCAGGCCGGCGAATTCGCGGCGGCCATTGAGACTTACGACAAGGCGCTTGAGATGAGCCCCGGGATGCAGGATGCAGCATTTAACCGGGAACTGGTCGAGAAAATGAAACAGCAGGAAGAACAGCAACAAAAGGACCAGCAACAAAAGGACCAGGAAAACCAGCAGGGTGACGATGCTGATCGACAGAACGGAGATCAGTCAAAAAAAGGGGACGAGGAACAGCAAGATGGACAATCGCAAGATGAATCCGGTGAGGGTAGCGAGCAGCAGCAGGATCAACGACGTACGGCTGCAGATATGGAACAAAACTGGTCCGAGGAAGACGCACAGGCGATGGAGCAATGGTTGCGGCGCATCCCGGATGACCCGGGTGGCTTGCTGAGACGTAAATTTCGTTATGAACATCAGCGCCGTGGAACTGCGGCGGATGAATCTGAGACCTGGTGACAAAATGAAGATCGGGCAACACCGTATACAAATACTGATGCTTCCAATTTTGCTACTGGTCTCAATTTCTGTTGCACAGGCCGCTACCGTAACGGCGCAACTGGATCGCAACAATGTTGTCGTGGGCGAGACGGTCACACTGACATTACAAGCCAATGACACCGGGCAAAGTCTGGATACCGACCTGGCGTCCCTTGGGGCAGACTTCGAGGTGCTTGATCAGCGTAGCGAAACCCAGATGTCATTTGTCAATGGGCGTAAAACAGCCTTTGTTCGCCTGGTGGTGACGCTGGAACCGAAACACGCTGGTGACCTCAAGATACCGGCTCTGCAGTTCCCGGGCGCCAGTTCACAACCCTTGCGGTTGCACGTTGCAGTCGCGCCAAAACGTGCACCCGGCGAACCCGAACCGGTATTTATGGAGCTCAGTCTACAACCCGAAAACGGCCCATACTATGTGCATGCACAGGTGGGTCTGACCGTCCGGATTTTCTACCAGGCCAACCTGACCGAAGCCGCGATCAATCCACCGGCGCCGCAGCAGGCCCTGGTGCGGTTACTGGATGAAGTACCCTACCAGGCTGATCGCAATGGCACCCAATACCGGGTGCTGGAACGCCGTTATGCAATATTCCCCGAGCGCTCAGGCAAACTTGAGATTCCGGCCATGGCATTGACTGGCCGTTTAATAGAAAAGCCATCCGACCGTTTGTGGCAGCCGACCGTGCGTGGCCGGCGCTTACGGGTGGAGAGTGACCCCGTCAGTCTTGATATCAAACCTCGTCCGGCACAGTACGCGGGTGATTTCTGGTTGCCGGCCCGTCGTCTATCCCTGGCCCAGCAGATATCCGACACAGCCAGGCTCCACGTCGGCGAACCGGTGACCCGTACCATCATCATGGATGCGGTCGGACTCGAGGAAAACATGCTTGAAGAACCACAGTGGCCGGAGGTGCCCAATACCCGTATATATCCTGACCAACCCCAGGGTATCAGCCGTGATGATGGCGAATGGGTGCTCGGACACAAGGAGTTCCGCTATGCCATCGTACCTGAAAAACCCGGCGAACTGGTTCTGCCAGAGATCAGGCTGGACTGGTGGGACACGGCTGCCAACCGGCAGAGAACTGCGGTCGTACCCGAACACCGAGTGCAAGTTCTGGCAACAGAATTGACAGCCAGCCCCGCCGATACCGGATCAATGACCAAAACCCTGGTTACGACGCCGGCCACGGCCGTTACAAGCACCCAACTCACAGGTGGCAAGCGGGAGCTGGGCTGGAAAGCAAGCACAACCGTATTCGCTTTTTTATGGTTGCTGACCCTGTTTTTTTACTACCGACGCGGCCAGTTTAACCCTGCAAACAAAACGAACCTTGATGCCGCTGCGCCCGCGGAAGCCATCTTGCTGAAGAAAATTCAACAGACTTGCCAGACGGCTGATGCATCTGCAACGCGCAGCGCCTTGTCGCAATGGGTCAGACATTATGCACCTTATCCCATGCGCGGCAGTATGCGGGACTATGCATCAGCTTGTGGTGACGAGGGACTACGCCATGCTATCGACGAGCTGGTTACTGCCGGGTTCGCGGGCTCTGAGGAAGGGCCATGGAAAGGGGATGAGTTGTGGGCAGCCTTCAAGCGTTACCGAAGCCAGCAAGGTGAAACACGCAACGATGACGTCGGCGATACGCCGGATTTGTACCCGGGTTGATTACATCCCGGGGCTGCGAATATGACAATTCAGGATTTAGCTTTCAGAACCAGTGTGGGAATACGGTATTCATCCAGCATGCGACGCATTTCATCAGTCTTGCGGGCACCCTTGAGTGGTCCGATTCTAACCCGGTGCCAGGCTTCGCCGTTCACCGTAACCGCCTGAATGCTGGCCTCTGCGCCAAGCAGCGCCAAGCGTGCTTTTAACTGTTCAGCATCGGCAGCATCACGAAACGAGCCTGCTTGCAGCAGGTAGTTGTCCGTGGCAATGGTGGTCTGTACATCGGCCGCTGGTCCGACCTTGCGGCTTAACTCCCTCGCGGGTACGACAACATCCATTTCAGGCAGAACGGTAAAAAAATCGTAACGCGGCTTTTTGGGTTCAGGCGCAACCACGTCGGTGTCATCAGCCAGTTCGGAATCTATCGATGTGGCCGGTGTTCGGTCAGCAGAAGAGTGATGCTGCTTGAGCTCCGGCAAATAGCCTTCAAACACCAATACCACGGCACCACTCAGACCGATCAGTATCCCGCCCAACAACCAGAACCATGCTGGTATACCTTTATGTTTACTTGCTTTTCTGCGTCTTGTTGTCATTACATTGACTCCGGTGCGGAAATCCCGAGAAGACCGAGACCATTTTTCAAGACGATACTGGTTGCCAGGATCAGATTCAGACGTGCATTCCTGATGTTTTCATCATCCACCAGGAACTGGTTCGAGTTGTAATATGCATGAAAACCAGTGGCCAGTGACTGCAAATAATGCGCCAGCAGGTGTGGTGTACGCAGACGGGCAGCCGCTTCTATGATTTCCGGATAACGGCTGAGCTCGCGCAGCAAATCGATTTCGTGGGGTTGAGTTAACAGCCTCAACGCAGCTTCACCTATCGCCTGGTTATGTGCTTCATTCATCTGCTCAAGGTTTCTCAGGACACTGCAGATCCGTGCATAGGCATACTGGATGTAATACACCGGGTTTTCATTGCTCTGTGACTTGGCCAGGTCCAGGTCGAAATCAAGGTGCTGATCATGCGAGCGCATGACGTAGAAAAAACGCGCAGCGTCCTTGCCGACCTCCTTACGCAGCTCACGCAGGGTGACAAATTGTCCGGAACGTGTCGACATGGAGACCTTCCTGCCATCACGGTACAGAATCGCGAACTGAACCAACAATATTTCAAGCCGGTCAGGGTCTTCACCCATACCCACGGCCGCCGCACGCAGTCGTGCAATGTAGCCATGGTGGTCTGCACCCAGGACGTAAATGGCACGTTCGAATCCGCGTTCCAGCTTATTCAGGAAATAGGCAATATCCGAGGCAAAATAGGTTGTGCGTCCGTTTTCGCGTATTAAAACCCGATCTTTTTCATCGCCAAGCGCAGAAGCTCGGAACCAGGTTGCACCGTCTTTTTGATATAGGTGACCATTGTTTTCAAGCCGCCCGATGGCATGCTCGATGGCGCCGTCATTTTCAAGTTTTCGCTCCGAGAACCACTGGTCAAAAATAACACCAAATTCTTCCAGGTCATGCTGTATATCAGACAGGATATTTTTCAGTGAGGCGTCCAGGAAAGTCTCATATCCTGTTTCACCGAGCAAGTCTCTCGCCCGGCTAATCAGCCCATCGATATAGGTCTCACTGTCGCCACCAACGTTCTCGCCGGTTGGCAAGCCGTCGAATACGTCCATTCCCTTGTGACGCCATTGATCACCCGCCACACTACGTATTTCACGTGCGATCTCGTAAATGTATTCACCCTGATAAGCGTTCTTGGGAAATTTGACCTGCTCCCCGCACAAATCCAGGTATCTTAACCAGACACTGGCCGCAAGAATATCCATCTGTCTGCCATTGTCATTGACATAATATTCACGCTGTACGCGATAGCCGGCCTTCTGCAAAATGCTGGCCAGGCTGGCACCGTAGGCAGCGCCACGGCCATGTCCAACGTGTAACGGGCCCGTTGGATTGGCCGATACAAATTCAACCGTCAGATCCTGTTGCCGGTCGGGCAACTGTCCGTAAGCATCGCCCGCCTGCAGGACATCATTGACAACGGCGGTCATGGCGACCTGGTGCATGAAGAAGTTGATAAAACCTGGTCCGGCAATCTCCGCACGCTTCAATTGTCGTGACTTTGGCAGTTTGTCTATGATGGCCTGTGCCAGCTCCAGTGGCGGAATACCGGCGCGTTTTGCCAGCACCATTGCGACATTGGATGCAAACTCGCCATGTTCAGGTGAACGTGCACGTTCGAGTTGCGGGGTGATGTCGCAATCTTTTGACAAGATACCGTTACGGATCAGGTGCATTAATGCCTGAATTAACAATTCTTCGATATGTTCTTTCAAAAAACGGATCCTGTGGCTGGCCGCACAATGACAACCTGGAAGCAGCGTATTGTAACGCTTTGAACCGACGCTGAAAACGGCTGCCGGTGCCATTGGGCCGGGAAACAGTTGCGGGTTTTTGTGCGTTGTGGATAACTCTGTGGACAAAAGCTGTTGGGGCCCGTCATTGCCTGAGCGTGCTATGATTAGACGACCAAAGCACTTTTTGCGACCCGACAAAGAAATAACTAAATAACAAACAGATATAGAATATTCTGCATGATTCTGACTCAACAGGCTTATTAAACCCATGTTTTTTTATATACGTACACCATCTGTGTATAAATGCAGGCACGCTGGGTGGGAATCATCCATAAAACGTGCCGCTTGCGGGTCTTTCGCTGCAATTCCTTGCAATCCTTCACATTTTTGTACAGCGGTGAACTGAAATGGCTGGTCTGATGTCGCTGGGTTTATTTCTTGCAGCAGGATTGACATTGCTGGCGGGCTTTCCGGTCGCATTCACGCTGGCGGGTGTAGCCCTGGTTTTCGCCTTTATTGGTATTGTCACAGGAACCTTTGACGCATCGTTCCTGGGCGCTCTGCCAAACCGAATTTTCGGCATTATGAATAATGAGACCCTGATCGCGGTCCCCGTCTTTGTTTTTATGGGTGTCATGTTGGAACGCTCCAAACTGGCCGAACAGTTATTGCAGGCGCTGGCGAAGCTGTTACGCAAGGTACCCGGCGGGTTGGGTCTTGCGGTTATGCTGGTAGGTGCGCTGATGGCCGCCAGTACGGGGATAGTGGGTGCAACGGTGGTCACCATGGGCTTACTGTCATTGCCGACCATGTTAAAGAATAAATACGACCCCGCCATTGCCACCGGCAGTATATGCGCAGCTGGCACGCTGGGACAAATCATCCCGCCGTCCATCGTCTTGATCCTGTTGGCAGATGTGCTTTCCAATGCCTACCAGCAGGCACAGTTACGCATGGGTATTTTCAGCCCGGAGACCATTTCCGTGGGTGAGTTGTTTGCCGGCGCGTTGTTACCCGGGTTGATGTTGGTCGGGATTTACATGCTCTATCTTTCATTGTTGGCCGTGCTCAAACCACAGTCCATGCCAGCCGTAAAACAAGTACCCGGCGAAGAGGTCCCGCTACCGGTTTTACTACGTTTGCTGGCCGGGCCCCTGTTGCTGATCGTCGCGGTACTGGGTTCCATCCTGATGGGTATAGCAACCCCCACCGAGGCGGCTGCGGTGGGTGCGGTAGGCGCTATGTTACTGGCACTACAACAGCGCCAGCTTACAATCCGGACCCTGCGTGAAGTCGTCTTTCAAACCACCCGGGTGAGTGCCATGGTGTTCATGATATTGATCGGGGCATCATTGTTCAGCCTGGTGTTTCGTGGTTTCGGTGGAGATGAGTACGTTCAGTCCCTGTTGCTGAACCTGCCGGGCGGTGAGGTGGGTGCCTTGCTGATCGTGATGCTGGTGTTATTCCTGTTGGGATTCATCCTTGATTTTATCGAGATCACCTACGTGGTGATACCCATTGTCGGACCGATCCTGCTGGCCATGGGTATCAACCCGGTGTGGCTGGGGGTGATGATCGGACTCAATTTGCAGACATCATTCCTGACACCGCCATTCGGTTTTTCATTGTTCTACCTGCGTGGTGTGACACCGCCCGAGGTCGCCACATCGGCCATTTACCGTGGGGTCATTCCGTTTATCATCATCCAGCTATTGATGCTGGGTTTGTTATCGCTGTTCCCGGCACTGGCGACCTGGCTACCGGCGGTCATTTACACCACGGGCTGAAACATAGATCTGCCAATATAAAAATTCGCATTATATTCAAGCTATAATGGAAAAATTATCCTGGCAATATCCCCACACCTGATGAAGGCAGGTTATATGGCACGATTTATTGTTATTTTCCTATTGGTTTTTTTGGTTCTGTTCAGCCTTGAGTTAATGGAACCTGTGTATGTGAACGTCGTAGAACCCTTCACGGGTTTTATAGCGTCTCTGAGCGCCTGGATTATTGTGCCTTTTGACGACACGGTGGTCGCCTACGGCCAGGTGTTAAGTGACAGTGTCAGCGGTTTTGCAGTATCGATCGAACCGGGCTGCAATGGCGTGGAAGCAAGCATTGTCTTAATTGCAGCGGTCATCGCCTTTAGAGCCCGCTGGCGTCAAAAACTACTCGCTATCGTATTGGGTTTTCTTTCAATACAGGTGGCAAATCTGGCCCGCATAATCAGCCTGTTTTATCTGGGACAGTGGAATATTGCTGTTTTCAACTGGATTCATCTCTATCTCTGGCCAGTGCTCATTATGTTGGATGTCTTGATTGTATTTATTGTCTTTGTTCGCTACATGTCCGCCCACACAGCAGCTAATGAAGTCGTGTCATGAGTAAAGCGGACGCTGCAACGGACAACGACACAAAGACGCCAAAGCTCCACCAATTTGTCGGACAGGTGTTCCTCTGGTTGACGTTCTGTTTCCTTGTATGGATTCCGCTGAGTTCCTTGTTAGCCGCACCAGCGGTATGGATTACTAACCTTATATTGACCCATTCCATACCAGAATTCGTAAAGGAATTCAGCTTAAACGGCCCACAGGCCTTGCTGGTCACTCACTTTGGAGAACTTGATGGTGAGATTGTGTCTGCCAGGCTTGCAGGATACCACCTTGCATTTCCTCTCAATACACAAATTCTCACCTACTCATTCCCTTTTTATGCAGCCTTGAGTTATATAACGCCAAGTGGGGAAAACCTCGCCAGATTTGCCAGGGGTTCACTCGTACTGTATGTACTATTAATCGCAGGTTTGATTAGCATATGTTTGACAAAACTGATGGCAGGACTGGGCCCGGTGTTTATCGACGGTTACAGCCTATCGGCGTCGATCATTGGCATCATGTCCCAGTTCAGTACATTGATGGTACCCCCGCTCGCGCCAGTGCTGCTTTGGGCGTGGCAATCCAGACACAATGCATTTCTCAGGCAGTTGCTGATGAAAAAATAGC
>CAZYVH010000077.1:11770-14714 GCA_964650905.1 uncultured Wenzhouxiangellaceae bacterium | reverse complement strand
AAAGATCAAGATGGACCCCGGGTCGTGGCCCGGGGCGACGGAGGTTTTCGTCATCTCGGCCCCGAGGCTTCGTCATCCCGGGATGACGGTGCCGCTTATCAACCATCGTGGGTCAACAATACTTTTCCGCCACGTCATTTTCAGGTAACATGCCGCGGCCTTCCTGTGATAAATTATGGAAGGCTTTGAGTCGGGGCGTGGCGCAGTCTGGTAGCGCACTACAATGGGGTTGTAGGGGTCGAAGGTTCGAATCCTTTCGCCCCGACCAATTAAATCAAGGGTTTACGGTATTTTCTGTAAATCCTTTTTTTATGGTTTTTTTAGAAATTTCTACAAAAATCCCTTTAATACACCAAACCGTCATATTCTCCAGCCAGCGCTTGCGTATACTGCGCGCTGGTCAACTTGAACATAAGGGAAAACAGGCACGCACAAATCTCAGTTTTTACGAAGTCTTGAGCGGTAATTTAACTACTCAGAAAATTGCGCCGAGAAGAGGACTTGATCCGGCTCGAGGTTGTCATTAAATAGCATTGATAATTACTATTAAAACAGGTCGTCCAGGTCACAATCCAGAGCTTCTGCGATATTCCGCGCGGTATCTACTTTGGGCATGCTTCCCTTTTCAATTGCTGAAATGGTAGCCTGTCGCACACCAGCAGCCTCGGCCAGGGCAGTTTGAGAAATTCGCCGGTAGTTTCGCCACTCACGCACCCGGCTATTTGTCACAAGTAGTTTTTCAACAAAATCACCAGGCAATAACTCAGCGCCGGCATCGATCTCTGCAACGCCATCGTCAAACGCCCGTATATCATCCGCATCCTCTCTGTCTTTCAAAAGGGCTTCGTATTCTTTCCTGGGCAGGATCACCATGTCTCCGGTAGCTTTAATAGTCTGTGGTTCATTCATTTGTAAACATCTCCGCGTGGCATAACTCGCAATACGTTAATTCCATTTTCAGTGGTCTGATAAATCGCTCTGTACCCACCCCGGCGTAGCCTGTAACCGTCACGACCGTGCAATGGGCTAATATCTTTACCGGCTGTCTTGCCTTCGGCAATTTCAGTCAACGCCCGGTGCATTTTAATGCCTTGTGGTTTCGACATTCGTGCCAACCCCATTTGTGCTTGCTTAGTATATTGTGTTGTTTTCATGCTCTAATATAGGTTAACCGTATAAAAATATCAACAGTATAACGATATTAATTCGAGAGTAAATCATGTTAAATCCGACAGACTCCTAGACCTTATTTACTGGTGTTTTAACGGGAAAACCTGTTATTTATCCCAGTTGTATTCTGTCGCAAAAATGATCAATATTTCAAAGCTGGGTATCAGTTTGGGAAATGTCGATAAATATACGGAATGCTCAGGGGGAATTACGTTGACTGAATTGACGATCGTTAGCGCAATCATCGCACAGATGCCATGGGCTATGTGATGGCACTCGTCAAGGAAAGCGCTCTTTCAGGTGAGGTTGAAAACCAGCGAACCCATACAGCGATAAGCAGGGGACGTGGCGATACACCAAATCATGTGGATACATGCGTGGATAACACCGTGCGAGACGATCCAAACATTCTTCTGGGGCGCCTCGCGATCCACTACAAGCGGCTTAGCAGGAATCAGGTGGAGGATGCCCTGGAATCCTGGATAAAAGAGGCCGGTGATCAGGAATTTGGCGCTTACCTGATTGCCAAAAACTACCTTGCTCCCAAAATGCTGGATCAGCTTATTCTGGCCCGGGACATGTATCTGAAACAACAGCCGCGTGCGGCGCATGGTGATCCGACGCGAGCATCGAAGCCGTTGCTCACACCCGTTCCGGTATCGAGTAACCCGGAAACCAGGCCCGCCGCGTCGCCCAGGCCTGCTGTGATCAATGATCTGAGACCCAGACCTTCGGGCAAATCTGCCGGGCTCACCAATGCCATTATCAAGCCGGTGGCATCTCCCGGGAAAGCGAGTAAAGCAGAAGACCACGAAAAAGAGCCTGACCTACTGCGCTATGGTCCCGGTGTAACCCTTCAGAATCTTTTACAGCAGGCGATTGAATTGAACGCCAGCGACCTGCACGTCCACAGCGGAGACTGTCTGCGCATGCGTATTAATGGTGAAATACGTCGCGCCACCACGGCTGTTCTGACATCACAGGAGTGCGAGCGTCTTATCAAGGACGTGTTAAGCGGGCCGCAATGCAAAAGACTGGAAGAGAAGTTCCAGCTTGATTTCGCTTATGACATCCCCGGAACCGGCCGTTTTCGCGCTAACGCCTACCAGCAACAGCGGGGCATTGATGCCGTATTCCGCACCATTAAGCCGAGGCCGCCAACGCTGGCTGAACTCGGGCTGCCAAAGGAGCTTGAGCGCTTCACCAAATTGCACCAGGGCCTGGTACTTTTTACCGGCCCGGCAGGCTGTGGCAAATCCTCGACCATGGCCGCCATGGTAAATTTGGTCAATAAGAACCGTACGGACCATATACTCACCATTGAAGATCCCATCGAGTACCTGCACCCCTCGATATCGTGCAGCGTCAACCAGCGGGAAACAGGTGTCCACACCGCGTCGTTTTCCAAGGCGTTACGTGCTGCGCTGCGTGAGGACCCCGATGTCATTGTCATTGGCGAACTACGGGATTATGAGACGATATCGCTGGCTGTGACCGCGGCTGAAACCGGTCATCTGGTTATGGGAACACTCCACACTTCAAACGCCATTCGCACCGTCAACCGTTTGCTCGGTGTTTTTCCACCTGATCAGCAAGCGCAAATTCGGATGATGTTGTCGGAATCTCTCAAGGTGGTCATTTCGCAGCGCCTGGCCCGCCGGGCCAATGGCCGGGGACGTGTTCCCGCACTTGAAGTAATGGTCAACAACAATGCCATTGCTAACCTCATACGTGAAAACCGCACGTTCCAGATCAAGTCAATCATGCAAACCGG
>CAZYVH010000077.1:0-11670 GCA_964650905.1 uncultured Wenzhouxiangellaceae bacterium | reverse complement strand
TACGAAGCCTGCGGTGATCTTGACTTTGCCTACAGTCTGCCGGGAGTGGCCCGGTTTCGTGTCAATTTCCTGCGTCAGTACCAGGGTGCTGCGGCGGTCTTCCGTATCATTCCGGAGAAAATCCTCACCTTTAAAGATCTCAATACCCCCAAAGCAATTAGTGATCTGGCCCACCTCGAGCAGGGGCTTGTCCTGGTTACCGGCCCTACCGGTTCCGGTAAGTCAACGACCCTGGCTGCTATCATCAACGAGATCAACGAGACTTCCAGCAAGCACATCGTCACCATTGAGGACCCGGTGGAGTTTGTCCACCCAAACAAAAAGTGTGTGGTCTCGCAGCGCGAGGTCAAGCATGACGCTGTCAGTTTTGGTGAAGCTCTGAAGGTCGCCATTCGGCAGGATGCCGACGTGGTACTGGTCGGTGAGATGCGTGATCTGGAAACGATTGAGCTGGCCATAACAGCAGCCGAGATGGGAACGCTGGTGTTTGGGACCCTGCATACCAACAGTGCGACCAAAACCATTGATCGGCTTGTCGATGCGTTTCCGGCCAACCAACAACCCCAGATACGCATTTCCCTTGCTGATTCCATTTCAGCGATTGTGTCACAACTGTTGCTGCCGAGGGCCGACGGTGGTGGCCGCTGCCCTGCCTTCGAGATATTGTTGCGCACCAACAGCCTGCCCAACATTATTCGGGAGGGCAACACAACGATGCTGGCATCGGTGATCCAGAGCGGTCGCAATCGGGGCATGTGCTCAATGGATGACTCGCTCATCGAACTGCTCGAAAACCACAAGATCACCGCCGCCATGGCCATGTCCAGGTCAAGCAACAAGAGTCATTCCAAAGCTTTCGTGGAGCATTAACCAGAGCAGCCCCCTGGTACGGATATGGATACATTAGAAAACAGGCGTTGGTAAATTTCTTCCCTGATTAAAATTTGAAACCAGACGTCTGTGTTTTTCTACACAAGGAACATCAACCAGAAGGGCTTTGCAGTTGATTGACGTTATCCATTCTGATAGGTAGTTAAGTTTGCCATCAGCTTCGCTTTTCCAAGTATAATGGGATATTGAAAGTTGAGCACAACTTGAACTTTGCCCTGACCAGACAGATATGTCTTGTTCAGCCCATGGAATTTGATCGATGAAATTATTTGATAACGTACTGCGGGAAATGCCGGACATTGCCAACGAGGCGCGTCCGTCCGTGGCAGGCAAACTCGAATGGGTGGGTATGAACGACATCGAGTTGCCGGTGCGTATCGAAGACGATGAGGGCAACCTTATCCAGTCAACCGCGCGTGTTACGGCGTATGTCAACCTGATGGACCCACAGGTTCGCGGTATCCACATGTCTCGTTTGTATCTGCACCTGGACCAGGCCTTTCAGGATCGCCCGCTGACGCCCGGTGCCATGCGGCAGATGCTTTGTTCATTTCTGGATTCACACCAGGGTCTGAGCGACCGTGCATTGGTCAGGGTGGATTTCGATTACGTCATCCGGCGCAAGGCGCTCAAGAGTGACAACGTCGGCTGGCGCCGTTACCCGGTGTCTATGATCGGTATCCTTGAAGGTCAGGAATTCAGCATGGAAATGGGTCTGGAGATTCTCTATTCCAGCACCTGCCCATGTTCAGCGGCATTGGCGCGGCAACTGATACAGGACCAGTTTGATAAAGATTTTGCAAACACCAGGACACTGGATTTTGAGCAGGTGCGTAGCTGGCTCGGTTCCGAGGAAGGTATCGTTGCCACGCCCCACAGCCAGCGTAGCGCCGCAGAGTTGCGTGTCCGGCTGACGCCGGCATTCCAGATGTTTCCGATCATCGAACTGATCGATGAAGTGGAGAACTCGCTCAAGACACCGGTACAGGCAACGGTCAAGCGGGAGGACGAGCAGGCCTTCGCCTTGCTCAATGGCAGCAACCTGATGTTTTGCGAAGATGCTGGCCGGCGTATCCAGACCGCCTTGAACAGCGATGAACGTATCCTGGATTTCTGGGTACGCTGTACGCATTACGAAAGCCTGCACCCGCACAATGCCGTCTCCGTGGTCACCAAGGGTGTCCCGGGTGGTTATGTCGCAGGCGCGGGCGCGCCAGTGCGGCCTTGATACAAGGGTCAAACGAAGGGGTCAGGTTGAATTAAATCCAACCATAAGGGATCAGGTCATAGCAGCGTTCTGGTTTACTTCAACCTGAGCCCTTTTACCAAAGGCTCAGGATCCACCCGCCGGTCCAGCCAGTTCATACGCCAGTCAAGGTGTGGTCCGCTGGCGCGTCCGCTGGCACCGATACGAGCGATCAGGTCACCCTGTTTCACAAAGACGCCGGCTTCCACGAGAATTTTACTCAGGTGTAAAAAGGTAGAGGATAGGCCTTGGCCGTGATCGAGAATGAGTGTGCCGCCGGAATAATACATATCCGGGTGGGCCATGGTTACCAGGCCATCGGCCGGTGCAAAAACAGGTGTGCCCGTGGGCGCCGCAATGTCCAGCCCGTAATGAGGTCTGCGTGGCTCGCCATTTAAAACCCGCTGACTACCGTAGACTCCGCTGATCCTGCCCTTTGCCGGCCATTTGAAGCCGTGCGCATAGTAGGCGTGATTATCCCGGTGCTGACGGGCTGTGGCGACCATACGAATGTCTTCCCTGATTCTTCCCGCTGCAGCCGGATCAGGTGAGACAGTGGCAGGTGGCAAGCCGTCAACCCGTTCTATGTCATATTCGCGTGCATGGATGGACAGTACGCGTTCGAACGGCGGTTCGCCGGGTGACAAGACACTTAAGCGGTGTGTGCCGGTTTCATCCCGGCCAAAGCCGATTACAAACTGCCCGTCATCGGAAATGATAACTGGTTTTCCGTCCAGGGTAACATTGCTGTCAGCTTTTGCCTGGCCAAATATCAGACCACCCTGGACCGCACGGCCGTCTAGTTCAACGGCACAGGCATTTACGCAGACAAAACACAGGACTGACAGCAACAGGCTGGGCATTTAAAGATCAATCTTGATGGACTGCCCCGGTTGGATCACGGCATTTTTACTCAAATCGTTCCAGCGTATCAGGTCATTGAGGCTGACTTTGTAATGTCTTGAAATGCTCCACAGCGAATCACCACGTCTGACCGTATGCCTTATGGTGCCTGTGCGCTTGGCTTTTGGTGCGGGGCTTTGGAACAGGGTCAGGGTTGCGCCAGCACGTAGTGCACGCGGGTCCGCTATATTATTCCAGGCCTGCAGTTCCTTTACCGATACCTTGTAACGGCGGGCAATGACTGACAGACTTTCTCCCGGGCGGACTTTGTGTGTGACACGTTGTGATGCGATCAGACCGGATTGCAGTTGTTGCAATTCATTGGCGGCTGCGATGTAGAGCGGGTCTGCCAGCATATGTTCATCGCGTGGTAAACGTAATTTCTGTCCAACTCTGATCAGGTCACCGCTAAGTTTGTTACTGCTGCGCAGTACTGAAACCGGTACATGATGACGGCTTGACAGGGTGGACAGTGTATCACCCGCCTGTACAACCACCTGGTCCCATTTCATTAAGCTGGGCATCGTGTCCGAACCCAGTTGTTGTTGCAGCTTTGCTGCGCCTTCGACTGGCAGGATCACGTGCCAGGGGCCATCGGGAGAAGTCGCCCAGCGGTTATAACCGGGATTCAGACTGAAAAGTACGTCAATATTGATGCCAGTCAATTGTGAGAGCAAAACCAGGTCGCTTTGTGATGACATTTCAACTGCTGTGACAACGGCCTGGTTGGGTGTGAACGGCAATTCAAAACCATAGGCTGCCGGGTCCTGGAACAGACAGGTCAGACCCAGCAGCTTGGGTACATAGCCAAGCGTCTCCCTGGGTAGATTGATACTCCAGAAATCCGCCGGTTTACCCCGGGACAGGTTGCGCTTGACGCGCCTCATTACCCGGTTTTCACCGGAGTTGTAACCGGCCAATGCAAGCAACCAATCACCATCAAACATCTTGCTGAGGTGTTGAAGATAGTCCAGCGCCGCAATCGTTGATGCCCATACGTCACGACGTCCGTCGTACCACCAATTCTGCTTGAGCCCATAAGTTTTGCCGGTCGAACCAATGAACTGCCATGTTCCCAGTGCCCGGCCACTGGAATAGGCAAACGGGTCGTAGGCGGACTCGACCACGGGCAGTAGGGCCAGCTCACCCGGCGCATCGCGGGCTTCCAGCTGCTCGGCAATGAAATACAGCCAGGGTTGAGCGCGTTTCATGACACGTGCCATGTAATCAGGGCGTTGTGCGTACCACCTGGCCCATGCGAGGGCCGACGGATGTTCGGCACAATTGGGCAAGGCAAAACGGTTCACCAGCCGTTCCCAGATATTGTCGTAGCGCTTTGTTTCCTCAGTGGGCTGTTGTTGTTCTTCTACTGCTTCTTCTTCAGCAGCAAGCCATTGGGGTACAAACAGATGTTCGTCAATGCTTTCACCAGCGCCTTTGGGCAATGTCTGGCTTAACTGGGCCGGTGCCTCCGGTTCAGGTGCAGGGGCAGTGTTGATGGTGGTGGCACAGCCAGCCAGGGCAAGACATAGCATGGGCAGTAACAGGCGTTGGTTCACAAAATCTCCGGTCATTGTCACAAACGTCCGCTATTATGCGGGTTGTGAGCATCGGGTCAAGTCAATAAGGCCCAGGGAGCCTGTCTAAAACCGGTCCTTCCATGCGCGAATGACAGCCATCGTTGTGCTCCCGGGCGCTGCCTGTGGATTGAATTTACGGGCGGCGCCAACCACACTTTTTTCACGTGTGCGCATAAACGGGTTGGCTGCCAATTCCCCACTGAGGACAGCGGGCAGGGTGATGTCGCCCATCGCACGCAAACGGGCAACTTCGTCGGAGCGTTTTTGCAAAGCTACATTATCCGGGTCAACAGCGAGTGCGAAGGCGCAATTGGACTGTGTGTATTCGTGTGCACTGTAGACCCTGGTTTCAGGTGGCAGGCCGGCAAGTTTGTCCAGTGCTATTTGCATATCGGCGGGTGTACCCTCAAAAAAACGGCCACAGCCGATACTAAACAGCGTGTCGCCCGGAAAAAGCACATGGTCCGTATGAAAAGCGATATGACTGCGGGTATGTGCGGGGACTTCCAGTACGTGGAATTCAAGACCCAATTCCGCCAGCTGCACCACATCGCCCTCCTTGCAGACGGTGTGCGCGGCCGCGATACGTTGATCGTCCGGGCCAAAAACCTCGGTGTCGTACTCACGCATCAAGTGGCTCACACCACCGGTGTGATCAGCGTGGTGGTGGGTTAGCAGGATGTAGCGAAGATTCAATCCGCCTTCCTGCAATCGTTTTAGTACGGGAGTCGCATCACCGGGATCGACCACCGCACAGCTATCCGTGTCCGTGCTCAGCAGCCAAATATAGTTGTCTGTAAAGGCTTCGATGGCCTCGATATGAAGATGGCGGTTGCGCATGTGTGAATCCTACAGTTGATCAGGCTGACTCGTAAAGCTTATGCTTGTGCCTGTTTGTTGCCAAGTCAATGTCTAAAACATGTCCTCTGCCTTATTTAAACGATCGGATCAAACAGCTCAGCAGATACTAAAGGCGGATATTCTGCAGCCCATACTGCTACGCAGAAGACCGCAACGGGTGCTGGTGCTTGGACATGCACGGGCCGATGACGTGCCCCTGGAGTCGACCGGCAGGGCACAAATTATAAGCTTGGGCGCAAACAATCCGGCGCATGTGCCATTGCGCTGCAGGATTGAAGCCTTGCCATTTGGTGATACGGTGTTTGAACTGGTGGTATTGCAACATCTTGTTCATGATGGCAGTGAGGCAGTTTTTTGCGAGGCACTGCGCGTTTTGAAACCGGGTGGGGATCTGGTGATCAGTGGTTTGAATGCCAGTGGTTTGCGTTACCTGCTGGGCAAACGCCAGGCGTGCCTTCCGGGGCTGAGAATCCATCCGGTCATGCAACAATTGACAGTTGAATCATTCATTATCGTGCGCTGCCTGCGAACTGGTCTGCTGGGTCTGTCCCGGCCAGCGTCACTGGATAGCTGGCATGGTTTGGTGTTGCCATTTGTGGACCACATTGTCTTGCACGCGCTGCATCACTCTGGTGTAGCCAGTGGTAATGTGCTGCGCTTTAAACAGGCACAGGCAGGCGGTGTGGTTTCGGCTGCATTTGAAATATGCAGCGACCGTGTAGTCAAATCGTGAGCGAAGTTGTTATGTATACCGATGGCGCTTGCAGCGGTAATCCCGGACCGGGTGGCTGGGGCACGGTCCTGATCGCAGGCAGGCACCGTAAGGAGCTATCCGGTGGTGAACGTAAAACCACCAATAACCGCATGGAAATGATGGCCGTGATAAAGGGCGCGGAAGTATTGAAGCGGGGTTGCAGCGTTGATATTTATACCGACTCAAAATATGTCATGCGGGGTATGACCGAGTGGGTGGAAGGCTGGAAGAAGCGGGGTTGGCGTACAGCGACAAAGCAAGCAGTTAAAAACGTGGACCTGTGGCAACGGCTTGAGCAGGCACTCGCGCGTCATGAGGTGAAGTGGTATTGGGTCAGGGGGCATACTGGTGTGGCGGGAAACGAACGTGCTGATGAGCTGGCACGCAGGGCCGTACCTTGACCCGGATGGCACGATGAACCGGGCATCAGTGGCGGGTGGGACGGGTCAGGTAACTGATTCAGGGTAATTCAATTCGAGGAAATTATATGCGTCAGATAGTACTGGATACTGAAACAACCGGTCTGGACCCGAAGCAAGGGCATCGTATTATTGAAATAGGCGCCCTGGAACTCATTGACCGGCAACTGACGGGGCAGCAGTTCCATGTTTACATCAATCCGGAACGCGAAATCGAAGCGGGCGCACTTGAGGTGCATGGTATCAGCAAGGATTTCTTAAGTGACAAGCCACGTTTTGCGGAGATCGTTGATGACCTGGTGAACTTTGTCAGGGGTGCAGAGCTGGTCATCCATAACGCGCCGTTTGACGTCGGGTTTATTGAAAATGAACTGGCCGTTGCCGGCTATGAGCATACTAGCGTGGGTGAATTTGCAACGGTGCTTGACACACTGGAGCTGGCCAAAGACCTGCACCCCGGTCTGCGCAACAATCTCGATGCCCTGTGTAAGCGCTACGGTGTCGATAACAGCAGTCGCAGCCTGCACGGGGCTCTGCTCGATGCCGAAATACTTGCGGATGTCTACCTGACCATGACCGGCGGGCAGACTGACCTGGGTTTGAGTCTGGAGAGCGCGGTCCACGAAGATGACGATGGCGAAGACTGCGAAGAGCTGAAACACCCGCCACTCATCGTACTCAGGGTCAGCGAGAAAGAACTAAGCCAACACGAAATGCGCTTGAGAGATATAGAAAAGCAATCCGGTCATTGCCTGTATCGACAATCGTAGGGTGGACAATCATGTCCACCGTGCCGGGATAGGTAGCAGGCCGGGTACAAAGTGTACCTCGGGATTATTTGGTAAAACGGCTAGTTTGCCAGTGCGACCAGCATCGGGTGTGCACGTGTATCCATCCACACCAGCGTATCGAAGTAGCTGCGGATATTTTTAACATATTGCCGGGCCTCAAAACCACGTGCATAACCATAGCGGGTCTGGCGATACCATTTTTCCTGGCTCAATAGCGGCAGACGTTCATCGACATCCAGCCAACGGTCCGGGTCGCCGCCTTGTTTTTGTGTCAACACACGTGCATCTTCGAGGTGACCCCAACCCATGTTGTAAGCCGCCAGTGCCATCCAGCTACGATCTGGCTCCGGAATACGCACCGGAATGCGTTTAAGCATTCGCAGGAAATACCTCGCCCCGCCTTCGATGCTTTGTTCGGGATCGAGACGATCACGAACACCCATTTGCCGTGCAGTACGTTGCGTCAGCATCATGATACCGCGTACACCGGTGACGGATTTAGCCTGTGGGTTCCAATGCGACTCCTGGTAACCCATGGCTGCCAGCAAGCGCCAATCCATGGCGTGCGCCGTAGCGACGTCCTGGAAAACGGGCAGCAACGGTGGTAGACGTTTGCGTACCTGTTTCATGAACTGGAACATGCCGACCCGGTTCAGATTATTGTCGTTGTTGAAATAACGGTTTTGAATGTTTGCCAGGATGCCGTCTTCCCGAATGTACCTGAAGAACGACCTGGATGCCTGTACCAGGGAGTCGTCATTACCTGGCTTGAACGCCCAGGCCTGAGGCTGTTTGTCGGCCAGTGTGAAAGCGGCTTTCAGACGTGGGTAGAACTGGCTATTGATCTTGAATATATTTGAATCCACCAGAGTCACATCCAGTTGCTTGTCAGTAATGGCCAGTAACAGATCCTCCATACCCATCGTTTTTTCACTGCTCCATTTCAGACCGGGTAATGTTGCCTGTGCCTCCTTCAATAAGTCTTCATAACTGGAACCGGCAATAACTGCCAACCGTAATCCCACCAGATCTGTGATTTCATGTGGTCTTGGATTGCCACGACGGTAAACCACAATGGTCTCGGCCTGGGCATAATCTGCACCAAAATTAAAGACCTGCTCACGTTCCCGGGTGCGTGTCAGGTTGGCGGCGATCAGATCGCCCTGATCATGCTTTAAAAGTACACCGAGGTCACCAAAGGTATCGGCCACTTTCACTTCGAGCGCAACACCGATGTAGTCAGCAAAGGCTTTGGCCAGATCATATTCAGGCCCAGTACCCCCTTCTGGACCGATAAAATAACTGCTGGCGCCGTTACGTGTCAGTAACAATAGTTTGCCGCGTTGTTGTGCCTGTTCCAGGTGGGTGAGTTTGTCCTGAGGGGAGTATAGAAAAGGTAACAGTAAAACTGCGGTGAGAACCGCATACGCTTTCTTTCTCCATTGCCTGTTGACTGGGTAATGCAAAGGCGGTACCTGTTTAAGTATATGGCTATTATAACAGTTTCGTGTTGTTTCAATGAAATATAAGTAATATATTGATATATATAATAATATTACTATCACTTTAGATCTGTCTTAGCGTTGGACAGGTTCCGGAGTGTATATTTCGCCGGTATCCTGGAGGATGGCGTGGACCAGATCATATCCTCACCGCTTCTTGCAAGGTACAATTCCATTCACCCGTATTGAATAAAGCAGTAATCACGCCATGACCATGAAAACCCGATTTGCACCCAGCCCAACCGGATTTTTGCATGTCGGTGGTGCCCGCACAGCCCTCTTTAGCTGGTTACAGGCACGTGCCAATGACGGCAGCTTTATCCTGCGTATCGAAGATACCGATCTTGAACGTTCAACACCTGAATCAGTGCAGGCCATCCTGGATGGCATGGCATGGCTGGGGCTGGATTATGATGAAGGCCCCTACTACCAGACCGAACGCTTTGACCGTTATGCCGAGGTGATCGGGCAGCTGTTGAAAGAGGACAAAGCCTATCGTTGTTATTGCAGTAAGGAACGTCTGGAATCTTTGCGTGAGCAGCAGATGAAAGCAGGCATCAAACCCCGTTATGACGGTAAATGCCGTCAACTGGATGCAGTTCCCGAGGGCATTGACCCGGTGGTTCGTTTTCGCAACCCGCAGGGTGGCGCAGTGCAGTTTGATGACCTGATCCGGGGCCGTATCAGCATTTCCAATGACGAACTGGATGACCTCGTGATCGCCCGCCCGGATGGCTCGCCGACCTACAACTTCACCGTGGTTGTCGATGATATGGATATGCACATCACCCACGTGACCCGTGGCGATGATCACATCAACAATACACCGCGGCAAGTCAATATTTATCAGGCCCTGGGTACCGAGCCGCCCCTGTTTGCACACGTACCGATGATCCTGGGTGATGACGGCGCACGTCTATCCAAACGCCATGGCGCGGTCAGTGTGATGCAGTACCGTGATGACGGTTATCTGCCGCAGGCATTACTGAATTACCTGGTAAGGCTGGGCTGGTCACACGGTGACCAGGAAGTGTTCAGCCTGGACGAGATGGTGTCGCTGTTTGATATCAGGGATGTTAACCGTAAGGCCGCCGCTTTCAATACCGAGAAACTCAATTGGTTGAACCAGAATTACATGCGTACGCTGCCAGTTGTTGACGTAGCTGGGCAACTGGCCTGGCATTTTTCACAGCAGGGAATCAGTACTGCGAATGGGCCGACCCTGGAAGACGTGGTCGCCGTGCAAGCCGAGCGGGTCAAAACGCTGAAAGAGATGGCGGCTCAAAGCCGGGTGTTTTTTGAAGGATATAGTGAACTGGACCCAAAGGCGGCCAAAAAGCATTTGCGACCTGTTGCAGCAGCCCCGTTGGAAGCATTGCAAAAACACTTAAAGGATGTGCAGGACTGGTCACCAGCGCCATTGCACGCGGTCATCGAGCGGGTGGCTGCTGAACTCGGGGTCAGGCTGGGTAAAGTGGCCCAGCCATTGAGGGTGGCGGTGACCGGCTGCGCGGTATCTCCGTCGATTGACAAAACATTGTGGTTACTGGGTAAACAACGCAGCCTCGAAGGTCTCGACAGGGCGTTAGTTTTTATCCACGCACGGCTCGCAGAGCAGTAGAATGTCCAAAGTCGAGCGCCTCTACCATCTGCACAATATTCTCAGCCAGCGGCGTACGCCGATCTCACGCCAGGACCTGATGCAACGACTGGAGTGCTCACAGGCGACCTTGTATCGGCTGGTGGCGGAACTGCGCGATTACCTGGGCGCGCCGCTCGAGCAGGATGCCGATAATCGTGGTTTTTACTATGACCGCAGTTATGAGCAGCCCTTTGAGTTACCCGGTATCTGGATCAGTCCTGAGGAGTTGCAGGCACTGCTGACCGCACGCCAGGTGTTGGGTAATGTACAGCCTGGTCTGTTGCAGGGTGAACTGCGTTCTTTACAGGGGCGTATATCATCTTTGCTCAAACAAAAAGGCGTCGAAGCCGGGCAGGAGCAGTCCCGTATCCACATCCAGCCGGTTGCAGGTCGTCCGGTGCCCGATCGTCTGTTTCAGGATGTACTGGGTGCGTTGATCGGTCGCCGCAGACTGCATATTTGTTACCACGGCCGGCGCAAAGACAGGATCAGCGAACGTGATATCTCACCCCAGAGGCTAACCCAATACCGCAATTCATGGTATCTGGATGCATGGTGTCACAAGGCCGAAGGTTTGCGCAGTTTTGCGCTCGAACGTATCAGCGATCAGACTATGCTGGAAGAGGGGGCGAAAACCGTATCCAGCGCAGACCTGGCTGGGCACTTTGACAGTGCCTACGGGATTTTTTCAGGCCCCGCCGAGCATACGGCCATACTGAAATTTACCCCGGAGATGTCGCGCTGGATTGCTGAAGAACAATGGCACCCGGACCAGGCAGGCTCAATTGACGACCAGGGCTCGTGGCAATTGCAGGTTCCTTTCAGCAGCGCACGTGAATTGGTGATGGATATCATGCGATACGGACCGGAAGTGGAAGTGCTGGCACCGGATTTCTTACGCCAAGCCGTGGCCGAATCAGCCCGCAATACCGCAGAACAATACTGAACCCCGTCATCCCGGCCCCCGAGCCGACGTCATCCCGGCCCCCGATCCGGTAACGGGATGACAAACTCTGCACCTGACTGTCGCGTCATACCGGTATGATGTTCTTTCGCGGGAATGGCGTTTTACGTGGAAATA
>CAZYVH010000076.1:0-14877 GCA_964650905.1 uncultured Wenzhouxiangellaceae bacterium | reverse complement strand
CAACCACTTCACGACTCGCTGAACCCTACACTATAGGCTTGACATGACACTAGGGAAATACAATGGGTACTGTCTTGCAGACCGGTAACGAGCCCGGGCCCCGCGATCTAGTTGCGGCAACGGCCATTCGCAGTGGTTCCCAACTGTTGATAGACGCCTTGTTGCGCAATGGTGTCAGGCACATATTCGGTTATCCCGGGGGTGCCATCATGCCCCTGTACGATGCCCTTGTAGGGTCCGGGCTGGAACACTTCCTGGTTCGTAATGAACAGGCTGCGGCATTGGCCGCGGACGGCTATGGCCGGGTCACACGCAGGGCGGGCGTGTGCATGGCAACGTCGGGACCCGGGGCGACCAACCTGGTGACCGGGATTGCCAACGCGTTTATGGATTCGGCACCCATGGTGGCCATCACCGGTCAGGTAGCCTCACCCTTGCTGGGTACCGATGCGTTTCAGGAAGTGGATATTTTTGGTATCACGCTGCCCGTGGTCAAACACAGCTACATCGTCCGGGATGTCACCGAGATTCCGAGAATAGTCGATGAGGCATTCCAGTTGGCGGAATCCGGCCGGCCCGGCCCGGTGCTGATCGATTTTCCCAAGGATATTTCGGTCGCCACGCACCAGGGTGCAATCGCGCTGGATCACTTCGAGTTCAAACCCCCGGTTGCTGACCCACGCAGCCTGCGCATCGCCAATGAAATGTTGGCCACCGCCAGGCGCCCGCTGGTCGTAGCCGGTGGTGGTATCGATATTTCAGATTCGGTTGCAGCGTTCCGCGATTTTGCCAGGCGTAGTGGCTTGCCGGTGGCGGCAACACTGCGGGGTCTGGGTGTTATCCCCACCGATGATCCGGTCTTTATCGGTATGCTGGGTATGCATGGCAATGCGGCTGCCAACCACGCGGTGCAAAATTGTGATGTCCTGGTGGTGGTTGGCGCCCGCTTCGATGATCGCGCCACCGGCCAGCTCAACACATTTGCACCTTCTGCACGGGTCATACACATTGACATTGACCCGGCAGAGATATCCAAGTTACGCAAGGCTGATATCGCCGTGGTGGGGGAGCTGGCGCCATCGCTAAAAGCATTGGGTGATGACGCCAATCCGCGCCAGTCATGGATACGCCAGTGCCGTGACTGGGTCAAAGAGTTTGCCTGGCGCTACGATGCCCCCGCAAAAGGTATCTATGCACCCGGCTTGTTACGTGATCTGTCGCGTGCCGGAGACAAGAGTCCACTGATTTCCTGCGACGTCGGTCAGCACCAGATGTGGGTGGCGCAGCATTGCCGTTTTGACGATCCGTCAAAACACCTGTCCTCCGGAGGTCTGGGGGCCATGGGCTATGGTCTGCCGGCTGCAATTGGCGCCAAGGTTGCGTGTCCCCAGAACACCGTCATATGTGTGACCGGCGATGGTTCGATCATGATGAATATCCAGGAACTGGCAACCCTGCATCGCTATGACATCGATGTCAAAATCGTGTTGCTGGATAACTCAGCCCTGGGTTTGGTGCGGCAGTGGCAGGAGATATTTTTTGCGGGCAACTACAGCGAGGTGGATCTTTCCGATAACCCGGATTTTGCAGCCATTGCAATGGCGTTTGGTATCCAGTCCAGACGTATTGAGAAACCTGCCGAGGTGGATGAGGCCCTGCAATGGTTGCTGGGCAGCACAGGGAGTGCATTACTGCATGTAAAGATCGACCCGATGGAAAATGTCTGGCCGTTGGTTCCGCCCGGCGAGGCCAATCATAAGATGATGAAAGCGAAGTAATTTCCAGATTATTCTTCAGTTATGTGAGGAAACGAATATGAAATACCAATTGCGGATACAACTGCGTTCCAACGAAGGGGCTGTTTTGCGGGCACTGGGGCTGGTGCAACGCCGTGGTTACCAGCTTGACAGTTGTAACCTTGCCGAAGCCAGCGGTAATGGCAGACGTTTGGATATCAGGGTGAGCTCCGAGCGTTCCGGCGCTTTGCTGAAACGGCAACTGGAGCGTCTGCATGATGTTTTGTGGGCAGAGCTGGAGCAACCGGCCATGCCTGCAGGCAAGGCGGCCAATGTCCGGTCCTTGAGCGGGAGCATGTAAATGAGCAAGAAAGTCTATGTCTTTGATACGACCTTAAGAGACGGCGAACAAAGTCCGGGTTTCAGTATGACACTGGGGCAGAAATTACGCATCGCCCGCGTCCTTGGTGAGTTACAGGTTGACGTGATCGAGGCTGGTTTTCCGGCTGCTTCACCGGGTGATTTTGATTCGGTGCATGCGGTGGCGTCCGAAATTAAGGGACCCGTGATCGCGGCCTTGTGCCGCACATTGCCGCGTGATATCGAACAGGCTGAAAAGGCGCTGCAAGCGGCCGAGAAATCGCGCATCCATACCTTTATCGCGACCAGTCCGATCCACCGCGAGCAGAAGTTGCAGATGAGCCGGGCCGAGGTTCTGAGCAGCGCGGTCAAGGGTGTGGAACTGGCTTGCGGTGTGAGTGCTGACGTTGAATTTTCAGCTGAAGATGGTATCCGTACAGAACGCGGCTTCCTGGCAGATGTATTACAGGCAGTGATCGAGGCAGGCGCCGGCACCGTCAATATCCCCGACACGGTCGGTTACGCGACACCCGGTGAAATGCTGGAGTTGTTCAACTGGCTGAAAACGACCGTTCCGGGGATCGATAAGGTCCGTATGAGTACCCATTGTCATAATGACCTGGGTCTGGCAGTTGCCAATTCCCTGGCGGCCGTCGAAGGCGGCGCCAGACAAATTGAGTGCGCGCTCAACGGCATCGGCGAGAGGGCCGGAAATTGTGCACTGGAAGAAGTGGTGATGGCGCTGCGAACCCGTGCGGATCACTACCCGTTCCACGTGGATATTGATACACGCAAGCTGGCACCGGCCAGCCGACTGGTGGAGGCGGTAACCGGTAATTTTGTGCCACGTAACAAGGCGGTCGTCGGCGAGAATGCCTTTGCGCATGAAGCCGGGATACACCAGCACGGTATGCTGGCCTCTCGTGACACTTATGAGATTATGGAGCCGGCCGATGTCGGTGTGCTGGATTCCCAGTTGATTCTGGGCAAGCACAGTGGCAAGCACGCGGTTATTGACCGTGCCCGCGCCATGGGGTTCACCCTTCAAGAGCATCAGATCGAGAACGTGATGGAAAACTTCAAGAAGCTGGCGGATCGCAAAAAGCGTGTTTTTGATTCAGATCTGGAGGCAATCCTCACGGGCAATCTGAGTGGTTCGAGGGGTCCATGGTCACTGAACTGGCTGAGCGTGGTCAGCCGTGTACACGGTGAGGCCGAACCCGCCGCGTCCCTGACCCTGGCTCACGAGGACGGTACGACATCGACATTCACCGGGGAAGGTGATGGTCCTGTGGATGCGATCGTACAGGCACTGGAAGGTGTGACCGGTATGAATATCGAGGTTCTCAACCTGGCCATGCGCAGTATTTCTCTGGGTGAGGACGCCCAGGGTGAGGCCAGCATGCGTGCCTGTGTGGATGGTGTGGAATACAGTGGTCACGGTCTTTCAACCGATATCGTTGCAGCCTGTGCCGAGGCCCTGATTGAAATCATCAATCGTGCGACGCGTCACGCTGCCGCTTTAGAACAATCAAACGTCGCTTGAAGGAGCAAGCCCACCGTGATGAAGGCAACACAAGTCATTTGGCACAACGGGGCGTTCAAACCCTGGCACGAGGCGACCACCCATGTGCTCAGCCATGCGTTGCACTACGGGTCGAGTGTTTTTGAAGGCATCCGGGTCTACGCAAAAAACGGGCAACCGCATGGGTTCAGGCTGCGTGAGCATATGCAACGGTTGTACGATTCCGCATGCGTCTACCGTATTGAAATACCCTACCAGTTGGATACCCTGTGCCAGGCTTGTGGTGAGCTTGTGGCACGCAATGGATTAACGAGTGCTTATCTGAGGCCGATAGCTTTTCGTGGTTATGGTTCCATCGGCGTCGCCCCGCATGAACCGACACCGGTGGATGTGGCGATTGCAGCGATTGAGTGGGGGGCCTACCTGGGTGATGAAGCCCGCGAGCAGGGTGCCCGTGTGTGTGTATCCAGTTGGCAGCGTGTCGCCCCCAATACGATCCCGGCCGGCGTCAAGGCCGGTGGCAATTATTTGTCCAGTCAACTGATCAGTATGGAAGCCCACCGACTTGGCTTCGATGAAGGCATTGGTCTGGCGGCCGATGGCACGCTCAGCGAAGGTGCCGGTGAGAATATCTTCATGGTTAAGGATAACTGCCTGTTTACACCGCCACAATCAGCTTCCATCCTCGCCGGAATTACCCGTGACAGTGTGATTAAACTGGCCCGGGCAATGGGCTTTGCAATTCATGAGCAAGCCTTGTCACGTGAGGCGCTCTACCTGGCTGATGAATTGTTTTTTACCGGTACCGCTGCTGAAATCACACCGATCCGCTCGGTTGACGATATTGACATTGGCAACGGTCGCCGTGGTGAGATCACGGCCAGCTTACAGAGTACTTTTTTTGGTTTGTTCAATGGTGAAACCGAGGACGTCTGGGGCTGGTTGGAACCCATCGCTAAGGCTGGTGGTGGCCTTGAGAGTGCGGCCAACGCATGATCATTCTTGGCATGACCATTCTTGGCATGACCATTCTTGGCATGACCAGTCTTAATGGTGGATAGGAATGTCCACCCTCAAAATCAGCCCCCTTAACGGTTCAATACCGCCAGGTTTCTTCATAACCGGGCAGACGCCGGCCGAGGTAATCCTCGACACAGGTCAGGGCGGCGCGCGCGGCGCGGTCCACGCCAATGCCACGGCTCTTGAAGGTCTCGCTGGCAAAATAGAGGCCGGCGATATTGGGGGCCCGCCAATGGGGCCGGTATGAGCCGACCAGACACGGTTTCTGGATGACACCAAAAGCAGGATCGAAGACCAGGGTACGGCGTTTCCACACGGGCTTTTGAAGCGCGGGGTACATGATGCCCATGCCTTGTTCGAACTTGTCAAAGGTTTCCCGGACGTATTCCTTATCGCGTCCCTTTTCTCCGGGGATCACGCCGCCCATTACATGCAGGTGCTTGCCTTCAGGCGCGGTGCTCGGGTCCATGTTGGATTGTGTGAAGAAAAACCCGGGAAGTCCTGCGACGGGGTCATGCAGCCAGGTCGACAGTTCCCTGGGGTCGTAGATGTGTAGCGGTTCATCAGTAGCCATGTAGAGCCCGAGCCATGCGACACGAAACTTATCCTGGGCAAGGTAGCGTATCTGCCCCGCGTACCAGTCGGGAAGTTCCGACTCCGGCACGACATTGAGCACACTCCACACGGGTAGTGTTGAGATGACACAGCTGGTTTTTATAAACTCTGATTCATACGGTACACCCGGCAGGATGGGTGTTTCACTCGGGATTTCTATGCCTTTGACCTCACGGCCCTCAATGACGACCCTGCTCACGGATGTGTTCAGACGAACCTCGCCACCCTGCTCGGTGCAGGCGTCGGCCAGGTCCTGCCACAGTTCTGCCCAACCCTGTCCGGGCCAGCACGAATAAGCCGCCATACGCCGTTCCTGGTAGTGCATTTTGCGAACAAAAAGGTTGTCACTGGCCGAATGGTCCCAGGGCTCGTCCGTCAGGCATTCCAGGACAGCGAGAAATTCGAACAGGTCGACCACACCCTGGTCATCCGTATACTGGTGAATCCAGTCACGCAGGTTGCGGTCATCCCATTGGTCCAGTTCCTCCCACGGCGTATCGACCAGCGCCTTGATCACTTTTTTCAACTCGGTCTTGTCGGTTGCGTAACGATCCCGGATTGAACCCCATTGGTTTTTCTCATGATCCCAGACAGGCATTTCTGCATTGACCTTGCCGTGGATCAGTTCTTTTCCCACGTTCTCGAATATTTTTGTGAGTCCCGAACCACCATCCTCGATCAGGTGACCACCGATATTGACCTTGAACCCCTGGTCTTCCACGGCCAGCGCGCGCCCGCCCAGGTAAGGGCTCTTCTCACAGACCAGCACTGATTTACCTTCCTTGGCAAGCAGGGCGCCTGCTGACAAACCTGCGGCGCCCGCTCCGATCACAACGACGTCATAACTTTTCATATTTCTTTATCCTGAAAAATAAACAAATGTGGCTAATAATAATTCGCAAAATTGAAAATACTTAAATCAGCCTGATATGACTGTAATATAATAAATAATAGAGCTAATTGGAAGCTTTATGGGAATAAAAATAATCATTAGTGGCTATTATTTATATTAAGCTGGAGTATAATAAGATAACCCAACCGGAAAGAGAATTACCCGGGATTATTATGTCAGCCTGACGGAACATATGAAGAGGTGAAGCAATGAATTTCGAATTGAGTGAAGAGGTCCAGTTATTTAGCGATATGGTTCACCGCTGGGTCGACCAGGAGTGCCCGAAAGAATGGTGCAGGGAACTGGAACGCCGGGAGCACGAGTACCCGCAGGAATTGTGGGACAAGCTGGCCGAAGCGGGTTTTCACGGTGTTGGCATACCGGAGGAGTACGGCGGCCTCGGTGGTGACATCGTTATACAGGCCACCTTCATGCGACAATTCGGACGCAGCGCGGGCGGTTTGGGTTGGATATGGGGAATCACATCCTTTTCGGGTGCAAAATCGATCGGCTTTTACGGCAGCGAAGAACAGAAACAGCGGTTCCTGCCCAAAATGGCCGCCGGCGAACTAAAAACCGCGATCAGTTTCAGTGAAGCCGGTGGCGGCACCGACCTGTTGGGCGCGATGCGTACCAGCGCCGAGAAAGTGGACGGTGGCTGGGTCATCAACGGTGAAAAAATATGGAGCACGACCGCCGACACCGCAGACTACCTGCTGTTGATCGCACGCACCGACAAGAATGTTAAAAGAAAGTACGAAGGCGTCTCCCTCTTTTTTGTACCGCGCGAGAGTGAAGGGATAAGCACCACGCCATTGCCAAAACTGGGCATGAGGGCATTGAGTTCCTGTACCGTGAACCTGGAAGACGTCTTTGTCCCGGATGACCTGCTACTGGGTGAGGAGGGCAAGGTCTGGAAGGAAACAACCAAGACGCTGAACAACGAACGAATCATGATGTCCTCCTTGTGCCTGGGTATGATTGATGGTGTGCTGGAAGACGCCATCGAATACATGAATCAGCGGCGCGCCTTTGGCAAGCTCATCGGCGAATTCCAGACCCTGCAAGGCTATGTGGCCAAGATCGCCATGTATCAGAAACAGACCGAACTGATGCTCTACAACACCGCCTGGCTACAGTCACAGGGTAAGCCCTGTGTCATGGAAGCCGCCATGACCAAGACCATTGCATCGGAATATGCCTGCAAGGCTGCTGACATGGGGATCTCGATCCTCGGTGGTATGGGCTATTCAGCGGAGACCGATATGCAACGTTACTGGCGTGACGCCCGCCTGCTGCGTATTGGTCCTGTCAGCAATGAAATGGCGCAGAACATGATTGCCCAGGGGCTGGGTCTGCCACGCTCTTTTTAAGAAAACTCGCGTAGCCGCATGGCGGTGGGGTCGACTTCCTCACGCAGGATGCGCAGTTCCTCTTCGGTCGGTTGCTCGGTAACCGCTATGTCACCTTCGGGCAGCAACAGTTCAAAACCGGTGGCTGCTGTGACGTCTTCAACACCGACGCCCGGGTGCAGGCTCAGCAGACGCATGGCCTTCGATTGCGGGTGAAAGTCCATCACGCACAGGTTGGTCACACATAGTTTGGGGCCACCGGGCAGCCCCAGTTTTTCGCGGTGGTCAGCGCCATCACCCCAGCCGATCCCGGAGCGAAAATCCAGCTTGTCTACAAAAATCCTGGGGTTGTGGGTCGTGCTCCAGAGATAGATATTGGGGATCATGCAGCCGAGATCAGCCATGCCGCCACCACCGGGCAGACGAACCTTCGGTTTGTCATAGGCACCGATAACCGTGTTGTTCACATTACCGTGGCGGTCGATCTGTGCGCCGCGGAAAGCGAAGGTGTTGTAGTGCCTGCCCTGGGCGTATGCCCAGAAATCAAAGGGTGAATTGGACAGCATGGCTGCACCGTCCCAGATCGAGTCCGACAGGGTGGATTCACCCAGGCAGGCGGGATCGGCATCGATGGCAATCGACGAGGCCGCCCACACCAGGCCGGGCGCATGCGTTTTCCTCGCCAGCAGGTAGGCGCACACGGGGATAAAAGAAACGGCGCCGTTGAACGCCCGTGTTGTATTGTCAAACCGTCTTGCGAGCGACACCACCATCAGTTCATCGATGCTGCAATTGAAGCCGTCAACCCGCATGTTCATGTGAGGTTCCTCTCAATGCGGGCCTGGGTTTGTTGGCCGCCGTTTGCCTGTAGAAAATCGCCATGCATCACGGGGCCAGCCACCCGTTTGCGCCAGAAATCCTCAAACTGCACCGGACTCGCGGCGGCTTTTGAATAGGCCGCGAAGAACGCCTTGTCGTGCGTATAACGCCCAAGGCATGACGTGGGGTAGGCCCCCCACGGCACTTCGGCCACTGCATCAACCATAAACCGGGGGTAGGTCGTGCGTTGGGGTTCAGCGACAAAACTGGCGTGTGGAACGATTTCCTCGACTGTCACGATAGTGGTCTCCGCCGCATTGACGATTTCGTTATCCATCCAGATCAACTTCGGATCAACACGCACATTGCCGAGTGCATCGGCGGCGTGCGCATGCACAACGGCAACATCGAGGGGCAGGGGCGTGCAGGCGACATAGGCCTCGCCGGTGGCCGGATCGGTTTCAAGACGCGTGGTGTCGGGGTGCAGAGCGATGACATCGGTGCCAAGACCCGCCTTGGTGGGAATAAACGGAAGATGGGTCGCGTGGGCTCGCAAACGGGCGATCAACAGGTATTCGGAATACTCATCCAGCTCGATCCGGCCGGACTCAACCGCGTGCCGAAAATGGGGCGCCAGCCCCATACCCTCAAAGCTGATCAGACCGGAGATCACCCGCCGCACACAGCCGGCGGCGACCAGCCAGTCAACTGCCATGCCATTGACGATGGCCACGACGGTCAGGTCCTTCTTTTTCTGTCGGATGAGTTCACGTACAAAAGCCATCGGTGAGGTGTTCATCGAAAGACCGCCAAGGGCCAGCGTGCAGCCGTCGGGCACCAGCGCGGCGGCCTGCTCAATGCGCTTGAGTTTATCGGCTGGCGAGTTCATCACCAGTGGCACGCTTCAGGTATGGCCGGGTGTTGGATCGCCGGGTATTTTTTGTGCAGCGGTTGCACCACCTCTTCCCCAAAGCGCAGTATCTGGTCGCGCGTGGCTTCCAGTGACGGGCCCGTGACCATGCGCGAACGGATCGTGAAGTAGTCCACGCCCAGTTCTTCGTGGTACCACTCAAGCCGTTCTCTGCACTGTTCGGGTGAACCCATCACGATGTGTTCACGAACCGAATCGAAGTTGATTTTTTCAGGTGCATCCAGTGCGGGATGGTGGGCCAGGATACCCCGTTCACAATAAAATTTTAAGTCGGCAACATAGTGGGTGCCAAATATCCTGGCTGCCTGTTCATAGCTGTCAGCCACCCAACCGTCACGCATCAGTACGATGAATGGTTTTTTGCCATGCATCTTTGCTTTCGCGCGGTAGGCGCCAGCCTGCTCGGCCCAGACCTCGGGCAGGATCGGAAACGGGTCGCAGGTCCACGCGTCGGCATAGGTGCCGCAGCGCTCGATAGCCTTCGGGAGCTGACCACCACCCCAGAAAGGAAAGCGTGGCTGTTGGTAACTGTTGGGCGCCAGCAAGGCATTGGAAACGTCGTAGAAATCACTGTGCCAGTCAAAACGCTGACCCTTGCTCATGAGCGCTTTTTCGATGATACGGACATTGTCGAGGAAACGCCCGAGCATGCGTTCCCGCGGGATGCCAAACTGATCCCAGTAAGCCTCGTGGTAACCCCGGGCCCAGGTCATGAATAAACGGCCTTTGGAAATGTTGTCGATAATGGCGCACTGCTCGGCAATGTGCATTGGGTGATAGAGCGTATTGACCAGGC
Source organism: uncultured Wenzhouxiangellaceae bacterium (assembly GCA_964650905.1). Taxonomy (GTDB): domain Bacteria; phylum Pseudomonadota; class Gammaproteobacteria; order Xanthomonadales; family SZUA-36; genus SZUA-36. The sequence continues at coordinate 4,831 of CAZYVH010000076.1, read as the reverse complement.
AGTACGAGCCGAGTGCGACCTTTTGGGTCTCGTGGGCCAGGATCATCAACAGGTTCAGCGGCGAGCCGAAATAGGACTCGGTGCGGTTGTGCCGGTCGGGTACCTGTATCGAGTGAAACCCGGCCTGCTCCGCGAGAATGCCTTCCTGGATTATTGCGTCCAGGCTGCTTGAAACATCCTTCCGGCCCGGTAGCGGCTGGTCATAATCCCCCTTGTTGGTGTCGATCAGGTATCCGATTCTCATGGTTTTATCACCGTTCTGTCATCAGGCCGCCATGCGTTCCTGCGCCAAAAGAAATTGCTGTGGCCATAACCTTTCTGGCCGTTGGATTCATACTCGTTGGCACAAAAGAAGTGGTAACCCTGCTTGTTACGTTCCTGGTGGGAAATGTTGAAGACGTTCAGCACACGGGCATCGGCATGCAGTTGTCCGCCACGACGATCTTCCAGCTCAAGTTGAAATGCGGTGGGGGTCTGAAGCGGTTTTGCGTAATGGGCCACCAGGCGGGAGCGCCGCAGGTAGGTGTTGTCTCCGCCGCGATAGACATAGCCATAATGGATATCAGCACCGTTTTCGAGCGTGATCTGGAAAACATTGAACGCATGGTCTTCGCTGAACTGGGCGGAAGCCCAAAGCCAGTTGCGAATACCCGCCCGCGCGCCCCAACCCCAGGCATGGTCGCGCACGCCAACGCCATTGATTTTGTATTCTTCATCAGACAACTGTACCGATCCCGTATAGCGGCCCTGTTGCTCGTAGTGGTGACTGTCCGTGCTGGCCAGTGCCATCTCCGAATCGGCCCACGAGTAGGCAGGGTGAATGGCATTGAACGTGAGGTTAAGACGGCAGTTGCCATCGTCGAAATACAGCGCCCAGGTTTTGAACGGTTTCAAGGGCTGAAAACACAACGGGCCGAAATCCAGCCGCCCCTCACCGATATCACGCGGGATGTTGAAATCCCAGCGGGTAAATCGCGCTAGCAGGAACTCCTTTTTCCACAGGGCGAAGATCACATCGCCGGTCTCCTGGTTGGGGTGCACGCCCGAATAACCAAAGCCGGACAGACCTGATTCAGCATCGATAAAATCGAAATAGAACGCCTCGCGCCAGGATGGCTCTTCACCGATGGTGTGAATATGGTCATCCTCGGGGTGCAGTGTTGTCTTCGCTGAAGTCATTTCGTCGATTCAGCCTCTATCACCGTGTTGAGTGTTTGCTCGAATGCGTTCGCCGATACCGAGATGCTGCTCAGGCCAAATTCGATCAGCTTGTGGATCAGTTCCGGATGACGCGCGGGGGCATCACCGCAGATCGATACCGGGATATCGTGTTCGCGGCAGGCACGCGTGATCCGTTCAATCCCGGCCAGCACCGCAGGCTCGCGCATATCGAGTTGCTCCGCCAGTCGATGGCTGTCACGGTCGATACCCAGGATCAACTGGGTCAGGTCATTCGAGCCGATCGAAACACCGGAGACGTAGGGCAGGAACGTCTCGGTCAGCAGGACGTTCGATGGCACCTCGGCCATCATCCAGAGTTCGAAATCCGGCTGCGCAAACAAGCCTTCCTGTTCGGCCCAGCTCCGGCATTGCGCCAGTTCGCGTGGGAAACGCACGAACGGCAGCATGATTTTCACATTGCCCAGGCCACTGTCCATGACCTTTTTAACCGCACGTAACTCGAGCCGGAAGCAGGCTTCATCTTCCGCGTAGCGGCTACAACCACGCAGACCCAGCATCGGATTTTCCTCGGCGTGCTCATACTGATCACCACCTTCCAGGCCGATATATTCGTTGGACTTCAGGTCCAGCGTCCGATAGACGACCGGACGAGGGTAAAAGGCCCGTGCGACCTTAGACAGACCCTCTGCGAAAAAATCGATGAAGCGTGACTCGCCGCCCTCGGCGATCAGTTTGCGCGGGTGCACACCTACGCTCAGCGCGAGGAACTCGGCACGCATCAAACCGACACCATCACAGGGCAGCCCGGCCTGACCTTCCGCCAGTTCGGGTACGCTGAGGTTCAGCATGATCTTTGTTTTAGTCCATTCCATCAGGTCTCCCTGTAAACCTCACCCCGTTCATTCATGCGCACCATGCAACCATCAAGTTCGTCATCAACGTCGAATTGAACACCCATGATGCAGGCGAGATCAAATTCCCGGGCCACGATGGCGACATGGGAGGTGGCGCCACCCGTCGTACAGATAATGCCCTTAATGTTCGGGAAAAGCGGTGTCATGATGGTCGCCGAGGCCGTCGCTGTAAGGAGGATGGTATCGGACATGTCTTCGCGCAAAAGACGCAATACGTCCGCTACGCTTTCAACCAGGCGCAACACACCCTGGCATTCGTCACCTGATGTGGTGGTTCCTTGACCGATTTTCTTCATTGCGTGTCTTGCTCCCATATTTTTATTAACGGTTCATGCTGATGGCGCCGACAGCGGTGAAAAAAAATCACCCCGGGTCGTCGCCATGAATGGCCAGATGGAAGGCGGCTCCTCACTGGCAAGTAATTCATCCAGCACGGTCGCTGCCGACGCTTCGAATTCGGCCCGTATACGCTCACCCCATTGATGCGGGGAGGGCAACATTTCAAAGAAGGGGTAGAGGTGATTGGCAAACAGGTGAACACCGTATTCAGCCTTGTAACGTGGTGACCACGCTGCCGCCTTCAGGAACAATTCATTCTGGGCGGCAGCGGCACAGGATTCAATCTGTTCTGTCTCATCCAGTGACAGCGGTGTTATCGTGCCGTCATCTGCGCGTGTAAAAAGACCCTCGGCCTCCACACAGGCGGCGAGGTCAGGTGCATCCCACAACACACCGCCAAACAGGTCGAAGCGTGCACCCAGCCCCTGGGTTCGCCGTACCAGCGCCAGTCGGGGATAGGGATTGCTCGACTCGGTTTTCGCCCATGGCAGGTAGTCGTTCTGCAAATCCGTGAACTCCTGTACCACGAGTTGGCACCCTCCACCAACGGCGTAAGGCCCGTGGGCGAAGAGTCCGTCCCGTTGCTCGCCGTGCAGGATGAACTCGTACAACTCAAGGGTCGCGGCCAGTCGTCGCAAGCGTTGATGGTTGTCTGGTTCAAACGCCGTCAATTCGGCATCCAGGCGCCGGACGTCAGATTGTGGCAGAATTTCCTGTGTGCCGTGCGTTAGGTCGGGCAGGGCATGACCATCGGACCGGTACGCCCGGCACACGCGATGCCAAAAATCGATCACAAAGCGCGCATCTTCCAGCTTTTCACCACCGACCGGAATGCCGGCTTCCCGGGTATTATCCAGCACGCATTGCTGGCGTGCGCCGAAATAACTGCACATCAGAATGGACAGCTGAAGGTAGTAGGGCCGGGAACACAAGCGCCTCATGCGACGGCCGATCTCCTGGGGTGAGATCAATGCCACCAGTTCGCGCAGCAGGTCGGGCGCCCTGTCGTAATAGCAATACCAGCCAATGGATGAACGCCGTGGCACATCGAAAAGAACCGAACGCAGCAATGCCCGGTTCTCCGAACGCATGAATACCTTCTGGCTGTTCCCGAACTGTCTGATACAGCCATTCAGTTCATTCAGGCTCATGGGCGTCACGGGCAGGACGCCCCGCGACTGTCAAGTGGTGAGAAGATGGCTTCCTGCGTTGTGGCAATATGCGCCAGGACCCGGGGTGGCTCGTCGCCGCTGTAAAGATCATCCAGGTGCCGTGCCACGCTTTCCTCAAATCTCGAGCGGATGGCCTCGCTGAACGCTGCGTCTAATCCGGCCAGGTCCCCAAAGCTCTTGAGCAGATAGCCGTAAAGGTCAGCGCCGTAGCGGATCCGTTGCCTGTCGTCCCAGTCGATAATCCTGCGGTAAAGCTCCAGTTGGGCGTCTGCGGCTGTCCATGTCAGGCTCGGGATTTCGGCGTCGGGCAGGGGCCGGTAGACACCGTCTTCTACGATGAACAACGCTTCATCCGTGATACACCGGGCGTAGTCTGCGGGTTGGGTTGTCAGCGTGCCAAAAAGTTCTATTTTTGAGTGAACGTCGTGTAAGCGCATCACGCAGGCGATATTGTCATACGGCAAACGGCTTTCAAGTTGCGCCCAGGGGTAGAAGTCGTCCCGCAGCCCCACCAGCTCCTTGACCATGAGCGTATCACCGCTTTTTTGCGGGTATGGGCCATGATGAAATATACCAACCCGGGCCTCACCGTGAAAAATGAAGGTGTACAGTTCAAGTGTCGCCACCATGCGGTGAATCTGACGGCGTAGTTTGTCCGTTGCGCCACCGTGCAACTGTTCATTCAGGTCTGTGACCGTTTCCGGTGGCAGCACAGGGACCGTGAAGTTCGCCTCATCCGGCAGCGCCAGCCCGTCATTTCGATAGCTGCGGGCCACCCGTGACCAGAATTCCATCACCGTGGCGGTGCCGGCTGGGTCATGATCGTAATCTGCTCCTGACAGACGTGCCTGCTCGCGCCCCACGAGGTAACCCAGCGCCAGTGAGTTTAAGTGCACATAGTTTGGGCGTGTGCACAGGTTTTTCATACCACGCCCGATGTCCTGTGCAGTGGTCTGGCTGAGGATTTGGGCGAGGAGTTGCGGCAGGTTTTCATAATAACAATAGCTCCCCAGCAGCAGGCGGCCGGGGAGGTTGAACATGGGGGAGGTCAGCGCAGAGCGTTTTTGATCACGGAAGAAATGCTTGACGCTTTCACCAAAAAGCGCGATGGATTGATTGATATGGCTGGTTTGTCCCATCTAGTCCACCGTTGCCTCGAGCCGTTGAAACTGCTCAGCCGGATTTGTGAAGGCCCAGTTCATGACGCCATAGCCGCACTGGTCC
>CAZYVH010000075.1:0-14972 GCA_964650905.1 uncultured Wenzhouxiangellaceae bacterium | reverse complement strand
GCCAGCACGGCACCGGAAATGCTGAGCGCACTGCCGGCTATGGCGCGCAATAATTTGCGGCGGGCGAGCACCTGTTGCTGTCTGGCGCGTTCCGCCTCCTGCGGTGATAATCGGTTCAGTTTGCCACTGTTGGCCTTGACCAGGAAATCGTGGATCAGACCGGGCAGGTCCGGGGCCTGTGACAGCCAGCCGGGCAGACGCTCAAGTAACTCGTTCCGGACATTGCTGATACTGTTTTTTTCTTTCAGGATGGCATCCAGTTCCGGCTTGGCCACTGACCAGATATCCAGTTCCGGGTCAAGCTGACGACCCAGGCCTTCAATGTTCAGCAGGGTTTTTTGCAACATCAGCAATTGTGGTTGCAGGGTTAGCTGGAAACGCCGCGCGACCCCGAAAAGGTCGAACAATAACTTGCCAAACGAGACCTCGTTCAATGGGCGGGTGAAATTGGGTTCGCCGACGGTCCGCACGGCGGCTTCGAGTTCATCGAGCCGGGTTTCTTCCGGTACCCAGCCGGCTTCGATGTGTAGCCAGGCCACGCGCCGGTAGTCCTGGTTGAACAGGGCTTTGAAATTCTCAGCGATGAAGTACTGATCCTTTGATGACAGGCTGGCAACGATGCCGAAATCCATGGCGATGAGCGTGGGGTCATCCGTGTTGTCTGCATCGACGAAAAAATTACCGGGGTGCATGTCGGCGTGGAACAGGTTGTCGCGAAACACCTGGGTGTAAAAAACCCGCACACCGCGGCGCGCCAGTTTTTTCAGGTTTACACCGTGTTTACGCAGGTTTTCAATGTCCCCTATTGGCAGCCCGCTGACACGCTCCATCACCAGCACTTTTTTGCTACACCAGGGCCAGTAGACTTGCGGGATATACAGGTCGGGCGAGTCTTCGAAATTGCGTCTCAGCATGGAGGCGTTGGCGGCCTCGCTCTGCATGTTGAGTTCTTCATAGACAAAGGTTTCAAATTCGCGCACCACTTCCAGGGGTTGAATCCGGGCGCCGCCCTGCAGGAATTTTTCCGCCAGGGCGGCGATGGTTTTGAGCAGGTCGATATCTTTTTCTACCTGTTTCCTGATACCGGGCCGCACGACCTTGACGACGGCAGCGCGCCCATCGGGCAGGGTGGCCGGGTGCACCTGGGCGATCGAGGCGGACGCCAGTGGTGTGGTGTCAAACGTCGCGAACAATTCACCCACGGGCTTGCCCAGCGACTGCTCGACAATTGCACGTGCCTGGGCACCCTCAAAGGGCGGCACGTGGTCCTGCAACAATGCCAGTTCGTCCGCTACATCGTCGGGCAGCAAATCCCGGCGGGTTGAGAGAATCTGCCCGAACTTGACATAAACCGGCCCCAGGTCCTGTAATGCCAGGCGCAGGCGCTCACCACGTGGCAACCCGGAAAGGTCTTTGCCGGAGGGTATGAAAGCACCCAGCCAGCGTACCGGTGCTGGCAGGCTGTGTGTCTCGAGCAAACCGTCCAGGCGGTAGCGCTTGACGATCACGCCAATGTGCCAGACCCGGGAAAACTGACGCAGATTGCGGATCATGACGTGCGGTCTTGCAGAAATTCGGAGAGCACCTGGTTGACGTTTTGGACGGTTTCCCTGGCCATTTTGACGCCCCGGCGGATACCCTCAGCGGTCTGGTATCCAGCTGTATCGCCCAGCAGAGTGTTGAGTGGGGCTTTCCAGTCCGGTTCCAGTTTGCTGAAAATCCGTTCCAGGTCACGGGCCAGGCTGGCATCGCCATTGATCTGTACCTTTGAATCGGGTAGTCCCCATTCAGCATCTTCCGGTTCCGCCATGGCAAACAGCGCCAGCGGTGTTCCGCTGATAACGGTGTCCGGTGGTCCGTCCGTCTCCAGGCGAACCCTGACCACGCCGTGTTTGAACGTAAAAAACAGCGAAATACCCAGGCCTTCGAGGTCCGTCTGCAAGCGTCGGCCTTCGAGCTTGCCGAGTCGCGCGGGCGCTTCCCGGTCCAGTTGCAATACATTATTGATTGCGGTTTCCAATGCCAGTGCCAGCATAGCGGGCAGTGGGGTCAGATATTCACCTGGCTTACTCATGGTAACCACTGTGGATGGCGACAATACCACCGGTCAGGTTGAGGTAGGTGACGTTGCTGAACCCGGCCGCGATCATCATGTCAGCCAGTTCATCCTGGCCGGGGTGTTTGCGGATGCTCTCGGCAAGGTAGCGATAGCTGTCCTCATCGTTGGCGACCAGTTTGCCGAGCTTTGGCAAAACCTGGAACGAGTAGCTGTCATAAATCTTCTTGAGACCCGGAAATTCTACCTTTGAAAACTCCAGGATCAGTGCCCGTCCTCCGGGTTTGAGTACCCGGTACATTTCATTCAGGGCGCCAGGCTGGTCGGTGACGTTACGCAGACCGAAGGCGATGGTCACCGCATCAAATTCGGCATCGGCGAACGGCAGTTGTTCCGCATTGGCCAGGGCATACTCGATATTACCGACCAGGCCACGATCTTCCATGCGTTGGCGGCCCACTTCCAGCATGGCCGCGTTGATATCACTGAGCACCACGCTGCCGTTTGCACCAACCTGTCTGGCGAGCAACGCGGCAATATCGCCGGTGCCACCGGCGAGGTCAAGGACCCGCTGGCCGCGCGTGACGCCACTGATGGCGATAAAATGACGTTTCCACAAACGATGCACACCGAGCGACATGAGATCGTTCATCAGGTCATACTTGCCGGCGACAGAGTCGAAAACCTGGTGCACCAGACCGGTCTTTTCTTCAATCGCGACATCACGGTAACCAAAATGTGTGGTGCCGCTATTACCGGTATTTGTACCGGATTTCTTGTTTGTGCTTTTGTCTGCCTGCGCCATCGGGTGCACTCATCTGAAGGAAGTACCTATTGTACCCGTTACCGTATTACAGGATATAACGGCTCAGGTCTTCATCACTGGCGAGTGCATCGAGGTGTTCATTGACGTAGGCCGCATCCAGTGATATCGACTCCCCACCGCGGTCCGGTGCCTCGAAAGAAATGATATCCAGCAAACGTTCCATGATCGTGTGCAAACGCCGGGCACCGATGTTTTCGGTGGTTTCGTTGACCTGCCAGGCAATCTCGGCGATACGCCGCACGCCGTCGTTGCAAAATTCAAGTGTCACGCCTTCGGTGGCCATCAGTGCCGTGTACTGTTCGGTCAGCGATGCTCTGGGTTCAGTCAGGATACGGGTAAAGTCATCGGCGTCGAGTGCCCGTAGTTCAACGCGGATGGGCAAACGTCCCTGTAACTCGGGGATCAGATCTGACGGTTTGCTCATTTGAAAGGCACCGGATGCGATAAACAGCATGTGATCGGTTCGGACCATGCCGTAGCGTGTGGAAATGGTGCTTCCTTCGACCAATGGCAACAGGTCACGTTGCACACCCTCGCGGGAAACATCGGCGCCGGCAAATTCAGAGCGCTTGGCCACCTTGTCCAGTTCGTCAATAAAAACAATACCGTTCTGCTCCGCGCTCTCCAGGCCCTGTTGCTTGATTTCCTCGTCATTGACGAGTTTTGAAGATTCTTCTTCAATTAATAAGGGTAGGGCATCCTTTATGCGTGTCCTGCGTTTCTGCGTCTTGTTACCACCGATATTCTGGAACATGCCCTGCAATTGACTGGCCATCTCTTCCATACCCGGTGGTGTCATGATTTCCACACCCAGTTGCGCCGCGATATCGAATTCGATCTCCTTGTCGTCCAGTTCACCCGAAAGGAGTTTGCGTAACATTTTCTGGCGTGTTGAAGTCTGGCTGTCGCTGGCGGGTGTGTCCACGGGCTGTGGTTCATTGGCGAAGCCCATGGGTCTGGGTTGCGGCAGGAGGATATCGAGGATGCGTTCACGGGCGGCGTCTTCGGCACGTGAGCGTACCTTGACGATGGCTTGTTCTCTGAGCATGTTGACCGCGCCGTCCACCAGATCGCGGATAATGGACTCGACATCCTTGCCGACATAGCCAACCTCGGTGAATTTGGTCGCCTCAACCTTGATAAAAGGTGCATTGGCCAGGTTGGCCAGACGTCGTGCGATCTCGGTTTTACCGACACCCGTGGGGCCGATCATCAGGATGTTCTTGGGCGTGATTTCATTGCGCAGTTCTTCATCCAGTTGCATTCGTCGCCAGCGGTTACGCAAGGCAATTGCAACGGCTCGCTTAGCGTCCGATTGGCTGATGATGTGCTTGTCCAGTTCCTGGACGATTTCTCTTGGGGTCATTTGAGACATATTTAACGTGTACCCAGGGTTTCGATGACGACGTTGTCATTCGTGTATATGCAAATTTTCGCGGCGATACCGAGTGAATTCCTGACGATGGTTTCAGCATCCAGCTCGGTGCCATCGAGGTAGGCCATGGCCGCCGCCTGTGCATAGGGTCCACCGGAACCGATGGCGATCAGACCGTTTTCCGGTTCAATGACATCGCCGTTGCCCGAGATCAACAGGGAGTTGTCCTTGTCCGCGATGGCAAGCAGTGCTTCCAGACGTCGTAGCATACGGTCTGTACGCCAGTCCTTGGCCAGTTCCACCGCCGAGCGCACCAGGTTACCGGAGTGTTTTTCCAGTTTGGCCTCAAAGCGCTCAAACAATGTAAAGGCATCGGCGGTGGCGCCGGCAAAACCGGCAATCACCTTGTCTTTGTATAGCCGGCGCACCTTGCGGGCGTTGGCTTTCATAACGGTGTTCCCAAGCGTTACCTGGCCGTCACCACCCATCACGACCTGCTGGCCACGTCGCACTGAGCAGATGGTTGTTCCGCGGTATTGTTCCACACGCCACTCCTTACAAAAAGCGTGCAACAAAAGTGGGGTTTGCCAGCCATGATTGCAAGCGTCGCCCTTTATGGTGTAGCCAACGCTGTTTAACCTTTCTTGTGCGCCCGTGGATGAGCTTTGTCATAGACTTTGGCCAGATGCTGAAAGTCAAGGTGGGTGTAGACCTGCGTGGTGGAGATATCTGCGTGGCCGAGTAATTCCTGGACGGCCCTGAGATCACCGGAAGATTCAAGCAGGTGGCTGGCGAAGCTGTGTCGCAACAGGTGCGGGTACACATTTTGCGGCAGCCCCTGACGCCTGGCCCAGTAATGTATACGCTGCTGAATCGTACGTGGTGAAATCGGATTTCCACGGTTGCTCACAAAGACTCTGGCCTCCTCTAAAGACGTAAACTGGCCGCGGGCTTTACGCCATTCCAGCAAGGCTGCCAGTGCGATACGTCCTACAGGTACCATTCGACTACGGTTGCCCTTGCCGGTGACCGTTACCATGCCGGAAACGAGGTCAAGTTGCTCCCAATGCAATTCGGTGAGTTCCGCGAGGCGCAAACCCGATGAATAAAACAGTTCCATCATAGCTTTGTCGCGGATGGCCAGTGGTTTGTCAGTTGGGATGTCCAGCAACCGGTCAACGGCGTCTGCATCCAGCGTTGCCGGCAGATGCCGTGGACTCTTTGGTGCCTTCACCGGTTTGGCCGGATTATGTTCAGCAAAACCTTCCCGCAATAGCCAGTGATACAAACTACGAATGGCAGACAATAGCCGTTGCAGGGATTTTCCACCCAGACCCTGACGGTGCCTGTCGGCGATCAGTGCACGGATGTGGTGTTGGCTGACCTGTTCAGCGCGGTCGACCCCTTCTGCTCCCAGGAATGCCAGTAACTGATCCAGGTCGCGCCGGTAGGCTTTGAGGGTGAGTGCCGACAGACCACGTTCATTTTCCAGGTGCTTGAGAAACTTGTCAACGAGGTCCTGCATGGCTGTCCAGCTTACACCAGATCGCCGGTGATAGTCAGGCAGTGCGGCGTTGATCCTGGGGGGCTTCCAGTGCCAGTCGGCTGGTCACAACGTTTGCCAGCAGGTCAAGGAACAGGGTTCCCATGCCGGGATAAAAGCGTGCCGGGTCACTGCTGCCGATGGCAAGCATGCCGTCGTCCCCAAGCGGTACCAGCGCGGTTGACTGTACCCATTGTGCACGTGATTCGAACAGGAAGTCACGTTTATTTCGGTTCAGACGACCGCAGACACTGACGCCTTTTTCCAGGCTGTCATTGAACTGCTGTAATTCCGGATTATCACGCTGCAGATGAAATATCGGTGTTTTTGGACCTGCTTTAATCTTTAATTTGAACAGCGTGATATTGATGATGTCAGCATTAAATTCACTTAGCAGGGCTTCACTGAGCCGGTCAAAAAATGCTGACACGTCACGCATCACCATCAGTTCCAGGGTCAATGCGTGTAGGCGAGACATGAGTTTTTCATTATCTGATGCTACCTGCACCAACTGGTTGAGTTGTTGTTCGAGTGATTCATTTTGGGTGCGCAGGTAACGCACCTGCTTTTCGATCAGTGATACTGCGGGTCCACTGGCATGGCTCAATTCCAGATCTTTAAGCAAGTCTGAATTTTGCTCCAGAAAATCGGGATTCCGGCGCAGAAACCTCGCCACGATTTCTTTCATTGACCTGGTTTTTTTTGTCATGTCAAATGCCCTTTAAATACATGTGTAGCAGGCCCCGTCATGATGACTGGCCTTCCCGGGGGTGAACTTATTATAAGACTTCCGCCTGCCTGGGTCACCTTTACCGTTTTTCCAACCAGGCCCGCCCGCCGCAGAATACTGACCGCAGCGCATGCGCCTGAGCCACAGGCCCGTGTTTCAGCGGCCCCGCGTTCGAACACGCGCAAACGGATATGGCTACGGTCGGCGATCTCGGCAAAGCCGGCATTACAGCCCTTTGGAAAAGCCGGGTGATGGCTGATAGTGGCACCCAGATATGCTACATCAGTGGTTTTGATATCATCGACGACCATCAGAGCGTGCGGGTTGCCCATACTGGCTGCCCCAATTTGGTACGGCTGCTCATCGATCATCAATGTGTACCAGCCATTGCTAGCTGCCAGGTTCAAAGGTATCACAACGGGGTCGAAAATGGGCCGACCCATATCCGCCCTGACCATCCCATTTTCAAGACATTCGACGCTAACGCTGCCGGTGGGACCGCCAAGGACGAAGGTGCCGCCGGGGACTTCGCCCCGCATTTGAAGGTATAGACCCAGACAGCGGACCCCGTTACCGCACTGCTCAGCGCGACTGCCATCTGCGTTCCAGACTTCAAAGCTTGCCAGTTGCCCACTCAGATGTGGTGGACGCAACACCAGCACCTGGTCGCAGCCGATGCCACGATGACGGTCGGCCAGTTGTGACGCACATGTGGCATCAATGGGAAAGGACTGCTCACGCAGATCCAGAACGACAAAATCATTGCCGAGGCCATGCATTTTGTGGAACGAGATCGGTTTGATGTCAGTTTCCGGTATCTGCCCGCGTTTCATCCTCGGCGTCTTTTTCCCCCGTATCGTTATTTTGCTTTTTCACAGACTCACTGGTAGCGTTGTCATCCGGCATATAAAGCGGGCCCTTGAGCCCACAGGCTGCCAGCGCGATGGCACAAAAAATAACAATCGACAACGATTTGAAAGATCTCACGGTTCCTTGATTCCCGCTTTGAAATGACTGCTACACTATACGCCATGGACAACAGCAATTCAGCACCGCATTCCGTTGCCGGAAAAGCGCTTGAATGCATGGAAATCACGACCGGAAGCCCACCCGGAAATGGCGGACACAGGACGGTGGTTTAAGGCCTGTTTTGACTGAATTGCTAACAGGCTCTAAGGTGCCACAGGACATTCACAATCACGCGACAATGAAATATCAGGGCGTGTATCCACCTTCACTCTGTCGCTGGCGATTGCTGCTGGCGGTGATGGCTGTGGCACAGGTTTCGGTGTTGTTACTTGCCTTGGGGAAACTACAGTCACTTAACCTGGTTCGGCTGGGTATCACATCGTTGTACGCACAGTCACTGGCGCTGGTCGGGGCCTCCGCCATATGTATCAGTCGTGCCTGGCTTAGCCGCTTGTCCGCCCGTATTGCCTGGTGGGTAGCCTGGCTGGTGGTCGTGATCATAGCGTTGTTGTTCAGTTATTCGGCAGGTATTATCGGCACCGTACTGGGTTTGGGGCCTGGCCGTGGCGGTTTTGGCCTGTTTGTGCTGCAGAGCGTACTGGCCGTCGCGCTGGTTGGTGCTGCTTTGTTTCGATACCTTTTTATCCGTAGCCTCTGGCAGGCGCAGGTACTGGCCCAGTCGGAAGCAAGGGTACAGGCCTTGCAAGCCAGGATTCGACCCCATTTTCTTTTCAACAGCCTCAACACCATTGCCAGTTTGATAGCGGATGACCCGTTGGGCGCGGAGAACGCCATTGAGGACCTTGCGGACCTGTTCCGTGGCAGTATGCGCCGTGCGGACAGCCTGATCAGTCTTTCTGAGGAATTGAGCCTGGCTGAAAAGTACCTGCAAATGGAGCGCAGGCGTCTCGGTGAAAGGGTGCGTATTGACTGGCGTGTAGGAGAACTGCCCGCGGGTGCTTCGATTTTACCCCTGACCTTGCAGCCTTTACTGGAAAACGCTGTTAACCACGGGTTGCAACCGAGGCCGGAGGGTGGTGAGATTCGTGTTTATGGCCGCAGTGAGAAAGACAATGTCGTGATTACGATTAGCAACCCACTGGCGCCAAACGGCAAGCAGAGCCAGGGTCATGGTATGGCGCTGGTTAATATACGTGAGCGTCTGGAACTGGCCTTTGGATCCCAGGCGAGCCTGATTACAAACCAGGACCATGAACAATTTTTTGCGGTTTTGAGTCTGCCTTATGTTGAATATACTGATCGTTGATGACGAGTTGCCGGCGCGTAAGCGGCTACGCCGTATGTTGTCAGCCATCGATGGCATACACGTTAGTGGTGAAGCAGTCAGTGGCCAGGAAACATTGCAGATGCTTGCCGAGCATGAGCTGGATGTGCTGTTGCTGGATATATCAATGCCCGGTCTCGATGGCATGACACTGGCGCAGATGTTGAAGCAGAAGGCCAATTCACCGGCTGTCATTTTCTGCACCGCGTGGTCGGACCAGGCAGTCGATGCGTTCGCCTGCGATGCGGTTGATTACCTGGTCAAGCCGGTCCGACTCGAGCGCTTGCAGGCCGCGCTGGAAAAGGCCGGCCGGTTCATTAAAAAAGACCAGGGCGATGAAAAGGAGTTATTTCTGCGCTCTACCCTGGCCGGCAAGGTCGACCTGCTGCCTTTAAAAGACGTCATTTGCCTGCTGGCACAGGACAAGTACACCGTCGTGGTGCACGAGCACGGCAAGATGATGATCAACCAGTCCTTACTGGAACTGGAGAAGCAGTATGCGGATGAGTTCGTGCGTGTACACCGTGGTGCACTGGTTAGAAAAACCCGCATCCGGGGGCTGGAAAAAGCGTCCGGCAGTCGCCACTTCTTAGTGCTGGACGGAAGTGATGAACACCCGCAAATCAGCCGGCGTAATCTGCCTGCGATCAGGAAACTCATTCGGGAATTAACATGAACAAGCATCTGAAGATTGCCACCCGCAAAAGTGCATTGGCGTTGTGGCAGGCCAGGCACGTAAAGTCTTTGCTGGAGAAGACCCATGAGGACATCCGGGTTGAACTGGTTCCCATCGTGACCCAGGGCGACCGTATCCTTGATCAGCCGCTGGCGGAAATCGGTGGCAAGGGATTGTTCCTCAAGGAACTCGAGCACGCCCTCATGGCGGGTGAAGCCGACCTGGCGGTACATTCAATGAAAGACGTCCCCGCTGAAATGGCTGCGGGCCTGGTGCTGGATGCGGTGCTACCCAGGGCCAATCCGTATGATGCACTGGTCAGTCGTGACAAGCTGCAGATTAACGAGCTTGCCGCCGGTAGCCGTATTGGTACGTCCAGCCTGCGCCGCCAGTCACAACTGCTCGCGTTCAGGCCGGACCTCGAAGTCAGGGACCTGCGTGGCAACGTTGATACGCGTCTACGCAAACTGGACGACGGGCAATACGACGCCATCATCCTGGCCTGCGCCGGACTGGAGCGCCTGGGCTGGGGGGAACGGATCACCCAGAGGCTGCAACCACCGGATTTTCTACCTGCATCGACGCAGGGCATTATTGGCCTGCAGTGCCGCGAGGCCGATGAGGAGACACGCGCTTATATCAATCCGCTGGGTGACCGTGCGACGGCCATTGTTGCCACTGCCGAGCGAACGGTGGCCAGGGTTTTGGGTGCGACCTGCCAGGTACCACTGGCTGTGCATGCGGTTTTGCAAGGTGAAAAGCTCAGGTTGACTGCCGTTTTGGGGGCGCCCAACGGCAAGAAAACCATTCGCGTGAGCGCTGAGGCAAGTGCCGCCGAGGCAGTGGCTTTGGGTGAAAAAGTTGCAGCAGGTCTCAAGGAAAAGGGCGCCGGAAAGATCATGTCTGCACTGCAAAACTGACCATCACGATAATCGTGCCATGTTACAAGTGCTCATAACACGACCGCTGGAAGCATCGCAGCAACTGGCTGCAAGTCTGGGGGATGCGGGTTTAAAAGCGATCATCATGCCGCTTTATAGCTTCGGTGCATTGTCCCCTTCAATGGATATGCATGGCGCTTGGCAATCCGGAGGTGGTCGCAAACTGGCGGTATTTACCAGTCCCAGGGCGGTGCATTTCGGTTTGCGGCACATACCACAGGAGTTGGCGGCAGAACTGGAGTACGCAGCGGTCGGCTCTGCCACGCGCAAACGACTCGAAGATGCCGGTCATCAGGTACAATTGCAGGCACAAAGCGGCTATACCAGTGAGGACCTGTTGCAGTTACCGTCACTGGCCAAGGAGCCCGGTGCAGCCGTGGTTTTTGCAGCCCCCGGTGGCCGTGAAACGCTGGCTGGCGGCCTGGCAGAACTGGGCTGGACTGTGTCTATGGCGATGGTTTATGAGCGGTGTGCCCTGAAACCCACACATGCGCAGATTGACGCGATCGCTGATGCCGGCAAATTGATGAGTATTTGGACCAGCGTCTCGGCGGTCGAGTTGGCGGCGGCCAGCTTGCCGGATGTCATCTGGCAAAAGGTATTGGCGTCGCCGATACTGGTTATCTCCGCGCGTATAGCGCATCATTTACAACAAATGGGTGCACGTCGAACAGCGTTGGCTGCAGGTCCTGGAAACAAGGAATTGCTGCAATCGATCAGACAACTGGCTGAGCAGAATGAACAAAGAGCAAGTGAACCATGAAATCGATCAAGCCCTGAGAGACCCGGTAGACAGGCTGCTTGAAGATAAAAAACCGGCTTCTTCAGGCAAGGGCCTGGCCGTACTGGCGCTATTACTGGCGCTGGCAGCGATCGCCGTCGGCGGTTGGCAATGGTGGCAGGCATATTCCAGAACTCAGACCAATGATCCTGTGCAAGCCTCAGTGGCTGATCTTGTGACACAGCAACAGGCATTTTCGCAATCGCTGGGCAAACTCAGACAACAGCTCGATGCGCAAAAGGCACGGGTTGACCCGGCTGAATTTTCCCGTCTTCAGGAAGGTGCCAGGGCACTGGAAGCGCAACTGGCAAGGCTCCAGCGTGAGAGTGCCGGGGAGAAAGCCACGAACGCGGCGTTGCAGGGTAGCGTCCGTTCTCTGGAACAACGCCAGTCATTAACCGAGGCCGGTCTGGCCAGTGTTGCGGCCAACAGTCAAAACGCGGGGATGGAACTGGACATTGCGGAAATTGACTACCTGCTGCGGATAGCCAGTGAGCGCTTACAACTGTTTTCGGACCCACAGGCCGCCGAGTTGGCACTACAGGCGGCCGATGTCCAGCTCGAAGCACTCAGGGACCCGTTATTTTTGAGCGTCAGGCAACGTATAGCAGATGCCCGCAGCGCATTGGCGGCGGTGCCTGCCGTTGATCGTGTGAAACTGTCTGCGCGTATCACTGGTTTGCAAAATTCCATTCCCGGTCTGTCATTTTCCGGTGATGCAGGGCTGCGCACGAAACAGGCTGCTCAACCGGCAGATGCCGGTTGGTGGGCGAGTTTCAAACATTCCCTGGCATCACTGGTGACGGTCAAACGCCGTGTGTCTGAAGATCGGGAACTACTGACCATCGCAGACAAGGACTACCTGCGCCAGGGTATCTGGATGCAGCTTGAGTCAGCACGCCTGGCGCTGATGCGTCATGATGCCAGTACCTACCAGGCTTCACTTGAGCGTGTTGGCGCCACGCTGGAGCAGTTCTTTCACAATGGTGCGGGCAAAGTTGCAATGATGCAAAAAGCGGTCACAAATCTTTTGGGGGTCGACATCGCGCCCGCAATGCCTGATATCAGCCCACCCTGGCTGCAGTTGAGGCAATTGCGTGATAGTCGCAGGCTGCTGAAATCGGCGCCGCCACCGGCAGACGGGGAAGACGTCGAATGAAGCGTGGTTTGCTTGTATTGCTGGTGTTGGCATTGCTGCTGGTGGCGGGTGCGCTGGCGCCCGTATTCAAGACGGACCCAGGTCGTGTGTTGATCAATTTTGGTGACTGGACGCTGGAAACCAGTGTGCTGGTATTGATAACGGCCTTTGTGCTTTTGTGGTTTGCTGTGCAGCTTACGACCTGGTTGTGGCGTAAACCGCTTGTTGCGGCACGCAGGTTGAGTGAGCAGCGCGCGGTCAAACAGCTTGAAAAGGGCCTGCTGGCTTTGACCGAAGGTGACTGGAGCACGGCCGAAAAAGCACTTGAAAAATCTGCTGGCAAGCAGGGCAGAACGACGGCGCATTACCTGGCAGCGGCACAGGCAGCCGATAATCAGGATGCCGGTGAGCGGCGGGAACGTTACCTGGAACAGGCCGATAGTGGTGGTACGAAAACGCGTTTCCTCGTCGCGCTCACGCGGGCTCGCCTGTTACTGGATAACGCTGACAGCAGCGCTGCGTTGCCCATACTCAAAGACCTTCAAAAACGCCGCCGCCGTCACCCGCAGGTGCTGGAATTGTTGTCGCGTTGTTACCGTGACCTGGGCGAATGGGACGAATTGCAGGCTTTACTGCCGGTCCTGAAAAAGGTCGGTATCCTCGATGAGGAACAACTGAAAGCCATTGAGATGGAAGTTGCTGTCAACAAGCTCAAAAATGCCGACACTACCGATGTGTTGCAGGCAACCTGGAAAAGCTTTCACCGCCCGATGCGACGTCATACATCAGTGATAGAGGCATTCGCAAGTGCCTCATCGAGGCTGGAAAATCCAGACCTGGCCGAGCCGGTGTTGAGTCATGCATTGAAGGGTGAATGGAACCCGGCGCTGGTGTTGCGTTACGGTGACCCGGGTGTAACGGACCGCTCAAAACGTATGAAGCAATGCGAGAAATGGTTGCAACAGCATCCGGACGATGCCGCCCTGCACCTCGCACTGGGGCGTTTATGCGCCGGCGAATCATTGTGGGGCAAAGCCCGTGAACACGTCGTCAGGAGTCTGGAACTGGAACCCAGCAGTATTGGTTACGACAGTCTCGGCCAATTACTTGAACGCCGCGGCGAAACAGAACAGGCCATGGCCTGCTTCCGTAACGCGCTTCGCATCGGTCAGGGTCAGCCACCGCAACCGCTGCCATCCGACAGTTTGCGTCTTTCTGCTAATGCGGCCGGGCCAGCACCCTGACGGGTACGTCCAGACCGAATTCAAAGGAATCAAAAAAGATCCGTCGTTGCCGGGCGCCGTGTTCTAAAAAGGCAGTACGGCCGGCGTCGATCATGGCCGGTGGACCGCTCATATATATATCGAAGGCGTCAAGATTCGGGTATTGCTGCAATACTGCTTCGTGTACAAACCCTTCAAAACTGCCTGCCGGTGCATTTTTAC
The DNA here is from genome assembly GCA_964650905.1 of uncultured Wenzhouxiangellaceae bacterium. Lineage (GTDB taxonomy): Bacteria > Pseudomonadota > Gammaproteobacteria > Xanthomonadales > SZUA-36 > SZUA-36. Next base: position 1,207 of record CAZYVH010000075.1, on the reverse strand, counting down.
CCGGTTCTGTCAGTGCGGTTGAGTAGTTTATGTGTTTGTTTTGTTGCGCCCATTGCAGTGCCTCATCGTGCATATATAACTCAGCGGCTGTGCGGGCGCCCCAAAACAGGTGTAGCGGTCGCTCGTCACGTTGAGACAACAGGTCTTCTATCATGGATTTAAGCGGTGCGAAACCGGTGCCACCACCCATCAATATCATGGGTCTGTCGGGCTCGTCATTGCGTATGAAAAATGTGCCCAGTGGTCCTTCCAGACGCAGGATGTCGCGTTCGCGCAGTTCATCGAAGACCCAACCGGTAAATCCACCACCTTTCACGTGGCGGATATGCAATTCGAGCACGTCCTCAATTTGGGGTGAACTGGCAATGGAAAACGCACGGCGTTTACCCCCCGGCAGCAGCACATCTATGTATTGCCCGGCCAGAAACTGAAGTCGCTGGGCGGCGGGTAATCTGATTTTGAGACGCATGACCTCGCTGGTCAGTGCGGTTTTTTCTATCACCCTCGCCGGAAGCCTGCGCACCTGGATATCCCGCACTGCCTCGATTTCACGGACACGAATAACCAGGTCCCCGAGTGGTTCTGCCTGGCACAGCAAGGCTTTGCCTGCAACCAGGTCCCCGGTGCTGAGCGCCAGTGGCGGGTGCAACGGGTAATGCACACGGCCGGATTCCAGTTTGCCTGCACAACTGCCACAAGTGCCATTTTTACAGCTGTACGGCAGCATAACGCCCTGGCGCAAGGCGGCATTGAGTACCGACTCCCCCTTATTGACCATAAAGGTTTTTTGATTACCGTATAAGCTGACTTTGTATTGTTTCATTGCAGGATGTTGTGAATTGGAATGGACCGGCGCGTATTGTCGCCTAAAAACACCAGTCTAAAAAGTGTCAAAAATTTGTCAGTTATTTTTTGCATGTGTCCAGCGGTCTTTAGTGCTAATCTTTTTCGTTGTTCTTATTCGATGGAAATATCTTGTGGAAACCAAACTCGCAGGTCTGATTGGGTTAGCCCGAACATTTCACCAGTCGGTAATGGGCCTGTGTGTAACCAACTGAATTAGTTTATTAAAATGACTGATTTACCAACAAACCCCAAGGTGCACTTTGTACCCGGCCCAATACCTATCCCGGTCCTGGCTTGTCCATATACGCCTGGGCTTGAGCTTCCCTCGAGCCATAGCTACGGCTATGACCCTCAGTCCAGC
>CAZYVH010000074.1:0-15632 GCA_964650905.1 uncultured Wenzhouxiangellaceae bacterium | reverse complement strand
GAGTCAAGTGCCAGAGCATAACCGGGGTCGGAGTCAAGTGCCAGAGCATAACCGGCATAACCGGGGTCGGAGTCAAGCATCAGAGTTGAACTCTGACGCTTGACTCCGACCCCTTCCCTTAGCCAACCCCGATCACGGTTGCATCGGGCAATAATTCCACCTGCTCAGCCTTGGGCCGTTTGGGCAGACCCGGCATACGCATGATATTACCGGTCAGAATGACCAGAAAACCCGCACCCGCGCTGACCTGGATGTTGCGCACCGTTACCTGGAAATCTCGCGGTCGGCCATGCAGTGTCGGATCATCAGAAAGCGAACTGGGTGCCTTGGCAATACAGACCGGTAATTTGCTCAGACCGAGGTGCCTGATGGTTAAAAGGTCTTTCTCAGCTTCTTTGCTGAAGGCCACGTCATGGGCCCCATACATTTTCTGACACACCTTGTGGACCTTTTCATACAATGTATCGTCCAGATCATACAATGGCCTGAACGGCTTGTTGTGATCAACCGATTTCATCACGATCCGGGCAAGATCCTGTGCGCCTTTCCCACCCTCGGTAAAATGGCGTGATTCTGCAAACAGAACACCATGAGTGGCTGCTCGTTCACGGATGATTGCGATCTCCTCATCGGTATCATCGGCGAAACGGTTCAGTGCAATGACCGGGAATTTGTCGAAATGAGCCACACTCTCGATATGCTTGTCGAGGTTTTCCAGCCCGCCCCTGACGGCTTCCGGATCAGGCTGTGCAAGCGCGTCCTTGGCTTTGCCTCCATGCAGTTTCAAAGCCCGCACCGTGGTCACTACCACCACCGCGTCGGGGTCAAGACCGGCGGAGCGGCACTTGATGTCGAAAAACTTCTCCGCGCCAAGGTCAAAACCAAAACCGGCTTCGGTCACCGTCCAGTCAGCGTAATGCATGGCCATGCGGGTGGCAAAAACACTGTTGCAGCCATGCGCAATATTTGCGAACGGACCACCGTGCATAAAAGCGGGCGTACCTTCCAGGGTCTGGACCAGGTTTGGATGGATCGCATCGCGTAACAAGGCCATCATGGCGCCGGTAATATTCAGTTCCTTCAGATAAACCGGGTTACCATCATAGGTGGTACCAACCAGGATGTTATCCAGCCGTGCGCGCAGATCGTCCACATCATTGGACAGACAAAAGATGGCCATAATTTCAGAGGCGGCCGTAATATCAAAACCACCTTCACGCGGAATACCCTGCATCCTGCCGCCCAGTCCGATGACAATTTTACGCAGACTGCGGTCATTCATATCCATCACCCGTCGCCAGATGATCTGGCGCAGGTCGATGTTCAGCTCATTGCCCTGAAAAACGTGATTGTCAATGGTGGCGGATATCAGGTTATTGACCGTCGTGATGGCATGAAAATCACCGGTAAAATGCAGGTTGATACGATCGACGGGAACAATCTGGCTGTAACCGCCGCCAGTAGCACCGCCCTTGATGCCCAGACAGGGTCCGAGAGATGGCTCGCGCAGTGCCAGGCAAACGGATTCACCCAGGCTGTCCATCGCCTGCGCCAGGCCGATGGAGGTTGTGGTTTTACCTTCTCCTGCGGCCGTCGGCGTTATGGCTGAAACCAGGATCAGACGTGGTTTTCCGAGCCGTTTGCGTGGGCGGGTCAGGGCATTGAGGTTCACCTTGGCAACTTCGTCGCCATAGGGCAACAGATCCTCGTCAGCAACACCAAGTTTTGTGGCAATGTCCCTGATCGGCCGGATATCGGCCTGCCGGGTAATTTCATAATCCGTTAGCATAACTTGCACCCTCATTAGTTCTTTATTCAATGTTGCTGGAATACCACAAATCGGCTGATACTTATAGTAAAAAATGGCTCTCTGGACATCCATCCCTACACGCGCAGGGTGCTTTAGCGAGATACACTACAGTCGAGGGCCAAAAATGGTTGGACAAACCTGGATAAATGACGGCTTCGATGAGGCTGCCACGATATCAATCATATCCCAGGTCGGGTTGCAGGGTGTTTCAATCCAGACCAGCCTGGTTTTCGTTTTCCTGATAGTGTTTGCAATCGCACCCGGGTCAGTGCTATCGAGCAGATCCAGCCCCAGGCCCCAGTGTTCGCAGAATTTGATCAGCCAGTTACGCACGCCCCAATAGATAACCCTGGGTGCGACGATGTGATCACCCGGCCGCAATGAATTGATACAGGCAATGCGAAGATAATCGGCCCGGCAATTCGCATCGCTCCAAATCCCATGCGTGCCACTTCGAGGTCACCGCCAATCCTGAACGTCTTTGTCATGTCTGGAGTATATTCTTTAATGCCAGCGAATGCGCCTGGTTTCCCTGAGCCAGGGGAGGACATCACACACGGCCTGCACATATTGCTTTGACGACGGATAATCCATGCATTATTGGTAATTCTTGTTCGTCAATCAGCCAACCCCAATGACGATGTTCCCGGTAATTGGGATAGCACTTTGGCGTTTGAACCGCTTATACTCTTCATGCTGGCATCGGGCTGGGCCCACTTGTCATGGAGACCAACATGCAATTTACCATTTCAGCACGCGGCAAGGCATCTGCGTTACCCATCCAGCGCTTCATCAAGGAGAACTATGATCATATCCCGCTGGAGCAAATCGACAGCTTCTTTGGATTCACCGAGGCATCAACACTTTATGGTGGACGGTTTTTCACAGCCACTGAACTCAGCCGTTACGATGTCCGTTCCCTTTATGGGATGAACATCAACGTACGCTTGCCGCTCACAAACCACTTTGTGACAGCGGAAGAATATGAAGAAAACCAGTCTTTCCTGGAAAAATACCACCGCCCCGGTAATTCGCTGATCATCACCAACGACGAACTGGCAGAATGGATCAGAAGCGACTTCCCGGACTACCGGCTGGAGGCCAGCGTCATCAAAAACATACACACCTTGAAAAAGGTTGATGAAGCTTTTCTTCTCTACGATACCGTGATTCTGCCAATGGCGTCCAACGACGATGAGAAATTGCTCAAAGCCATCGACAACAAGAAAAACATTACCCTGTTCGCAAACGCGGGGTGCGCCTATACCTGCCCGTCGAAGATCTGTTACCCGAGTGTCTCGAAAGCCAACAAAACAGCTGACAAGAGTCTTTTCCGTTGCTCTCAGAAAATGAAAGAGCGTAACACCATCGGTATGTATGATTTCGACCTGGATTACCTGCAATCACTCGGCTTTGAACGCTTCAAACTGCTGCGTCCGAGAGTGGGTGATATGACCGGGTACTGACCGGGGCCTGTTAACAGGCTCCCAGCAACATTTTCATAGCACCGGCGCCAGTATCTTCCTGGCGGGTTCGAGTTGCAATTCGTAGTGCTTCCAAAAATCGATGGCATCGTTGTATATCGGCAGTCTCACCTGCTCAGCACTCGCGGTGTTCACCGGTCGGGTATTCCGGTGGTAATTCAGGCAGGCGTCGTCCCAGGGCAACTCACAATAATCGAGTAGACGTCTGACCTGGCTGTCCAGATCCGCGACGACGTCTTCGTAGTTCACTTGCAGTACACGGCCCGGCAGAACGTCCTGCCAATGGTCCATCATTCTGCGATACTCGAGATAGTATTCGGCAAGTTCGACCAGGTCGTAGGTCTGGTTTTTCCCCTGCGCGTACAACTGGCGGTAGTTGGCCAGGCAGGTGCCCAGCGGATGCCGGCGCACATCGATGATTTTGGCTTTCGGCAACATCATGTGGATCAATCCGATGTGTGAGAAATTGGCTGGCATTTTGTCCGTGAAGTAAGGCAGCTCAAGTTGGCGGTGTACACCCGAATGGTAGACATAAGCCTTGCCCAGGGCCTCGAGTTGCTCCCGGGTCAGATCTGACATCGCTTCCGGGTAGCGCAGCCCGTCCTGGCGTTGCCGGCCCAGCGTCGAGGACAGCATGATGACATAGGGCAGCTCCCCTTTGCCCTCGACCTTGCTGTGGCTTGCCAGGACCTGTTCAATCAAGGTTGAACCTGAACGTGGCATACCCAGGATAAAGACCGGCGTATGCATTGAGTCCGCATTGGCAGTCTCGCGACGCAGAAAATCACTGCTGAACTGTTTGATGATGGCGTCGTGCAACCGTTCTGTCTGCTCCGGGTCGTGGCTGATCGACTCGCGCTTCAGTGCATTGCCCCGGCTGTAGTCTTGCCAGGCTGCCTTGTATTCCCCACGCCCCTCGGCCACCCTCGCCAGCGCAAACCGCATGGCGATCTCAGAATCAACGCCGAGGTCATCCGAGGCGATTTGGCTGCGGATCGTCTGTACCTGTTCATCCGACAGCCGGTAGTCTTTCAGGCTTGCCAGGCCCCACCAGGCATCACCAAACCCGGGTCGCATGGCCGTACATTTTTCGTAACAGGCAATGGCGTCATCACGGTTACCGGCAAACCGTAGCATGTGGCCTTGTCCAGCCAGTGAATGCGAATCCCCGGGGTGCAACTGCAGTGCGTGTCGATAAGCTGCAAGCGCGTCGACTGACCTGCCAACCACGGCCAGTGCATCCCCCAGCAAGCGATAGATGTCTGCGTTACCTTCGTTCAGGGTAGTTGCCGCCTCAAACATCTCGATGGCTTCGGAAAAGCGGCTTTGTTCAGCCAGGAAACGGCCCAGTTCGACGTGGGGTAAATACGCATTGGGCGACAGCGCAATAATGTGCCTCAGCAATTGCTCGGCGACAACGTACCTTTCATCGGCACTGGCAATACGGGCCTGCATAAGCAGGACCTGGGTATTGCCGGGCTCTTTTCCCAGCAGTTCTTCACAGCGCTGCTGCGCACCAACGGTATCCCCGTCGCTCAGTAGCCGGTCTACCTCGAGCAGCGTGCCGGCAACGGGTGAGAGTTGGATGAACCGCCGATGGGCGGTTTCGGCCTCTTTTATTCTCCCCAGTTGCGCCAAAGCACTGGCCAGGCCATCGTAGGCCGAGGCCTGACCGCCATCGAGCCGTATGGCCTGTGAAAAGTGACGGGCAGCCTGGTCGGGCTCTTTCCTGACCAGGAACAGCCTGCCCAGGTCTTCGTGCGGCTTGGCGAATTCAGGCTCGAGCGCAATGGCTTTTTGCAGGGCGATGAGTGCTTCATCGATTCGCCCCAGCTTGAGCAGTACCGCACCGTGCAGGCCAATGATATTAACGTCCTGCGGGTGATTGACGAGCATGGATCTGCATTCGTGTTCGGCCCGTTCGAACAGACCGGAACTGATCAGGCGAAAAATGTCGTCGATGACTTGCCTGGTGGGATTGGGTTTTTGCATGTTGCCTGGGCAGCGCAGCAGGCTACCGTCCGTCCAGGTTCGCTGCAGCAATGGCCGCCGGGATCACCGACAGGTCGGTCGAGGCCATGATATTGGCTCCACTGACTCCCGGGATGGTGGCCAGCTCTGCCAGTTGTTCACTGCAAATCATGACACCTTCTTTCTTCGGATCTGGGGATTGAGCGAGCCGCTCTACCAGTGAATCAGGAATGTTTGCGTTCGGCCTGTGCTCGCGCAACCACAAGGCATCCTCGGCAGAAGACAATATGGCTGTACTGACAATAACCGCAACACGCCGTGTCAGTTCGTTTCCCACCAGGTGCCTCATGTATTTGCGTACAGGCGTCAAGTTCATGCACAGGTGCGTGACTATAAAATGCAAACCAGAACCGACTTTCTCATTCAGTTGCTTTGGTACCCAGCCAGGTTTTGGAGGGTATGCAGTGACCACGCCACCGATGAAAAAAGCAGGTCGGGAGACCAGGCCCTGGTCCTCGTTCATGGTTGCTGCAGTTTCAATCAGTTCTCTCGCGTTGAGATCAAATACGGCTTTGGGGCGCGGGTTGAAACCACGTGGAACCCTGTCACCACGCACCAGCAGCAGACTCGTCACACCGAGTGCTGCCGCACCCAACAGGTCAGACACCAGCACGATGCGATTACGGTTGCGGCAGCTGAGTTGCATGATCGGATCGATGCCGTTGTCAAGCATCAACCGCGCCGCCGCGAGTACCGACATATGCACCTGACCGTGCTGATTATCGGTAAGCAATACCGCATCGACCGATTCACGTAACTCATCCGCCTGCAAGCGGATGGCTTCGGCATTTGTTTCCGGGCGCAGGAAACATTCTGCGGTCAAGGCGAATTCCTTCTTGTAAATCGCTTCTCTGAAAGTTATCAAACCAGCGCCTTCGGGTGTGATGCACAATTGCCAGGCCATATGATGCCAAACTAGCAATTAAAACAAAACTGGCAATCGTAAGCTTGCTGTGGTGAACTTTCATTTTGGAACATAGCTCGGACATTTCACCAAGGTGGGCAATAAAATGATAAATTTTCATAAAAAAATAAATGATTATGCATGTGTGTAGTATTTTTCAAATAAGACAGTTTGTCCTATCCGGTTTTGCACAGCATCTGGCTTCACATTTCGGCCGATCCTTCTCACACCATAGCTACCGCTATGCTTATTCGAACGATCAACCAAACTGTTTTGCCAGCTACAGCGCAATTCCCGGATCCTTGGTGAAATGTCCGGGATAGCCGGAGAAGCCCATGTCCACCGAGTCTTTACAGAGAAGCCGGTATGAGCAGGCCCTTGCCCAGTTCAAAGCCGGGAACGCGGCTGATGCCGTATCGGCCTGCGAAGCAGCCCTGACAGACTACCCGGGTGACGCCAACTTTATGTGTCTCGCGGCCAAAGCAAACCTGGTCCTGCGGCATTTCGATGACGCCAAACGGCAGATCGACGAAGCCCTGCGCCAGCAACCGGAATTTGCCGCAGCACACGACCTGAACGGTGACCTGTTATTGATTCGGGGCTATGCCCAAGCCGCGATCAAGGCCTACGAGCAAGTCTTGCGTCTCGACCCAACCCGACCACGGGTGGTGACAAAAATCGAAAGAGCACGTGAAGATATTGCTATCGCTAAAACGGCATCGCCACAAGCCGAAGGAAATGCAGCGCCTGGAAGGCGGATGGCGTTTGCGGATGAAATACATCTTGCCCAGGAAAAATACAGATCGAACAAGCCCGATGAGGCGGATGAAATTTACCGCTCCATACTCAAGCGTGACCCCAATCATGTTGAAGCGGCCCGGTTGCTTGCAGGCCTGGCGACCGAGAACAAGCAATACAGGGATGCTGAGGTGTTCCTGCGACATGCGGCTTCAGTTGCGCCGGATTATGGCCGTCTGTGGGTCGACCTGACCAACGTGCTGCGTGAACAGGACAAGTTCGACGAGGCCCTGGAATGTGCGCTAAAGATTCTTGATATGGCGCCGGAAAAAGCCGAATCACACCTGTTGGCCGCAAGTGTCGTTGGCTCGATGGGACGGCATGAAGATGCTATCCGCTATTATGAAAAGGCTCTGGACATCTCACCCGGCAGGTCCGGCGCCATGAGCAGCATGGCGCATCACCTCAAAACAGTGGGCAGGCAGCAAGACGGCGTGGCGATGTATCGTAAAGCCATTGCGGCCAAGCCAGACAACACCGAAGCCTACTGGAGCCTGGCGAACCTGAAAACTTTTCGATTTGAAGAGCATGAAGTGCAGGCCATGCAGACGCTGCTGGAAGACGATGCCCTGGATGATGAGTCGCGCGTGCACCTGCATAATGCTCTGGGGCTGGAATACGAGGCACGCGAGGATTATGACCAGGCATTTTCCCATATCGACCAGTGCAATTTTTTGCGCAGACAGTCGGAGATTTATGATCCACTTGAAACGCAGGCGGGTACCGACAGCATCATTGAAATCATGGATGATGAATTTATTCACAAGCGTGAAGGCCTGGGCTGTAATGATGACTCACCCATCCTGATCGTCGGCCTGCCACGCTCGGGGTCCACACTGATTGAGCAGATCCTGGCCAGTCACTCCCTGGTTGACGGCACCTTTGAACTGCGTGATTTACACCAGGTGGCCAGGAAAATTCGCCGCTTCAGCAGGAAACGCTCGCCCTTTCCAAACAACCTCCTCGACCTGGAGGAGCAACACTGGCATAAAATCGGGGAGGATTACATCGAATCCACGCGCAAGTATCGCGCTGGTGCGCCTTACTTTATCGACAAGAATCCAAATAACTTCATCTTTGTCGGCCTGTTGAGGATTGCACTACCCGGTGCCAGGATAATCAATGCGCTGCGTCATCCGCTCGACAGTTGTTTTGGCACCTATAAACAGCTTTTTGCAAGTGGTCAGCCTTTCAGTTACAACCTCACTGAACTGGGTGAATACTATCTGCAGTATCAACGCCTGATGGATCACTGGAAACAGGTTGCTCCCGGGTTTACGCTGGATGTCCGCTATGAAGATGTCGTTGCTGACCTGGAAGGCCAGGTCGGGAGGATACTCGACTTCTGCAAGTTGCCGTTTGAGGACAACTGCCTGCGATTCCATGAAACCGAGCGGGCGGTGAAAACAGCCAGTTCCGAACAGGTCCGTCAGCCCATCTATTCCAGCTCGGTTAATCTCTGGAAGAATTATGAGGCCCACCTCGGTGAACTGATCCGGCTCCTTGAGCCGGTACTTTGATCATATCCGTCAAAATTCACTCCCGTCCTATAGGGAAAGAGTTTTTTCTGACCTATTGTGGTATGTATCGTAGCCTAGAAGAACAAGCTGGATAAAGGCCGTATTGTACTGGGCAAAAAACCGAGAATGAATGCCTTCTCAGTGACGCAAAAATCCACACAATTTACCGCCAATAACCGTAGGTAAAAAGCATGGGACACCAGAAAAAATATTTGCTCACACCCGTAGCCGGCGCCATTGCCACGGCGCTCTATCCGGGCCACGCCGCTATCGCACAAGATGCAGACGCACAGGATGCAGACAATTACGCGCTTGAAGAAGTCATCGTTACAGCAACCAAACGCGAGGTCTCGATACAGGATATTCCGGCGAGTGTCCAGGCAATCACGCAGGAAGCCCTGGCCTCCATGGGCGCCAAGACCATGGAGGACTATGCGCGCTTTGTGCCATCTGTTAACGTCGTAAGTTACGGCGCCGGCACGAGCACCGTCGTATTCCGTGGTGCGATCACCGGATCAAACTGGCTCGCCCAGGCGACATCGTCTGTCTATCTTGACGAGATCTCTGTCACACAGACCGGTTCCCAACCAATGATTCGCTCTGTGGACATTGCACGCATCGAAGCGCTGTCGGGCCCGCAGGGCACATTGTATGGCTCGGACGCCCAGGCCGGCACCTTGCGTATCATCACGAATCAGCCGGTTATGAACAAGTTCGAAGCCGTTTTCGATGGCGAGCTTCGTGGTGGCAGTAAGAGCACCGGGAGTTATCGGGGATCGCTCGTATTCAATGTCCCATTGGTCGAGGACAAACTGGCAATGCGTGTCGTGGGATTCAACGACCGTGACGGCGGCTTCATCGATAATGTATACGGGCACACCGCCGACTGGCACGGCCTCGCCGATCGGTCGGATCCGGCAAACAACAAGAACCCGGGGCAATTTGGCACCCTGGACAATGCCGCTGCCGTTGACAAGAACTGGAACGATGACAAAGTCTATGGCGGCCGCGTCCATCTGCGCTGGGAGATGAACGAGGACTGGGCGGCGACGGCCTCATACCACTACCAGAGGTCCGAATCAGGTGCGGACTCCGTTATGGACCCCTTTGTCGGCGACCTCGAGGTCGTTCGCTTCCACGACAACTGGCGCGACGAAAAATTCAACATGTATTCGCTGAAAATCGATGGTGACATGGGGTTTGCGCAACTCGTCGGGGCGGTTTCCTACTATAAGCGCAACATTGAATTAATGGAAGATGCCACAACCTACACCCATTATTGGTCGGCGACGTATTGCCATGATACCTATTACACGGCGGATTACCTGCCGTATTATTGGTCCAACCCTGATACGGGCATGGTCGTGTGGTGGCCGGCGTATTGCTCCGGAACGTCCGTCGATGCCGATTACCTGAGCGTGTATTACCAGCCTGCCATGCAAGACAAACTGACGGCGGAGATGCGCCTCCAGGGCAGCGGGGATCACTTCGACTGGCTCATTGGTGGCTACTACGAGGACAGCACGGATAGCTGGGGAGATTCGTACCATGCTCCAACACCCGGTGGCAGGGTTAACGACCAATTCGCTGCCAGCCTGTATCAAGATTCCATCTCGCTACAATTTTGGGAGTGGTATCACGGGACTGAATTCCCTAATGCGACCCAGAACTGGACTGCAGCACAAAATACGGACTGGAAGCAGAAATCGGTATTCGGAGAGATAACCTGGCACATCAACGATAGCTGGGACCTGACGGTCGGCGGGCGTTATTTCGATCGCAGCAACGTTGCTTCCTACTGGCTCAATCATCCGGGTCGTGAATTCTACTGGGAGGGAGCGATTGCCGCAGATAACGATGAGGAATATCGCCAGGCAAATGATATGCGTCCGCTGGGAAGGAAAGGCACAGAAACCCGGTTTATCCCGAAGGTCAGTCTGAATTACAAGTTCAGTGACGACAAGATGGTGTACGCCCTCTACACGGAAGGCGTGAGGCAGGGCGGTGTAAACCGGAGCCGCGGTGAGCCATTTTTCCCGTTACAATACGATTCAGACCTGATGAAAAACCACGAGGTGGGCTATAAGTCCGGCTTTGCCGACGGCAAGGGCCGCCTGAATCTAACCTACTACTACATGAAGTGGCAGGATTACCAGCTCCAGGCACTCGATCCATCCTTCGTGAACTGTGTCGACCCCGAAACGGGCGAGGAGGTTCCCCCCACCCAACTTAGTATAGCTCATGTTTGCGGTCAGCCCTGGCAGACGGTCATCGCCAACCTGGGTGAGGCGCATATCGAGGGCTTTAATATCACACTCGACTACGCACCAAATGAAAACTGGTTGCTTGGGTTCAACTTTGAAAAAATGCAGGCCCAGACTGACTCCAACCATAACCTCAATGACGACCCTGACTTTGAGATAAAAGCGGGATGGAGGTTGCCGCTCACCCCGGACTACAAGGCAGCGGCGTGGGCCGAGTATCACCGGCCGACCAGCTTGCTGGGGGCCAAGGATTCCTTTGTCCGCCTGCAGTGGTCTTTTACCGGTGACAGCCTCAATAGGCTCGAGAATCTTTCGCCGCTTGATTCACCAAACGCGCAATTCGTGAACCCCAGCTATAACATCGGCGACATTCGTGCCGGCATCGTGGGTGACGACTGGCAAGTGGACGTGTTCGTCACCAACCTCACCGACGAGCGCGCGACGTATACGTACGGCACCGGTCAGTATTTGTGGGCTGCCGCGCAACTCGCGGAAGGCAGACCTCACCACCAGAACGCCTATGTCAATCGGCCCAGGGAGTTCGGTGTGAGGTATACAAAACGCTGGGGTGGTTGATCCTGATACAACAATAAGAAAGCAAGAGAAAAGGCCGGGCTTCCCGGCCTTGTTTCATTAGGGCTGACAGTACACTAGTACGGCCATACCTCCAGGCCATGGATGGCATTGCGGATATCCATGGAGAGATTGACAGAACCTACAAGCTGCCTGGACTCAATGTCGTAGAGGGTAATCGTCGATGGTGAAGACCCTGCGGCTATCAATCGGTCACTGACAACGCACAGACCACGCCCGAAACCCTGCCGGGCAATTTTTGAATCATCCACACCGGCGAACTCTATGTCATCTTCGGCATAAGTCTTGATACGAAATGCAGCTTGCCGGCCATCACGTGAGACCTGGCGTACGGCATCTTTTTTTGTGTCGTTGAACAAAATACCACCTTGCCAGGGTTTCGCGTTATGCACGCCCTGGGGCAAGCTGCAGTACTCGGTAACTGTCCAGTCCTTGTCCAGGTGCAAACACGCCAGTGTATGCAACCCGCTCAGGAAAATGCCGCTGTTGTCAACGTGCACCATGTTGATATGAAAGTCATTGACGGCTGCCGGACCGGCATTTGTACGGGGATCAAAAGTGTATCCATCCCAGCGCTCGTATGCCCGGGTCAGTCTGAACCCCCAGTCATAACTTTCAGTGTCGAGGTTGAACGCGAGGATGCTGTCGAAACCGGTCGACGTCAGGAACAGGTGCCGGTCCTTGCGCACAATTTCATGGCAGTGCTTCAGATAACGATTCTTGAATGACTTGGTAATCTGGAAGTTGCGGTCGTAACAAAATAGTTCGTCGCTGGCCGCCACATAAATGTCGTTACCGTCAAAGGCAATTCCGCGCAGGCCGCGGTCAGCACCCCGGCCTTCGAAATCGATGTCACTGGTGTTCCAGTCAACGTGCAATTGACCGCTCTGGTTCTCAAAATCCACGCTGTATATTCCACCATGGCTTTCGCCCTGCCTGGAACCGCGGACCACGGATGTCGCAATGAGCGTCGGGAGTTTGGTTGACATCGTTAGATTATGCACAAAAGGCCCGATGTGGCAATGGCCAGGCCAGTAATTGCGGGGTCATACCCCAAGGGGACATAACACAGCGGATGACCGCATTGCGCCTGGCTCCTCCAGCAACATCGTTCCGCCGTAGCCGATCAGCGGGCGGCCACCCACCTCAAATTCATTTCGTTTGGCGTGGCCGCCGAAATCGTCGTGATTTTCGAGTATCAGTACGCGCGCGTCGCTGCCGTGGGCCTGGCGATAAAAATAGGCCGCAGAGAGTCCGCTGATGCCGCCGCCAACGACCACCAGATCGTAGCTTTTATCACTGTCGGTCGACGGCCAGGTTTTACCGTCCCGTAAAGCATGTGCCACCCCGAACGAACCGGGGTGCGAACCGCGCATGCCGGACAATGCCGGTGGATAGTAGCCGGCAACAGCATGTCCTTCCGGCTCGCCCGCGCATAGGCCCGGTGGCAGCAATGAAGCGCCAATGGCAACGCTGACGCCGTTCAGGAAATCACGGCGGGAGATATTCGCGCCCATACCAAGCTTTCGGTCTGCGGGTTTCATGGCGATTCGGCTATTTTTTCGCTTCGCCATAGGTCACCCAGATCTTGCGCACACCACCTTCGGGGACCGCGAACGGGAAATAAGTGGGGGCACCCATGTCCTTCATTGGGAAGTTATGGGTGTCCGGACTTTTTTTCTTTAAAGGCGGGCCGGACTTCCGCCTGTGGCTTCCATTGTTCGCCGTACAGGGATTTATAAACCTGGGTAGATTCTGTAGATCCCTTCACAGTACCGCCTCGCCAAAGATCATATTCAGCATTGGACCAGGTATCGAAGAATTGGGTTAACCTTCTATCCAATTCTGAAACGGCGTCAGCATATTCGGGTTGTCCGTACAGGTTGTTCTCTTGTCCGGGGTCTTTTTGTATATCGTAGAGTTCGTTCTGACCGGTTCCTTTCATCCGCTTCCAATATGAATACTGGCTGGTTCGGATCACCCGGGTTGCCTCCTGATCCATATACACTGCATCGCCCCATGATGCGGGTTCGTTCCCTTTCAGACTTTCGGCGAAACTCCGGCCAGGGGAATTGGGTATTTCCACATTGACGCCGGCCATATCCAGGATGGTCGGCATGAGGTCGTATTGACCAATAAACAAATCACTTAGCTGGTTTTTATCAATGACACCCGGATAGCGAACGATCAACGGTATGGCCTAAATTAAAGGTCACCCAATAATCGAACCACTCATACGGCAGCCGTGGCTGACCCAGGTGCCATTTGCCGATCAGTGCGGTCTGGTAGCCTCGATTCTTGAGTGTGTACGGCAGCGTTCGATACTCTCTGATAGCGTTCCAGTCACTGGGCCAGTTCTTCATCTCTTCATCATCGAGCCAATCCTGGACCCCATGTTGGGACGGCAGGAGCCCCGTCAACAAGGTGGCGCGTGTCGGCGAACACATGCCGTGTACAGCGAAAGCACGGGTAAAACGCAGGCCTTCGTTGGCAAGACGATCAATATTGGGCGTCTTGACATCCGGGTTCCCATAAGCGCCCAATATCGAGGCGGGTTGATTGTCAGCCACAATAAACAGAATATTGGGTTGGGTTTCTTTTGCTTCTCGTGGTGTGGGCTGGACTGGGCCTGGGCGCAGTGGTTTGATGTGCAGTTCCCAGTCCGCATGATCATCAGGTCCCTTGGGTCCGATTTTTCCTTCCACAGACCCAAGCAAGGCTTCAGGATCGTAAACGACACCTTGCTTGACAACGATCCTGATATCACGGGCAGCCTTAATGTCATCAAGAGGATTACCCCTGACCACCACAAGGTCGCCAAGCTTTCCCGTTTCAATAGAGCCGAGCCTGTCATCAACGCCGAGTGCGGTAGCACCGTTGATGGTTGCCGCTTTTAACACAGCGATTGGGGATAACCCGGCATAGGTCATGGCGAGCAATTCCCGGTGATAGGCAAAGCCCGGCAAGCGACTGGTATAGACCGGCTCATCAGTGCCAACAATAAGAAGGTTTTCACCGCCGGCGTCGTACAGGGTTTTTAACTCAAGGACGCGCTGCTTATATTCCGGCTCATCGGATTCCGGGGACGGAGGACCGCGCTCTTCAAGCAGTTTCTGCGTGTAGGGTGTGAAATATCGGGCTTCATCCACCCAGAGCATTTCATCCGCATGTTTCCTGATCTCATTAATGCCACCATACATTTGCAGGGTGGCATCGTAAAAGACCTGGTGCTCCAGCATCAAATCTACCATTTGCCGCATTTCTGCACGTGTGGAATCGCTGCCTTCAAGTGCCAGGGTAAGCTGGTGTTCAATGCGGTCGATGCCCATCAGAATGGCAACACGCGTGGTGACATCATACTCGACCTTGTAATTTGCAAGATGTCCGGCTACTGTCATGCCGTTCTTGTGGGCCTGCTCAATAATGGTCTTTGCCTCGCCCGGCGAAGCCTGTTTTATCTTTATGCTGATAACGCCCTGTTTGGCCCACTTGTCGACTTCGTCACGAATTTCCTCTGCAGAGATTTTGTTGGGCCAGGCAATACAATCATCTTCTGCCACCTTGATACTATATTCACAGCGAAAGGCACCAAAATAGGGACCAGAGACAAACAAGCGTGGACCGATGGCGTCACCTGCCTCAATAAGATCGCGCTGGGCAATGACACGCTCGGGGTAAAACTCACCCGCTGACCAGGTGGACGTCACGCCATTGGCAAGAAAAATGATGCCGTTATTGACAACTTCCTCGACGCGGCCCCTGTCAACAAGATCAAGATTGTAATGGGCATGCAGATCGAACATACCGGGCAATACTGTTTCAGTATCCGCCAGGTCGATGACAGTCGCGCCGGCCATATCCTGTTTTGCTGCTTCAACATCAAGCGCTGCGATTTTGCCATCTCGAATAACAATGCCGGAATTACGCCGGCGTGTGTCACTGATACCATCAAACAACCAGCCGCCACGTATCACAAGCGGCCCCGCCACCTCACGCCCCTGGGCGTGTCCCAATACCGGCATCAGGCCGGCAAGAACCGTGATCGCACATATGACAAGCTTGGCTGAATATTTCATGACGGGTCTTTGTTGTTGAATACGGTTGCGGCAGTGCAGCATCAATGGCTAAGTATACAACCTTCATCTCTGCCTGGTGTCATGTCAAGCCTATACTGTAGGGTTCAGCGAGTCGTGAAGTGGTTGGGCGCAAGGCACGTCTCGCCGGCAA
>CAZYVH010000073.1:14198-15799 GCA_964650905.1 uncultured Wenzhouxiangellaceae bacterium | reverse complement strand
GAGCACTTCGAAGCCAACGTCATGCCAAAATTCGAACGCCTGGATGAGCCGTTTGAGATCGCGGAAGGTGTTTTTATACCGGCGGGCGACTACCATTTCACACGTTACCGCCTGGAAGCACAAACGGCCGGGCACCGCGCCTGGCGTGTTGGTAGCAAGGTCTGGTTTGGGGATTTCTACGGCGGCACGCTAACCGAGGCAAGTGCCTTCGCCAGCTACACCACCCCTGCCGGCCACCTGCGGCTCGAAGTCAATTTCGCACACAACACCGGTCGCCTGCGCGAAGGAGATTTCACCATTGATGTGGGACAAATCAAGGCAGTCTATGCCTTTTCACCCGACCTGATCCTATCCAGTAATATCCAGTACGATTCCGAATCCCGCAGTGCCGGCGCCAACACCCGTCTGCGCTGGACGATCAGACCCGGCAACGACCTGTTCGTCGTCTGGAACCGGGGTTGGCAGCGTCCCATCGGCAGTGATAACCCCCTTGACCTGCACCCCGTCAGCAACCAGTTGGTGGCGAAATTACGCTGGACCTTCAGAATGTAATTCAGATATCCCCGGTGCTTTCATGCAACAAGCGCGTATGCATCGACCGGGTCTGCTTCTTTCACTTCCCTCTGGCAACGTATACACTTGTTGTCACGGATGAAATTAGGGAGAATTTTTATGAAAAAAGTGCAATCTTTATTTGTTTTCATCATCTTTTTAGCTATTGTCGGCGGTATCGTACCAGCCCAGGCGGAGGAGGCCAGCGGTGGCTTGCGTTATTCGATCACCGTTACCAAATTTGAAAACAGAGCCAGCTGGTCTGGCCAATGGAGCCTCGGCGACGCCTGGGATACGGTGTTGACCGACATGCTCAACCAAACCGGGAAATTTATCGTTCTCGGCGAAACCGACATGCGCATGGCGGCGCTTGGTGAACAGGATTTCGTCGCCTCCGGTCGTACCGCAGGGGGTAAAAAAGCCCCGGTAACCGGCCAGATGACACCAGCCCAGTTACTGGTCAAAGGCGCCATTACCCATGTACAGGGTGACACGGGAGGCGGTCATGGCGGTATCCGTATCAAGGGTTTCAGGATTGGCGGCAAGGGCGGCAAAGGTGAAGTCAATGCCACAATTTATATTGTTGACTCGACCACCGGCCAGGTTTTGGCATCAAAAAGTGTGGTTGGCACCCATGAACGCAAAGGCATGGATACCAGTTATGCAACCGGCAGTTGGGGCGCGGCTTTCGGCGGTCACAAGGCTGATAACGTCGGGCTTGCAGTGCAAGATGCCTGTGCCCATGCCGTTGCCTTCATGCTCGAGCAGTTACCAAACTTTTCCTGGACAGGTTCCGTGGTCATGGTCAAAGGCAACAAGGTATATGTTAACCGTGGTGCCCGTGAAGGGGTATCGGTCGGCCAGGAGTTCACCGTTGGTGATGTCGAGGTCATACGTGACCCGGATACCGGCGAGGTACTCGATGAAAGCATGAACGAGATTGCACGTCTTAGCGTCAGCCAGGTCAAGGAAAAACTTTCCATTGCCAGTGTGACTTCAGGCAAGGCATCCGCCGTGGTCAAGGGCATGACCATCCACAGACCCTGAAA
>CAZYVH010000073.1:5186-14098 GCA_964650905.1 uncultured Wenzhouxiangellaceae bacterium | reverse complement strand
TATTGCGAATGATTCTCATTTGTATATAAAATACAACCATTATCTTCCCCTATTTCTACACGGACCTTCTCAAATGAAGATCAATGGCAAATTTACCCCGTATTTCAACACGGCTTTATTGACCTTGTTAATCGCTGCTACGCCCGCGTACGCACACGAGGACAACGCTGACCTGGCGAGAAAACTGGCATCGCTACAACAACAGATCGATGCCTTGAAACAGCAATTGGCACAGACCCAAAACCAAACTGATGAGACCGATGCAAAGGTCGAAGTGGTGGCCGAAGTCATTGAGTCTCAACCGGCGGCACAAACATCAACCCTGCAGACCAGTATCGGCGGTTATGGCGAATTGCACTATACAAGCCTCGATGCCACCGACCCGGCGCGTGACGTCGACGAGATCGATTTTCACCGGTTCGTGCTGTTTTTCGGTCACCAGTTTAATAACAAAACCCGTTTTTACTCGGAGGTGGAGCTGGAACACTCGTTCGCGGCTGACAGTGGTGGCAATACCCCCGGTGAAGTCGAACTGGAACAGGCCTTCATTGAGTATGACTTAGGCCCGGATCTCCACGCCCGGACCGGTATCTTTTTAATGCCAGTGGGCATCATCAATGAGACCCATGAACCAACGACGTTCTATGGTGTGGAACGCAACGATGTTGAAAACATCATCGTGCCGGGCACCTGGTGGGAAGCCGGCGCCGCGCTCAACGGCCGTTGGGGTTCAGATTGGGGCTGGGACCTGGCATTGACCTCAGGTCTGCAGATACCAACCAGCGGCGGTAATGCTTTCCGGGTCCGTAGCGGTCGCCAGAAAGTTGCCGAGGCAAGCGCCAGCGACGGTGCGATCAGCGGACGTCTGCGTTACCTGGGTATCCCCGGTCTGCAGGCAGCGCTGAGCGTGCAATACCAGTTCGACCCAAGTCAAAACTCAAATGACGGGCTCGATGACGGCACCCTGGTGGAGGGCCATATCGATTACCGGAACGCGGGTTTCGGTCTGCGCGCACTGTATACACGCTGGGATTTCTCCGGTGACGCGGTAACAGCAGCCGATGCTGACCGTCAAACCGGCTGGTACCTCGAGCCCAGTTACCGGTTTAACGAATATGCCGGGTTTTATGCACGCTACGAGGACCTTAAAGGCGTCCGCGGCCAGGACCGGTTCTCACAATGGGAACTGGGTCTCAACTGGTGGCTGAATGCCAACGTCGTGGTCAAATTTGATTACCGCAACCGCGATCATGATCTCGCGACCCTGAACGGACGTGATTTTAAGGCTATCGACGTCGGGCTGGGTTACAGTTTTTAATCCGATGAGATTGTACATGCTAATCGTACCCGTCATGCTGCTGGCGGCTTCGGCTGACGCTGCGACGGTATATGAAACCCGTGACGCCTTTATCCAGCGGGCTTTTAGTGGGTCACCGCCTAAACCAAGCATGATTTGGCTCAAGGATAAACAAAAATCCCGGGTGCAAAAGATACTCGGCCACGCCTACCCTGCCCTGCGTCTGCGTTACTGGTGCCGAGCCAACCGCTCGGCCTGGATACTGGAAGAAATTGGTAAAGAGCTACCCATCACAATCGGTACCATCATCGATGACGGGCAGATAAAAAGCCTGCGCGTGCTCATCTACCGTGAAAACCGCGGTGGTGAGGTTTCCACACCGGCTTTTACCGACCAGTTTGACGGCGTGGCGTTGGCAGAAAACGACACGCTGGACGCCCACATCGACGGGATATCCGGTGCGACCCTGTCTGTCCAGGCCCTGAACCGGTTGGCCCGCGTTGCACTTTTCCTGCATACCGACAGCACTTGTGCCGATGACCTGTAAAAAGCGCAAGGCCTCCACGACACGCCGCTGGCATCGCTCGATCGGCGCTGGCGCGGCCGTTTTTATTGTCTTTTTGGTGACGAGTGGTCTCGTGCTCAACCATTCCCACCAACTGGGTCTCGACCGGCAGCACCTGTCGCAACCAATGTTGCTACGCTGGTACGGGCCGGGCGAGCCTGCCGAGATCAGGCACTACGCGGTCGACGGTCAATGGCTGAGTTTTGCGGGTTCGCAATTGTATCTCGACGGCGAGCCGGTAACGATTGCCAGCGACGGCCTGGGCGTGATCGCCATTGATGACTGGCTGCTCGCAGCCTGTCGTGAAGAGTTGCTGCTTCTGACCCGCACGGGAGAGTTGATCGAACGCATCCCCTGGGAACCGCCGGGTGCAAGACCCATTACAGCGATTGGCCGTGCCACCGATGGTGCAGTGGTGGTCAAATCCGCCGGTCACACCTGGCTGGGTGACACTGACCTGCTCGACTGGACGCAAGTGGATGAAACCAGCCCCAAGACACGCTGGTCGTCCCCGGGTGATGCCCCGGCGAAGCTGAGTCAGATGATTGCAGAGCACTACCACGGTGGTGGAATCAGCCTGGAGAAGCTGTTGCTTGACATTCACAGCGGCCGGATATTTGGTACTGTGGGCATATTGGTATACGACCTGCTGGCGCTGGCACTGGGGTTGCTTGCGCTCAGCGGTCTGGTCCTGTGGCGGCGTGGGCGTCGTAATGGAAGACGCAATGGTAACGGCAATGGGAGCCCATCAAAATAGCCAGAGTTCTTATCAGTTTGGTAATCAATATAAATATTTAATTACTATATATATCATTAATATAATATATATATCCTATATTTTACATTAATTATTTACTCTACTTTTATTGTATAGACCCTTCCCGCTTCCGTTTATATTCATCATAGCTTTCGTTGCTGCGCTGCATACATTTTTCATAGTCGGAGTAAGGACCTTTCTGGCATCGCAGCCTCACATTCTGCTGTATGTTGTCATACACCTGCCGGTTACTGCAGGCCGGTAACAATACGATCAACAAAATGCTCAGCAAGCTTCCTGTTTTGTTCATTGTGCGATCATCGGGTACATACCCTGTGCCATCAGACCCGAAGTCATATGGAATAGCGCTGCATGACCTCAGGCCCCAACGCTTCTTTGAGTGGATCGAGGTAGGTCTCGAAATTTCGCCACTGCTCCAGACCCTCCGTGTAGATCGGTTTGCGCACCTGTTCTGAACTGGGTGTGCGCACCGCCCGCTCGGTTTCGTAAAACCTCAGGCACTGTTCTTCAAACTCCAGTCCGCAGTAATCCAACAGCGCGCGGATTTGTGCCTCTGTGTCGGTCACCATTTCCTCGTATTGAACACGCCAGACCCTTCCCGGCAACACTGCGTCCCAGTGATCCATCAACCGGATGTAGTCCCGATAGTACTTGCCGATGTCCTCCAGACGGTAAGTAAACGTCTGTCCATGGGCAAACAACTGTTTGAACCCCGAAAAACAGCAAGCCATAGGGTGACGTCTTGCATCAATGATTTTACTGTTCGGTAAAATCAGATGTATCAATCCGATATGTCTGAAATTATTGGGCATTTTATCGATAAATACAGGTGCATCGCTGCGGTGAATGCGGGTGCTTTCAAGGTATTGCGCACCCAGTTCACGATATTGTTCCCGGCTCAGGTCAGCAAGAATTTCCGGATATTTTCCAGACGGATTTGCACGGTTTTTGTCAGCCAGTTTCCGGGAAATTCCTATGATGTCCTGCAACTCCTGGGTGCCTTCGACCTGTGAATGGCTGGCCAGTATCTGTTCCAGCAAAGTTGAACCTGAACGTGGCAGACCCACGACAAAAATTGGATCGGGTGCCTGGCAACCCCAGCCCTTGCGCTGCTCAAAAAACGCCTTTGGCAGGGCTCGAACCTGTCTGACTGACTCAAGGACATTGACCCTGGGGTTGTGGCGATGCTCGATTCGCCGGATGCCGTTGCCACGCTTGTAGAATTTAAAGGATTCGTCGTATTCACCACGGTCCTCCAATGCTTTACCAAGGGCAAAGGCGAGATGTGACTGGTCATCGGCGTCACCGCCCTTGACCGTCACCTGCCTGCGCATATTTTCAATGTCTCCATCGCTAAAGCGAAAGGTTTTCAGATTGGCCAGGCTCCAATAGGCTTCACCGACCTCGGGGCTTAAGCGGATACACTTTTTATAGGCCTCAATGGCCTCGTTCAGCTTGCCGACGGTTTTTAATGTGTGACCATAGCTCATCTGGGCCCTGGCTTGATTGGGATAGTGCTGCAATACTTTTTCATAAATCTCAAGTGCCCCAGCCTGGTCACCGATTCGAACCAGTATAGAAGCCTTCAAGGTTAAAAAGTTGGGGTTGTTCGGTGACTGTGTCAGTAGTTTTTCAGCCTCGTGGATAGCAGCCTCCGGCTTTTGAAGGCGTATCAGAATCAACGCGTAACCATGTCTCGCCGCGTGAAAATCCGGTGCCAATTCAAGGCAGCGCTCCAAAAGAAGGCTGGCGTCTTTTAACTGGCCCATCTTAAAACCGATATCGGCAAGCATACGAATTGCAGTTACGTCGGTGGGAAATTTTTTCAGCAATTCACGGACAATTCGCTCTGCCTTGCCAATTTTGCCCTCACGCAACAGTTTGATGGCCTCGATCAGTTCCGGATGATGCGTTGAGAGTTCAAAATGCCGTTCAAATGCCTGGCGACTACCCTCTTCGTCTCCGGCAACCGCCAACTGGTGGCCCAGGCTTTGCCAGACCGGAGCATGTTTCGGGTCGAGTGCGATTGCCTTACGCAGGGCTCTGATAGCCTCTTCACCCCGCCCGACAGCCCCCATGCATTGTGCAATCTCATGTAGAAAATCTGGAGAATTGCTGAGTTCCCCAAGCAGTGGTGCCAGTACGTCCAGCCCCTTTTGCGGCATCTTTTGCAGACGATAAGCTGCCGCCAGTATCCACTTTGCCCTGGATAAATCGGGGTGGACTTTCAGAATTTCACGTACCTGCTCCTGCGCCAGGCGTGGATCATGCCCGAGCAGATCAACCGCGTTTTTAAACGCGGTTTGCAGATCACCGTTATCTGTATTACCGGTATTTAACATGGCGGACATTATCCATGATTATCGCCCGATGAGTATAGTTTCAGCCCAATAAATCTGTTGCGACTCTATACCTTAGTCTTAAAAGAAATTAAATGAATAACCTGCTAACATAGATTCATAAAATTTCGTCACAAAAATTCCAGGATTGCCACAAGTGCGTACACGCTTTTGCATGCTGGAAATCAGATAAAAACAGAAACAGGAGGCACAGATGAGAACGTTCAATCGCAAGCAGTTAACCCAATCCATTTCCATGGCCCTGATGGGATCTGTCGTGGCCGCGACGGTCGTCGTGCCGGCGCAGGCTCAGGAAGGCAATTCGGCTGTCCTTGAAGAGGTCATTGTTACCGCAACAAAACGCACACAAAACCTGCAGGATGTTGCGCTTTCGGTCCAGGTGCTGGGTAACCAGCAATTGGAAGAACTGAATGTCCGCTCATTCGAGGACTTTATCAATTTCCTGCCAACGGTGTCCTTCACTGCACAGGGCGGTCCGGGTGGACCCGGCTTTGGCCAGATTTACATGCGCGGCATTGCCTCTGGCGGCGATGGCAACCACTCCGCTTCCATGCCCAGCGTCGGTTACTATCTGGACGAACAACCAGTGACCACCATCAACCAGGTCCTGGATATCCATATGTACGATATTGCCCGGGTCGAAACACTGGCCGGCCCGCAGGGCACGCTATACGGTCAGGGCAGCCAGTCGGGTACCATCCGCATCATCACCAACAAACCGGTGATGGGTGAAACTGAAGGCGGTTACGACCTGGAAGCCAATATGACAAAGAGTGGCGACCCGGGTTACAACCTGAATGGCTTCTTGAACGTCCCGCTGGGTGAAAGCGCCGCGATCCGGATGGTTGCCTGGCACAAGGAAATGGGTGGTTATATCGACGAGGTTCCAACGACCATGCACTTCCCCGGGCCACAAGCCCACACGGTAGATAATTCAGGCTGGGTCAAGAAAAATGCCAACGACGTAACGACCACCGGCGCCCGCGCATTGCTGAAAATTGATTTGAACGAGAATTGGTCCGTCACACCTGGGATCATGGGCCAGAAATCAGATCACGAAGGTTATTTTGAGCACAACCCCGAATTTTTCGGTGATCTTCAATCCGGCCGGCTATGGCCTTCCACGGGTAAAGATGACTGGTACCAGGCCTCATTGACATTGAATGGCAATGTCGGTGACCTGGACGTCATTTATGCCGGGGCGTACCTGGATCGGCAGCAAGATTACCAGTATGACTACAGTGATTACACCGAGTACTGGGCCTATTACCTTGCCAACCCGGATTACGGATATGATCCGTCGGGCTCCTACTGCGTTTACTACAACGACGCCGGTGAATGCGCCATTGGCACCCAGTACGTCGATGCGAACAATCACTTCACACGCCAGAGCCACGAAGTCCGCATCCAGTCCTCGGCCGAAAAACGTCTGCGCTGGATTGGTGGTTTGTTTTACCAGGACCAGAAACACGATTTTGACCTGCAATGGACGGTTCCCGATTCGGATGTCGCGGGCTCCGTGGTCGAAGGCGGTAACGTTGTGTGGCAAACCAAGCAGGTCCGCGAAGACCGTGATAAAGCTGCCTTTGGAGAACTGTCATTCGACTTCACCGACAAGTTGACCGGCACCATCGGCGCAAGATACTTTGAATACAAGAATTCACTTTACGGTTTCAACGGTTTCCTCAGACACTGCACCGGGCAGTACATCGACGGTAAGTTTGTCCAGATTCCGGCCGATGAAGGCGGCGAAATTCAGTACCCCTGTTTCAATACGCGCATCCTCGATGACGTGGCCACGGGCAACGACTGGGCTTTCAAGGGCAATGTCGAGTACCGCATCGATGATGATAAACTGGTGTATGCCACCTACTCCGAAGGCTTCAGGGCCGGCGGCGTCAACCGCGCCCGTGTGCCCGGTATCCCCAAGTACCTGCCCGATTTTGTCACCAACTACGAAATTGGCTGGAAGATGGCACTGGCCGATGGCGCGGTCCGCTTCAATGGCGCGGTCTACCTGCTTGACTGGAAGGACTTCCAGTTCGGCTTCCTGGATTTCACCGTTTCCAACCTGACCATTGTTCAGAATGTCGGTAACTCGCGAACCAAGGGCGTGGAATGGGACCTGACCTGGGCGGCCAATGAGAATAACACGCTGACCTTCACGGGCTCGTATAACCATGCCACGCTGCAAACTGATTTCTGGCGCCGGGATTCAGAACGTCTTGATGGACTGCCGGCCAACGCACCTGCGGGTACACCCATGCCCTATGTGCCAAAATTGCAATTGACCGGCATCTGGCGGAGCAATTTTGAGGTCAGCACCGTGCCCGCTTTCTTCCAGGTCGCAGCCGCCTTTACCGGCAAACGCTGGAACGACCTGGACACACTTAATGTCCCTGCCAGGGTGGAGATGGGCGATTACACCCTGGTGAATCTCTCTGCGGGTGTTGAAAAGAATAACTGGACACTATCCCTGTATGTCAACAACGTGTTTGACGAACGTCCGGTCGTCGATAAGGCAGACCCGGGTTATGGCGGCTTGTCCAACCTGCCCCGCCCACCGGGTCACGCATGGACCACGACGACCACCCGGCCCCGGCTGATCGGTATCCGCTTCGGCCAGAAATTCTGACTTCAACCTGGAAAGCCGCGGCCGCCCCCGGTTGGCCGCGGTTTTTTATTGTCAGGATAATTCACGCATACCCTGCTCCAGGCCACTGACGGTCAGCGGGTACATGCGTTGCTCCATCAATTCCGAGATCATCTGGATCGAGGGTGTGAAGTCCCAGCGCTCGACGGGTTCCGGGTTCAGCCAGATGGCTTTCGGATAGGTCTGGAGCAAGCGGTTCATCCAGCTCGCACCCGCCTCCTCGTTCATGTGTTCAACACTGCCACCGGGGTAGCTGATCTCATAGGGGCTCATGGTCGCGTCTCCCACCAGGATCAGCTTGTAGTCCGCTGAATACTTGTGCAGTATATCCAGTGTCGCGGTCCGGTCGGTGTGGCGGCGGTGGTTGTCCTTCCAGAGCCCCTCGTAAACACAATTGTGGAAGTAGAAATACTCCAGGTGCTTGAACTCGCTACTGGCAGCAGAGAACAGTTCCTCGCAGATACGTACGTGGTCGTCCATCGACCCGCCGATGTCCAGGAACAGCAATACCTTGGTGGCATTGTGCCGTTCCGGCACCATGCGTATATCCAGCAGACCGGCGTTCCTGGCGGTCGATTCGATGGTATCGGGCAGATCCAGTTCATCTGCTGCGCCTTCACGTGCAAAACGGCGTAAGCGCCGCAGGGCGACTTTCAGGTTGCGTGTACCCAGTTCCAGGGTGTCATCAAGGTTTCGAAATTCACGTTTATCCCAGACCTTGACCGCACGGCGGTGACGTGACCCGTCCTGACCGATACGAATACCCTCCGGGTTATAGCCATAGGCGCCAAATGGCGAGGTTCCACCGGTACCGATCCACTTGCTACCACCCTGGTGACGTTCCTTCTGTTCCTCAAGACGCTTTTTAAGGGTCTCCATCAGTTTTTCCCAGCCACCAAGTGCTTCTACCTGGGCCATTTCCGCCTCGCTCAGACCCAGTTCGATCTGTTTTCGCAACCATTCTTCGGGGATGTCTGCCCCGGCCGGGCCGAACAGGTCTTCAACACCTTTAAAATGGGCCGAAAAAACACGATCAAAGCGGTCGTAAAGGGACTCGTCCTTGACCAGACTGGCACGCGCAAGGTAATAGAACTGCTCGATATCAAAACGTATGACACGTTTTTTCAATAACTCCAGCAGTGTCAGGAACTCGGTGATGGAGACCTTGATCCCACCTGCGCGCAACATGAAGAAGAAACTGATCAGCACCGTCGTAAAACCGGGGTCAGACTCAAATGCCTTAGCATATGGTTGATTGC